>DATMAW010000174.1:0-11864 GCA_035559715.1 Gemmatimonadales bacterium | reverse complement strand
GGGCGTCAACCGCGCCCTGACCGCCGGCCTGTTCCGGGCTCATGTAGAGAGGCGTGCCGAGCGCCAGCCCGGTCTCGGTGAGCTTGTCGCCGCCAGATGCCGAGATCGCCCGCGCGATGCCGAAGTCGGCGATCACGGCATGCCCACCAGTGAGAAGGATGTTTTCGGGCTTGATGTCGCGGTGGATGACCCCGCGCCCGTGGGCGTAGGCCAGGCCATCGGCAATTTCGCCGGCGATCCGGACGGCTTCGGCGATGGGCAGCTGTGTTTCGCGGTTCAACCGGTCCCGGAGCGACTCGCCTTCCACGAACGGCATGACGTAGTAGAGCGAGCCGTCCACGTCACCGGAATCGATGAGCATCAGGATGTTGGGGTGCTGAAGCTGCGCGGCGATGGCGATCTCACGCAGGAACCGCTGCGTGCCAAGCGAAGCGCCGACCTCGGGACGCAGCACCTTGATCGCCACCCGGCGCCGGTGCTTCAGGTCGTCGGCCAGGTACACCGTGGCCATCCCGCCGCGACCGAGCTCCCGCTGGATCGCGTACCGGTCAGAGAGAGCGGCTCGCAGCCGATCGATCACCGGAGCCCTCTACAGATCGTTTGGTGGGAGAGCGTTCCGCGCTGTGGACTCAACCCAACTCCTATTGACGGAACTGCCACTCGAGTCCGACGCGCAATTGCATGGGCGGCTGGTATCGGATGGCCCGGCCGAAGGTCGGATTGGCGTTTCCCTGAAAACCGACAAAGCGGCGCTGGTCCACGTCCACCACCGTGCGCGGGCTCCCAACGTGCAGCAGGTCTGCGATCACGCGGCCAGAGCCTAGCCCGACCCGGCGCACATCGTGGGCAAGACGCAGACTGACGTCCCAAATGGCGGGCGTTCGTCCACTCCAGCCGCGGGGCACCAAAAACACAGGCCACAGGTCGCCACCGAGAGCATTCGCGGGTCCGGTTTCTGCCAACGGCGTGCCGCTCTCCCAGGTGAAGAAGGTTCCAGCACTGAAGCCTGAGTTGATCCGGTAGGAGCCCCACAGCTTGAGCACGTGCGGCCGGTCGTTCGGCAGGGGACCGGTGCTGTTGGTCGCCTGGTCGGCCCGCATGAGGGCATAGTTCCACCCGGGGGTGGCGCGTCTCACGTCCGCGGCAAAGAGACCGGTGTAGTTGCCGTAGCTCCGGGACAGTACGTAGTTGGCGAGAAAACTCAGTCCGCGTGACCGCAGGCGCTGAACGGATACCTCTGCGGCGGTGTACTCGCGCCGGGCGTCGGGTAGGAAGCTCAACGGTCCGCGGCCGGGGTTCCCTGCATACACCGAGTCAACCGGCCCGGTCGCGAGGACCACGGTCTTGATGCCCGCCGTATACGCTGCCCGAAGCACCCGGTGGACTCCCCGCAAGACCAGCTTCGCATCGGACGGGAGTTGGCTCTCGTACGACAGCGTGAACTCGTCGAAATGCTCTCCGTCCACGTCGTTCACTTTGGACCCCCGGGGCGACGCCGGAGGCGTGAAACACACGGTGAAGGTGGGCTGGGCTCCCGGAAGCCTTGGGTCGAGCGGGTAGAGGGAGCTGCACCCGACGTTCACCACGTGCTCCAGGTGAGACAGCCACAGGGGCATTTGCTGATAGAAGCGCCCAAATGAGCCAGAGATCCTTTGCGAGCCGATGCGGCCCGGCTGGAAGCTCACGCCCAGGCGCGGCTGGAATTGGTTCGTGATCGCCTGAGCCACGGAATCGCCCGCGCCAATCAAGTACTGTCCGTCCCAACGCAGACCGGCGTTGACGACGAGCCGGTCACTGGCTCGCCAGGAGTCCTGCAGAAAGAAACTCGGCACGCGGTTGCGAGCCGCATTGTCGTGCCCAAGCGTGACAGCGACGTAAGTAGACGGAGCAACCAGCAGCACGAGGCCCGGGCTCGTGGTCGCCTGTTCATAATCCAACCTGTTGTCCTCGTATTCCGCACCGGCCTTGACCGTGTGTGGGCCCCGGAAGAACGTGGCCGCCAGCTTTCCTGTGGTGCGGCTGTTGCGCGCATCATCAACGGTGCTGCCGAACCCGCCGGACAGCGTGTTGGTCAATTGGTCCCAGTAGTAGGGTTCGCGGGATCCGATCTGGGTCTCCGGCGTCTCCCGGTCCGTCCTGTCGTAGCGAGCCGCCGACGCCTCGAGCGCCAACCACGGAGCCGGGGTGCTGTGCGCGGTGAGCGAGCCATTGATCCCACCCCATCGGATGACGCCGAGGAATGGATCGGCGTTGGACAGGGACCCGGGGATGTCTGGAGTGATTCGCGATGGGCCCACGCGATGCTGACTGGTGGGGTCGCCGAATACCGAGAGGGTCAGGTCCGTGGTCGACGCCGCCCGCCACATGAGCTTCCCGGCGAACACGTGCGCGGTCTTCCGGTCCGGGTACACGCCGAGGTTCAACAGCTCGACGTCCTTGCGCTCGAAGCTCGGGTTATACGCGGCAAGAATGAACAGTCGTCCCGGCACGACGGGGCCGCTCGCGCTGAGACCCATGTCGTAGGTAGAGAACGCGGGGACCCGCGCCTCGAGCAGGCCGGGGCGATAATCGGCGGCCAGCCGGTGATTGGTCACGAAGCCGAACGCCTTGGCGTTGAAGCGGTTTTTGGGGGAAGACGTGACCACGTTAATGATCCCCCCTAATGACTTGCCGAATTCCGCCTCGTAGCCTCCCGCCTTGACCTGAATCTCCTCGACGAAGTTGTAGGGCAGGCTGGTGCCGGCCGCGGCGGTCCAGGAATCCGTCACGTTGACGCCGTCGATGTAATGGACGTTCTCCGAGCCAGTGCTTCCGCCGATGTTCACGCCGTCACCGTAGAAGCTGGCGTTGGCCTGGGGCAGCAACGCGATGATGGAGCGATAGTCCCGCTCGGTCGGTAGCGCCTCGAAGGTCTCGGCCGACAGGTTCAGCCCGATCGCCGTCGTCGTCGGGCCGATGTTCGAGGGACGGCCAGTGATGACCAGCTCCGGAAGATTCACGGTCTGCGGCTCGAGCCGCATCTCACCGAGATCTGTGGCGCGACCGAGCTGGACCGTCACCCGTTCGTAGATCGCAATCCGGTAGCCGATGCCCGCAACGCGGATCCGGTAGGTGCCCACCGGCAATCCCACGAAGGAAAAACGCCCGTCACTCCTGGTAACGCCAGCACGCTCGCCAGGGAGGCCAGGTCCGGTGACGAGGATTTGAACGGATGGCAGCGCTTGTCCGGCAAGATCGAGGACCCGCCCCTGCAGGCTACCTCCGACTTCCTGGGACCAGGCGCTGCGTGCTGGGACGAAGAGAAGGGCAGGCCATACGCAGCTTGTAAGACGCACAGGGAGCCTGGGGAGGGGGGCGCTCGAATATGCCGGTGGCAGACGCGGACCGCCAGATTGTTACGCAGGAAGGTTAGAGTACCTCGGCGGCCGCGGGAGAGACGTGAGTACCATACGGACTTAGGATTCAGGACCCCAAGCCTCTTGTGTTTCGCGGTCTAACGCATATTGAGAGCGCGCCCCTTACTGCTGCCATGGAGTCTCCCCAGACCCGTGGACCTCAGCAGCAAGGAGCGGTTCTCATAAAACGGACGAGGAAACATGTGGTGCTGGATGTAGCATCAGGCAACCACGGTCGCCTCGGTCCGCGAGGAGGGTGGGCGGGTGATTGCCCGAACCGTTCTGCCGACAGCGGACGGCAAAGACTCCAACCAGGATTGCGGCGACGCCGGCGATGTAGAGCGCAACAATCACCATGATGCCGAATGCCGGCTCGCCCAACTCTACCGCCGATTGCACGTCGTTGCGGGTCTATCGCCAGATGGAGCCGGTCGCACTGAACCGCGCCTTGCACGTGTCAGCGGAGACTTCGGCCCGGCGAGTCGCGAGACAAAGCAGGAACGTAGGACAACCTGATCACGTCTTCGCCGATCCGATCATGGGACACGAGGCGGAGCGGCGGGGTGCGTCCGGCGAACAATGGCGTGCCGTGCCCGAGCACGACGGGGTGCAGGTAGATTCTATACTCATCGATCAGGCCAAGCTCGGTGAGGCGTTGCGCCAAGTTCGGGCCAGCAACTTCGATCTCCCCGTCGCGCTGGGCCTTCAGCTGACGGATCGCGGCCTCGAGATCACCTGCAACGAGCGTGGCGTTGGGGCCGACCGACTTCAACGAGCGCGAGACGACCCATTTCGGCTGCCTGCGCCACGCGGCCGCGAAGGTTTGTTCATCCGTACTCCACTCAGGATGATCGTCGTCCCAGTAGCGCATGATTTCATACATTTTGCGGCCGTACACACTGCCCGCCTGCCCCTGAGCCTCCTCGATGAAGTGGCGGAAGAGCGTGGGGCTTGGCGCAAACGCCATATGGTCGACGTAGCCGTCCAGGGACTGGTTCATTCCGAATACGAGCTTAGCCATACCAACTCGTTTCCTTCTATCCGTGGTGGGCGAGCGTCTCCGCTGCCACGCACCTCGACGAATGCATCGGACTGGAAGAAATCGCGCACGGCCTCTGGAACATCGTCTAATACCAAGCGCTCCTCGGCCGCCTCGACGAACACACCCACACCATCACCGCGGCTCCATCCCTCAAGAAAAAGTGTTAACCATGTCCCCCACCGAAGGTGACCCTCGAGGCGATGCTCCGCGCAAACCTCAGGAGCCACCCGAGGGCGGCTCCGCGCTTTCATATGGTCGGGGTTAGGCCGCGCGGTTTACCGGATTCGACCTGACCAGTAACGCGGCTGGCGTCGTTGATGGGCGATGGCGAGCACGAAAGGTCGGTCGCCGATAGTCTGGTAGACGACGGTTTAAGGGAAACGCCGAGCCGGTATGGTGCGAATGTCGCCGGGCTGGGGGTGGCCGAGATCTGGATACGCGCTGACGAGCCCAACGAGTCGCTCGATTTCGTCTAAGAAGTCGCTGCCGAGGCCCTGTGCCTGGCCTTCATAGAAAACGGCAGCGTCGGTGAGTTCAGCGGCGGCAAGGGGATGGAAGGCCGCCGTCATCCGGCGATCCGGCGCCTCGCCTCCGCAAAGGCATTCGCCGCGGGCACCGGCCGAACGGCTCCCGACCGCAGCTCCGCCGCTCGGCGCTGTGCTTCCTCAAGCCAGCTAGGATCAAGCTCCGGCTGATCATCCAGGCTCTCGATCAGCACCCGGGCCAGATGTGCCCGTTCGTCGGGTGGGAGTCGAAGAAGTTGCGCTTCAAGTGCTTCACGGGTCATTGGACACCGTCTCAGGTTGACGGGTGAAGTCTACCCACCGAAAGGGAGTTCGCCAATTCGCTGACGTGAGACCCGCTGTGGCACGTGGGTGGACGGGCGGCATAACCGGATTCCGTTTGAGCAGCGGGCAGTCCGGCCACCGCACACAAACGAACTGACTTCCTTATCGGACGCGACGGCGCTGGGCGTGGCGCGGGCGCACGCCCCCCCGCCCGGCTGCCCCCCCAATGGGGGTCATGCGGCTGCGTCATCGAGTTGCGATGAACTCCTCGACAGTCAGACGGATGTCTTCGGCGATCTGCCGAAGAAGAGTGGGCGAGATATCCCGACCCTGGTGAACTGGTACCGTGGTCACACGACCGTCCGGATGTCGGAACTGCTTGTGAGAGCCGCGCTGGCGCACCTCGCGAAACCCGAGCCGCTCACGCAGGGCAATAACCTCCCGGGGCTTGAGGACCGGCGGCTTCGGCAACTATGACACCGCAACGGTTTGAATGCCCACGAACTCAGCTTCGAGGGTTGGGGCGCCGTCCTCCAAAAGCAACTCGATCACCTCTCGGAGGTTGGCCTGGAGCTCGTCGAGGGAGGTCGCCTGGCTATGCGCGCCGGGGAAGCCGGGAACGTAGCCGACGTACAGCCCGGTGTCGGGGTCTTTCTGAACTACGGCGGTAAAGGTTGTCATGGCCTCTAGGATACCGAGCAGCGAGGGATTGTTCCAGGAACCGCATAACGACTCGCGTTTCAGCTGCCTCCGCAATCACCCGGGGCGGCAGGATGCTGAACGTAGGGCGATGCCGGCCAGCGCAACAACTCAACGGTTCCTTTAGAACGTACGCGCGGTCAGCTGCAACCGCGCCTCTGAAAAGGCGGTTGTTAGTGGGCGCACGTGCGCCAGCTCCAGCCGGAGGTTCACCTGGAGTCGGCCCATCGGGGAGAGCTCCACCGTCCGGAGCCAGGCCCGCCCCGCCCGGCCGTAGAGATCGGTCACCGCCGTCCGACAGTAGATCACCGACCCACTCTTGACACCGCGCTTCTTAATGGGGTGAGGCTGCGCGCAGCGGTGCTCCGACTTTCATATCTCGAGCAGATCCTCACCGACAATCACGGGGCCGCGAAAATGCACGCGCGCCGCTTCGATCCACATCTGATCCGTAACGGCGGGGTCATCCGCCGGCACCAGATGGGAGAGTACGAGGAGTTTCACGCCGGCCTCCTGAGCGACACGCCCCACGTCCTCAACGGCCGTATGGCTGGCCAGCAGATGCTGTTTCAGCCGCGGGTGGTTCGGGACGCGAGCGGCGAGCCGCTCGACCGCCGGCAAGTACATCGCCTCATGAACCAGCACATCGGCATCCCGGGCAAGTCGAATGAGGTTGTCAGAGGGCGTGGTATCTCCCGAGATCACGATTGAGCGATCAGGAGTATCGAAGCGATAGGCCAGCGCCGGTTCCACGATCGGATGATGCACCACGGTCGTGGAAACCTTCACCGGCCCGTCGCTCACAACCGGACCACTCCGCGTCAACTCGTGGGGGTGCACAAGGGGAGCAAGTGGGGGATACGCCTCATCGGCGATCCGGATCTGGATGTCATACGCGTTCATTTCGAAGAACGATTTCGTCATCTGCTCGAGTGGCGGTGGTCCCCACGTATCGAGTCGCGTCTCAAGCCCCACCGCCCACGCGAGGAGGATCAGGTTGCCGTAGTCAAGGTTGTGATCGGAATGCTGATGCGTGATGAATATGTGCCGTAGCGTCGTGAGGGGTACGCCGGCGGCGGCGAGTTGTCGCGCAACGCCGTCACCACAGTCCACGACGTACGCGGTGTTGTTGACAACGATGACCTGCCCTGATGCACTCCGGTTGGTGCGGGGGCGCGGGCCGCCACCAGTGCCGAGAAGAATGAGACGAGTCCTGCTCGCCCCTTGACGCTCGAGGAGTGCGGGCCACGATGGCCCCATCAATAAGCAGGCCGCTGTCGCGGCAAATCGTCGGCGATTCATCGGGCGTCACCCTTCTCTGTGGGCGCTTCTATGCGGGCGGTGCTGTCAGGCAGCTTCGCTCTGGAGGATACGTGGCCCATCCTCTACTACCAAACACTCCTCGGCCGCTTCGACGAACACACCCACACCATCACCGGGGCTCCGTCCCTCAAGAAAAGTGTTCACCATGTCCCCGGACGTTCTGTCAACGATGTCCCGGGCCGTTCACCCGCGCTCGCACCGCGCGCCGGGCGAGCCCCCCTATTGAAGCACGCGGTGCGACGCGTGGCCGTGAAGAAGCTGCCATCCAGCGTCGCGGCGCACGAATACGTAGGTGACGGCAACTGCCTGCCGAACGGTCCGGCCGGTTGTATCAGTCACTGCGACGTGCCCCGCACCTGACAGCACGCCCGCGTCGCGGGCCAGCGCCGAGACGTGTAAGGTGTCCCACGTGAACTCGGCGGAGCGAAAGCCGCGATAGATGCCTCGATAGATCGACATCAGCGAATCGTGGGGGACGAGCATTAGCTGGGCGTCGTTGGCCCAGGCCAGCTCACCGATTTGTTCAGCTCCCGCCGTCTAACCTCTCCTTATGTTGCGTGCCGATCCTTGGGCATGCAAGAACATCAGCTTTATCGGTCAGAGAGATCGCGTTTACCCACCTCGCGGCCAGCGCCTTGGAATGCAACAGTTCGTTGCCATGACCCTCCCGCCCGACCTCAGCAACGCGTCCGACCAGCAACTCGTGGCCTGGTCCCTCGAGGGCCACGAAGAGGCCAAGACCGCCCTCGCGCTCCGCTACCAGCAGCCGGTCCTCACCGCCATCTCTCATCTGGTGGATGAGCCCGAGACAGCCGAAGACCTGGCGCAGGACACCTTCCTCAAGGTGTTCGAGGCGCTCTAAACACAGCGCCCCGGCGCCGCGCAAAGTCCGCCTGCGCTCGAATCCGCTGGCCGCCCGCAGCCTGCCGACGCCGCCACCGCTCGACGCCCCCGCCCTCGCACCCGCGCTTCAGGCAACCATCGAACGACTGCGCGACGCTGAAATGTGCGCCTCGCTCGCAGGCTCTAAGCTTTCATATAGTCGGGTTAGACTGCGCGTCGGGCACCGTTCCTAGCGCAAAGGAAATGTAGTTCCCACAAGGACGTCATAGGACGCCCGATCGATGTCCGTACCGAAAAAACGAAACTCAAAGAAGGGCCGGCCACGCTTCCACGGCATTTCGATCCCAATCAGCAGACCGGGCTCAAACGTATCAGACCGGACGTTGAGACCACCGCCGGCGTAGAAGGGCGACTGCCGACCGCTGGATCGCGCCCAGCGAGCCCGGAGATTCAGGGAGGCTTGCCACACGGACCCGTCGGCGAGGCGATCGAAGAAGACCTCCAGAGCAGGATAGAGCTCGAATACGCCGAACGCCGGCGTAGCGTATACGAACCCCACGTGGTGATTACCGGGATGAGGATCAGCGGCAAGGTCAACTCCGTAGTAGCCACCAAGCCGCCGGCCGGTCTGAGCCGTGGCGGGACTGGCGATAAACAAGATGGTGATCACTCCAACAACGACAGCTTTCATATCGATGCTCAAGGTTCGGATTTGCTCGAGTGCACCGCGCAGTCTAAACGCTCTGCGGTTGACCTGCGGGCCACCCGGCGGCGGCCACACGACCTCAATTCTTCCTTATGGGTCGCGACGGCGCTAGCCGCCAGCCAGGCGCTCGGCGCGAGCGCCCGTCAGCGTCCAACCGCGCCTCTAAAAGCGCGGGTGTCAATGGACGGGGAAACCACGTCCGCGGGCAACCGCCGGTGCTCGGCCACGACGTGGCCGTCGTCGTCGAGGGCGCTCGCCGTGATGGACCGCTGGTGCAGATCCAGCCCGACCCAACGCATCGGAGCCTCCTGTGTGGGACCACCGAAGGTGACCCTCGAGGCGACGCTCCGCGCAAACCTCAGGAGCCGCCCGAGCGCTGCTCCGCGCTTTCATATGGTCGGGTTAGGCCGCAGGCAGTGTATCGCCTGAGACGTCAAACACGAAGGTGCCGAAACCCCACCATGGCGTGCGAATGTACGTGCCATGAAGACCCAGTGCTGCGAACGTAGCCCTCCGTACTAACCTGTGGACCCATTCCGAGGCCAGGAGCGATTCGGGGCTGCGAGCTTCTCCGGGCATCCGTCCATCCCAAAGGACCTCGTGCAGGAGCTCATTTCGGAGGCGAACGACAGTTTGGAGAATACCGCCATCCAAAGGGATCCCAAAGCGGTTACAAAGAGCCGCTATTCGCTGGTCGTGCGGGATTCTCGGCCTAGGGGGGATCTGGCCCGTATCGCGGGCAAGAGCGAAAACGGCGTCAAGGACTTGGTATTCTGCCTGAAAGCACTCCCACTCCATCTCGTAGACCACGGTTCGGGAGTGGAGATAGAGGAGGTTGGTGGCGACGAGTCGCTGTCGCGGCGCGAAAGAGTGCCAGGTGCGTAGAGCCCTCGTTATGATGTTGCCAGCACGCGATGCTGTGGGCGGAGGGTGGTCGGCTCCCGTCCTCACCGAAACGCGACCATCCATCCACCAATCATGAAACTGACACTGAAAGCCATACAGAAAACCCAGAAAGTGAATGAGGAAGCCGGCTGGGCCGTACCGCGCCTGCTCCTGATTAAGAACCGGATTGGCAAGATGCAGCGAATGCGTGGTAGGTAGTTGATGTAAGAGGCCGGGACGCTCGGACTGCGGCACCTTCCGAGGGCGCTTCCAGCCGGGCTTTTGCCTCATAGTTTTCTGCATCCGGGGGTAAACGTGACCGTCGGGGTGAGTCCATTTGGCCACGGCCGCAGTGATCTGATCGAGGTTCGGGACCGGCTCGATTAGACCGTCCTCGAACTCCAGATGGTCCGGGACGGGGAGGTAGTAGAAATGATCGGTGTAAGCAAACGCCATGTTGGTGACGGTGCGGCCTGTGGATTGGAATTGAGCCGCAGGCGACCCGCCCGATGTCTCACAAACATAACTTCATTATCGGCCGCGACGTCGCTAGCCGTCGCACGGGCGTTGGGCCCCCCGAGCGCCCGACGGCTCCAATTCCGTGTCAGACGGCCACGAATGACCGGTTAGGATTGTCCGGGCGCCGGTGGTGGCTGTTGAGTGACGGCTCGGCAGAGAGCCTCCTTTCCGATTCGCAACGCGACGAGTGCGAGCCAGATGACGAGCGGCGCGATGACTCCTGCCGCGACACCGATTTGTGCTCCGATCGTCGCCGAGAGCGCGGAAACGGCGATCGTCGACGATTTCTTCCTGAGTGCGTCCCACTGCTGGCGAAGGTCGGCGTAGTTCGGGGACTCGGTGCAAAGGAAGACGTGAAACTCCGCCTTTGTGGATTCCCAGAGCCGATCGGGCCACCGACCGCCACCTTTTAAGGCGATGCCGGATGTTGGAGTTGCTGCCAGGGTTGCGCCGACTTGCTCCCACTGGAGGCCTGCCTGCTCCATGCCCTTCACGGCCCCAGCCACGGAAGCCGGGAGCAAAGCCAGGAGCTCGACCTCGGAGAGTCCATCAAGGACGGCATTCATCAGGAGACTCCCAGCGTCTGAAAGGTCGCCTCGACCAACTCCTGCACTAGGTGGCTACTGGTGGCGAACGTCACAGATGTGTCAGTAGCGATCGGGATGTTCCCAATGCGTAGGACCTCCGGTGGTGCCAGAGCGCCTCGAAGAATGCCATAGAGGCGCGCGTCTCTACGGCCGATAACAGCTGATCCCGAGGATCCCGGATGTGCGACATTGGAGAGGACGAGTTCGTCGACAATGACGCCCGGTGCGACATCCCGCTTGGCAAGGGCGGTCACGATGCCTGGGGTCCAGGTTTCTAAGAAGGACCCGAGCGGCGCAAATGGATACCCGAGGACGGCGACTTCCGACCCAACGGCAATCAGGCCTGGCTTTTCGGGGATTGGCGGGACGACCAACGGGTTCTCATCAGGAGCCTCGAACGCCAGAACAGCAAGGTCAGCAAAGGGATTGACTGCCCCCACTGTGGCATTAACCGCTGGCGTCGACACCAGGGGATAGCGTTGCGGAAGGTCGCACTGGCCGCCATGCGGAGGAATGGCTATTTGGACCGTTGCGCTTTCTCCCAACAAGTGAAGTGAAGTGGCCAAGAGCACCTCCTTCTTGCGCTTGGCAACAACGACTGCGGATCCAACGAGAGTGCCACCGGCGGCGAGGGGGAACACGAGGGCCATAGGTATCCCAAGCATCAAGAGTGGCGGGAGGGATTGTTCATCAAATAGGTCGTGGGCGCAGTAGCATCTGTCCTTCGTGGCGGTCTAACCCTCTACTTATGTTGCGTGCCGATCCTTGGGCATGCAAGAACATCAGCTTCATCCGTCAGAGGGATCGCGTTTGCCCACCTTGCGGCCGGCGCCTCGGAATGCAACAGTTTGGAGCCATGACCCTCCCGCCCGACCTCAGCAACGCGTCCGACCAGCAACTCGTGGCCTGGCCCCTCGTGGGCCACGAAGAGGCGAAGACCGCCCTCGCGCTCCGCTGTGCCTCCGAAGACGGCCAATGCCACACATCGGTCGTCACCACGACGCGGAACGGTTCGCCGGCAACCCGGCCACCGGACTCACACGCCCTCCCTGCCGCCCAGGAGAAGCTGTTTGCCGG
>DATMAW010000173.1:0-3520 GCA_035559715.1 Gemmatimonadales bacterium | reverse complement strand
CCGACGCGGACCTCGCCGCCATCTACGCCTACATCGCTCGAGATTCGGAACACTACGCGCAGGCGACGGTGGAGGGTCTCATTGGCGCCGTTGACCAACTTCTGCAGTGGCCCCGGTCCGGCCGCGTTGTGCCGGAGGTCGATGAAGACCTCAGAGAACTGATTCATGCTCCCTACCGCATCGTGTTATCGCCTTCAGGGAGACATCATCGGGATCGCAACCATCGTTCACAGTTCCCGCGACTTCCGCCTGTCGCAAGGCGCGGTCTAACCCGGGAATTGGAGCTGTCGGGCGCTCGTGTGGCCAAGCTCGGGCGCCGCACCTGGCATTGCTGTGTCCGAGAAGGAAGAATTGTGTTTGTGTGGCAGCGGGCGGTTCGCCCGCAGCTCAATTCCGATTCGGTTAGACCGCACCGCTATCACCATGATCAATAACGAGGTCGAGTGGCGACTCCGGCTTCCCACGGACAGCTTCGACGCTCTTCGCCACGACGAGCGCTTCCGCCAGATTGTTGTCCTGGGTCGGGCTCTGAACTCGCTCCGGCACCTTCAGTACACCGATCTTGGGTTCGTGAGAGCTGACCGACCTGCTGGCGCCCGGCAGCGTTGGATGGTGGTGGCCGCCTGACGCCCGATACCGACGTTACCCAAAGAACGCTGGCCGTGAGGAGGGCGGCATGTCGGTAGAACTCGTGTCAGCCATTCGCTCACTTCGACGTCACCGCGCTCACGGCACGGCCGCCGCTTTGACTCTGGCACTTGGAATCGCAGCAACGACTGCCGTATTCAGCGTGGTTGAGGGAGTCTTGCTTCGCTCCCTGCCGTTCCCGCACGCAGACCGTTTGGTGGACATCAAGTCCAGGCCGCCGGTTACATCAGGCTCGACGGGGGACTGGCAAAGCCCACCCTTTAGCCTCTTCGATGCGTGGCGGGGTAATGCCAAGGCATTCGAAGCCATGGCCGCAATCTCGATGTTTGATTCACCGGTGCTATTGAGCCGGGGACCGGCCGAACGAGTACAGGCGCCACATGCATCGGCCGAATTCTTTGCGCTTCTGGGAGCCACTCCCGAACTCGGGCGCCTGATGACCCAGGACGATGACATGCCGGGTGCCGCCGCCGTGGCAGTGTTAGCCCACCGCTTCTGGATGTCGCGTTTCGGAGGCCAGCACAACGTAGTCGGGCAGACGCTGACGCTAGATACGCTGTCATACACCATCGTCGGTGTCGCGACCGCCGAGTTCCAGTCTTCCGTGGGCCCTCAGGCCAACGCTGATCTTTGGCTGTCGCTCGGCCCTCGCCTCGCGACATCGAACACGTTCCCCGTAACAGTGGTTGGCAGGCTGACGCCCGGTGTGACACCCGACGCCGCCCGAGTCCAGCTCGATGCGATTACGGCCACCGAGTGGGTACCGGGACCCCGGACGGCGCGGCAGCTGGTGGCGGCGGTAACGCCGCTCAGGGCGGTCTACGTCGGCCGTCATACCGAGCCATTGTTGACGATGCTGGCGGCAGTCGGTGTGGTCCTACTGATCGCGTGCTCCAACGCCGGCACTCTACTCGTGGCGAGGACGGTAGAGCGAAGTCCCTCTCTCGCCATCAAGTTGGCGCTCGGCGCTCGCCAGTCCCATCTGGTCCGGCAGGTGTTGGCAGAAGGCGCAGTCATTGCCGTCGTGGCCAGCCTCGGCGGTCTGATAGGCGCAGCCTGGCTCGTGCGCCTCCTCATCACCGTCGGCGTAGCTGAACTACCGGCCGCGGCCTCAATATCCATCAACGCCCGCGTCCTGGCGGCATCGTTTGCCGTCGCGCTAGTAACCGGCCTTGTTGCGAGCGTCGCTCCAACGGTTTTGGTGCGCAGGACAGACGTTGCAGACTTGCTTCGCTCGAGTGGTCTCCCTGGTTTCAGCCCCGTGCGCTCGATGGCACGGATGCACAATGTGTCAGTTGCAGCTCAGGCAACGCTGACGCTCGTGTTGCTTACGGCGGCCGGTCTGACAGGACGGAGTTTTCTTCGGATGGTAACCCTCGATCTCGGATTCGAGCCGAAGAACGTGGTTACCGGCTTTCTCGAGCTTCGTGGACCGCGTTACGCCTCTATGGAGAGCCGAGCAACGTTCATCACCAA
Organism: Gemmatimonadales bacterium; assembly: GCA_035559715.1. Lineage (GTDB taxonomy): Bacteria > Gemmatimonadota > Gemmatimonadetes > Gemmatimonadales > GWC2-71-9 > JACQHC01. Next base: position 1,396 of record DATMAW010000173.1, on the reverse strand, counting down.
TGCGCTGGCTCAGCTGCACACACTGCGTGAGCTGTCTGGCGTATCTCTCGCAACCGGGGTGCCGTTGCACGGTGGCGGAGGCGGGACCGTGCGCATTCACTCCAGGCTAGGGCAGGCACGCGAAGAAGGTGTCTCCCTGCACGGTGTCACGTCGGAGTATTTCCAAACGCTGGGCATTCCACTCTTGCGCGGGACCACCTTGACAGAGGCTGGTCCATTCAAACAAGTCGTCGTGAACCATGCGGCAGCGCGTTTGTTCTTCCCGAGCGAGGACCCGCTGGGAGCTGAGGTGACCTTGCTCCCCGGCACACCGCTCGAATGGACAGGGACCATCGTAGGGGTAGTGCAAGACACTAGGACGTTCTTTCAGGAGACACCGCCTCCCGTGATCTACTACCCACTTCCGGTTGCGCCGCTCAGGGTGGCCTACATTGTGGTGAAAGCCGGCAGCGCTTCAGTGGATTTGCGGCATTCGCTCAGAGAGGCCGTTCACGCCACCGATCCTGCGGTTGCCGTCGAGGACGTCACAGCCATGACCGACCGGCTGTCCCTGCTGCTGGGACGCCAGCGATTCTACGGGCTCGTGCTGGCCGCCTTCGCCCTCCTCGCACTAGCGCTCGCGGCGACCGGGATGTTCGCCTCGACTAGTTACTCGGTATCGAGACGCACGCGTGAACTAGGTCTCAGGGTCGCGCTTGGAGCCCAGCGCCGCAAAGTCGTTGGACTTGTGATCCGGCAAGCCCTCCGGCCAGCCGTCACTGGGATCGCTCTCGGTCTTCCCCTAACCCTGGTCACAACGCGTGCCCTCAGGAGCCTACTATTCGAAGTCGAGCCAGGTGATCCAGCCGTGCTTGTCCTTACAACCGTCCTGTTCCTCGCCGTGTGTGTGCTAGCTGGCTACCTTCCCGCTCGTCGCAGTGCCGCGCTGGACCCCATGACAGCCATGCGCGCCGAGTAGGTGCGGCCTCGAAGGCGGCTGAGTTCTGAAAAGCGGCGCGCCCCACTCTCCGAGAGGCAGGCGCTCCCGGTCCATCCGCCGGCGGCGTTCTTGCATGCCCAAGGATCGGCACGCAACAGAAGTAGAGGTTAGACCGCGCCGGTGAGTCTCCTTGAGAGGCCCGCCTTTCGACGGTAACCTTGAGATGGCCCTGGATTGAGGCTCGCCATGGCGGCCCCCACTGTGAAGCAACGGGTCATCGACGCGCTCGAGCAGCTCCCCCCGGACGCGAGTTTCGAGGACGTCATGGAGCGCGTTTATTTCTTATCCAAGATCCAGCGCGGGCTAGATCAATTGGATCGTGGCGAGGTAGTAGAGCACGACGAGGTCAAGCGCCGTTTCCTCAAGTAATGCGGCTCGTCTGGTCGGACCAGGCCGACGCGGACCTCGCCGCCATCT
>DATMAW010000172.1:0-15798 GCA_035559715.1 Gemmatimonadales bacterium | reverse complement strand
ACGCCGACCCCTAACTGGACCAGAGTGACGCTGATGTCATCTGTGGGAACCGGCGTTCCGTTGACCTTCAGTTCCACGCTGGAGGATGCGAGGCTATTCAGGAACGGGACGATCGAGACATTCCGACCCACGCGAATCTCGTATCCCAGGCCAAACGAGCCACTGGGAGCGGTGGCCGTGAGTTCCAGCAAGGGGGCCTGGGCCTCGTAGGACATGCCTCCCAATCCAAACTTCAGGTAGAACGCGCCCGTGGCGCTCGGATACCACAGCAGTACGAATGAGGCAAATCCCAGCGTTTCATCCACGCCGCCCTCCGAATGAAACCAACCGGTGCTCTCGCCACCGAGCAGGACCTTGTTGGATACGGTTCCGCCGAGGCGGATGTAACCGGAGCCACCGGTCGTGCGGTCGCTGCTGCACTGATTGCACTCCGCTCCGGTGGAGCCCGCTCCGACGCCGAAGGAAGCCCAGAATCCCTGACGGGTGTTGGGGCGTCCCGGCGACTGGGCGAGCAGTGGAACCGCGGTCAGGACGAGGGCCATGGCGGCCAGAACTTGGCGCATACAACCTCCGGTTGACGGGGAACGCACGGTCGAACGCGGCGCCCCCATGTATTGGGAATCACGCGGCGTCGCGCAAGGCCTGACGGGCGCTCACCTCCAAGACGGAACGTGGCATGAGCCTCACTTCAGACAATCCTCCGACTACTTTCGCTAACGCCCCGGAAGCCTTCGGTCAGCCGTGGATCTTCGCCGTGGAATGAACGCCTGTGCGCGGACCAACACGCTCGTCCTGCTCGTTCTGGGGGCGATGGCGGTGTCCGCCGCGCGCGGGCGCGCGCAGGACGCACGAGGGGGCGACGCGACCATCAACGGCGCCGTGTTTCCGCCGCTCGTGGCCGACCCCAAGCAGCCGCACTTTTTCTCGGTGTGGCTGTGGGTGGACTCGCCGCTACTTCGCTCCACGGTGGCAAGCGTCGGTCTGGGCGAAGACATCGGGCTGTTCCGCGCCAGGAATGGTCGCTGGCAGGTGAGCCTCGCCCCGGGCGTGTTCTCCCAATTCGATCTCGGCACGCCGTCGAACGATCTGATCAACACGGATTTCGTGGTCGGCGTGCCGATCGCCCACCGGTGGCGGCGGGCAGCCGTGCGATTTCGCTTCTACCACCAGAGTTCACACCTGGGAGACGAGTTCATCTTGAACACAAACCCCGAACGGGTAAACCTGAGCTTCGAGGCAGTGGACTTATTGGTGTCGGGCGAGTTGGGGCCGGTGCGCGTGTACGGGGGTGGCGAGTACATCGTGCGGCACGAGCCGAGCGAGCTGAAGCCCGGGTTACTACACGGCGGTCTCGAGTACCGTGGACGGGGAAATCCACGGCTCGTCGCCGGGCTCGACTTGAAGCCCACGCAGGAACGGAATTGGGACGTTGGGTTCTCCGGGCGGGTGGGAATTCAGCTGAGGCCGGCGGGAGTGGGGGCGTTCCCGAGCATGAGCGTGCTGCTGCAGGGGTACACGGGTCCCGCGCCGTACGGGCAGTTCTATCAGTCGGCGGTCAGGTCAGTCGGCGTGGGAGTGCATTTCGCTCTGTAGGTCCTACTGATTTGCCTCGAAGATCCGGGCGATCTCCATCGGGTCGCTCGTTCTGGTCAGCGCAAGCGCGAGCAGGATTCGCGCTTTTTGCGCGTTGAGGTCTCCGGCGCCGATTCGCCGCGCACCTTCGTCCGAGCCCATGACCGGCACACGCCCCGCGCCGGTGCGCGACCCCATGACCACCACCACGCCCTGTTCCCGGGCGCGGTTCAGGGCCTCACGTTGCTCGCGCGTGGTGCCGCCGCGGCCCACTCCGGCCACCACCAGCCCCTTGGCTCCGGCGGCCACCAGTGCCTCCACAGCCGCGCCATCGGCGCCCGCGTAGGCGTACACGATGTCAACGCGAGGGAGTCGGTCGAGCCCGCTCACGTCGAATTGGGGCCATCGCCGCGCGACCACGGGCCGGTGGTAGAACACGCCCTCGGGATCCACGATGGCGAGGGGGCCGCGCTCGGGCGCCTGAAAGGCTTCAACCCTCGTGGTGTTGGTCTTGGTCACCTCTCGTGCCGCGAACAACCGATCGTCCATGAGCACCATGACGCCGCGGTCCTTTCCCGCAGGATCGCACGCGGCGCGTACCGCGTTAAACAGATTCGCGGGGCCGTCGGCCCCTGCCATGCTGGAGGGCCGCATGGCCCCGGTGACGATCACCGGACGGTGATCCGCGAGCGTGAGATCGAGAAAGAAGGCCGTTTCCTCCATGGTGTCGGTGCCGTGGGTGATCACGATGCCGGACAACTCGGGTCGCTCGCGGAACACCGTCGCCACGCGGCGAGACAGCTCCAGCCAGCGGTCGGGCCCGATGGCGCTCGATCCCACATTCCACAGTTGCTCCGTGGTGATGGACGCGACCTTCTCGATGCCCGGAATCTGCACCAGTTGCTCGATCGGGACGCGCGTGGCGTTGCCGCCCCAGTAGTCGCCGGCCGAGCCGATCGTGCCGCCCGTGCCGATCACGTGTACGGCCGGAAGTGACTGGCTCGCCGATGGGCGAGCGGCGACAGACACCAGGAGGAATAGGAGGCAGAGGCGGCGTGCCATGGGGTTTGCGGTTTCCGAAAAGATGAAATCTACGGTATCGCCTGGCCAACCGTCCCGCCAGCGAGTGCGTATGATTGACGTGTGTGCCGGACCCGGCGGGACGCTGTTGACACTCGAGCGGCCGACCGGCAACCTACGTCGTCGTTCCACTTCTTTGAATGTCGCGGGAGACCATTATGCGAATCGTTCGCTGGAGTTCCGTCCGGGCCGCGCCGGTCAGATTCGGCGCCGCCGTTCTCATCGCCCTGGCGCTCAATGCGAGTGCCACGGCGCAGGGTCCACGGCCCATGACGTTCATGGACGTTCAGGACATGCGTTCGTTCGGATCAGAAGCGCCGAGTCCGGACGGACGCTGGCTGCTGTACACGGTCACCACTCCGGACTGGAAGACGGCGAAGGAGCAGTCGGACGTCTATCTGGTGTCGCTGGCCGAGGGGGTGACGTCGTCCCGCCAGATGACGTTCACGAAGGAGTACAACGAAACGTCTCCCCAGTGGTCGCGGGACGGTCGCTTCTTCGCGTTCCTGTCCAATCGGGACGCGCCCGCCGGCGCGGCCCGGCAGAATCAGGTGTACGTGCTGCGTCCGGATGGCGGTGACGCGCGGCGCATCACGGACGCGAAGGACGGCGTGGCCGATTTCGCCTTCAGCCGGGACGGGCGCTGGCTGGTGTACCGCGCGGGGAAATCCGAGGAGCAGCAGCTGTACCGCCTGGCGGTGGCTGCCATCGCCTCGGGAGAGGCGACCGCGGAGCAGCTCACACGGCAGCCCGCCGGCGTGGGGCGGTGGCAGATCGCGCCCGACAGCCGGCGCATCTACTTCATCGCCCCCGACAGCGTGGACCAGGATGAGAAGCGGCGGCTCGAGGCCGACTTCACGGTCACCGTTTATCACATGGAGAAGCCGCTCGAGAGCCTCTGGGCGCTCGATCTCGATCCCGTGACCGCCACGAGGCTCACCCGGGACCCGGCGTACTCCGTCACGAGCTTCACCGTCTCGAACGACTCCAGGTGGGTGGGGTTTCGGGGCGTTTCGTCCGATCGCTTCAAGCGTACGCGGGGCGGGATGGTGATGGGTGGCGAGTCCAACCTGTACACGGAGCTGTATCTGCTCGATGCCGCGACGGGACAGATCGAGCAGATCACCCGTGCCGAGGAGATCGGCAAAGGGGGACCGTACTTCTCGCCGGACAGTCGCTGGGTGGCGTTCACGGCGCCGCGCGACCTGACGCGGTACACGCGCGGACTGACGCAGCGCGTGTATCTCCGGCCCGTGGGCCAGCGGGGCGGCGAGTTCCGGCGGGTGGGTGATACGTACGACGGCGACGTGGGACTCGACTTCTGGTCGCTCGACGGTAATACGATCTACTTCAACGACGGCGTGCGGACCACCGAGCAGCTCCTGGCGCTCGACGTGGGACGGGGCACGGTGCGGCAGATCACGAACCAGGATGCGGGGCTTCGGGTGGAGCGGGATCCGGAGACCGGCGTCGTGCTGATCAACTATTCCAACAGTTCCACACCGGCCACGCTGTACACGGTGGGCTCGGTTGACCAGGTGCCGAATCGCTCCACGTGGCGGCAGCTCACCGACGTGAATCCCCAGGTGCGCGGCTTCGCGCTGGGCGCGCAGGAGGAAATCACCTGGCGCTCCACCGACGGCAAGCAGGTCGGCGGTGTGATCACGTATCCCGTAGGGTATCAGCGGGGCCAGCGCTATCCCTTGATCGTGTGGATTCACGGCGGCCCTTCTGCGGCGGACGTGAACCGGTTCAACGCATCGTCCCAGGTGTACGCGGGTGACGGGTACGTGGTGTTGCGGCCAAATTATCGCGGCTCGAGGAACTACGGCGAAGCATTCGAGAACATCAACGGGAACTACTTCCCGCAAGGGTTCGACGACATCATGGCCGGCGTGGATCATCTCATCGCGCAGGGCATCGTGGATGGGAACCGCATGGGGGCCATGGGCTGGAGCGCCGGTGGTCACTGGTCCAACTGGATCCTCACCCACACCGATCGCTTCAAGGCGATCAGCACCGGTGCGGGGGCGATGAACTGGATCTCGATGTACGCGCAGAACGACGGCCAGCGGCACCGCCAGGAGTACTTCGGCGGGAAGCTGCCGTACCACGACTTCGACGCGTACTGGAATCAGTCACCTCTCAAGTACATCCTGAACGCGAAGACGCCCACGATGATTCACGTGGTGAAAGGGGACCCGCGGGTGCCGGCTCCGCAGTCGGCCGAGCTGTTCATGGCGCTGAAGCAACTCGGCGTCCCGACAGAGTTCTTCATGTACCCCGGTGACACGCACGGCATCCCCGACGCGCGCAATCGCATGGTGAAGGCCATGGCCGAGAAGGCGTGGATGGACCATTACGTGCGCGGCATCGGCGAGCGGTTTGCGTGGGCGGATGTGCGGCGCGAGCTGCTGAAGACGCTGGGCGAGGCGGGCGAGCGGCGGCCGGTGACCTCGGATCGGTCGTCAGGAGAGCGTTAGCAGTCCGCGGAAGAGCGGGCATTCATTCCTGCGGTGCGGGCGGATGCGCTCGCCGAAGCCATGCCGGGGCGCGAATCCTGTGACAGGGGACGCGACTCGCGGCTGGCTCGGCCCGGAGGCAGGGCGGAGGCGAGTGCATCCACTCCGGTCGCAAGCCTCACAGCCTGTTTGCCGGCAGCATGCTAGACTCCTGACGTTTTCCATTCCCCGACCTCCGGAGGCCGCGTGACTTCTCAACCTGGCTTGTACACCGCCCCCGTCTTTCTCGGCACCGCCTTCCTGCTCTTCGGACTCGCGGCGCTGGAGAAGGTGCTGAATGTGTTCGGCCTTAGCATCCCGTTCATCAACGTGTTCCCGCGACAGGTGCTGGACTGGGCGGTCACGGTGCTGATCTTCGAAATCGCCCTGACGCTCAGGCAGCTCGTCGAGATTCATCGCAGCCGGTCAGGATGAACCTGTCCTCGATCCGCTCGATCGTGGCGGTGTTCGGCGCCGCGACGCTCGCGGGATGTGGCGGCGGGCCCACCGAGATCACCCTCGAGAACCTCGTGGGCGTATGGGACGCCACGGAGTACCTGTACACCAACCATGCCAACACGTCCCAGCGCGTGGACATCCTCGCCGCGTTCGGCGCGTCCATGACGCTGACGGTCGCGGCGGACGGAACCACGACCTCCACGTTCAACGACGGTCAGGGGAATACGTCGTCCGACTCGGGCCGGCTGGACGCGGTGGACCAGACGCTTACGCTAGCGGGCGTGGCGTATGCTGCGAGGCTGGATGGCGGCGACCTGGTGCTGCTGAATAACGCCGCGGCCTACGACTTCGACGACAACGGATCGGCCGAGTCGGCGACGGCGAGGATTACGCTGGAGCGGCGGTAGCCACACACAGAAGGGCTCAACCTCCGAATCGAGTCGGTCACCGGGCGGCTGGTGGACGCGGGTCCGGCCCCGGGGGCCGCCGTGGCGTAAGCGAGGCAGGACGAAGGACCGCCGTCCGGCCGATGGGCGCCCCCCCTACGCTCGGGGATCCCCTGTACGCACGGAGAGGGTGGGATTCGAACCCACGATACCCTTACGGGTATACCGGTTTTCGAGACCGGCTCCTTCAGCCACTCGGACACCTCTCCCGGTGGCCCGGATTATAACAACGACCGCACCACAAACCAGAGATTCGCCGGCCGCTCGGCCAGCCGGCGCATGTACCAGGGGAACCACGCGCTGCCATAGCTGATGAGCACCCGCACCTTCTTCCCGGCCGCCGCGTAGCGATACTGGTCCGCCGTGCGGATGCCGTACAGCATCTGAATCTCGAACGCGTCACTCGCGATCTTCCGCCCCGCCGCCGCCGCGAGAATCCGGTCAATCAGATTGATGTCATGCGTCGCGATCCCTGGAGCCCGCTCCTGCTGATCGCGTGCGTCTAGCAACCGCATCGCCAGCGTGAAGAAGCGATCGTCCACGTCCGACTTCCGCGGGAACGCCACCGTGGCCGATTCCTTGTACGCCCCCTTCACGAGACGAATCGTGGGCCTCAAGGGCAGCAACGATTCGAGATCCTCCGGCGTGCGATACAGATAGGACTGGAGGCAGAGCCCCACGTTGGCGTGCTTCCCGCGCGCGTTGCGGTACAACTCCAGCGTGGCATCCACGTACTCCGAGTTCTCCATGTCCACCCACACGAAATGGCCGCCTTGCGCCGCGTGCGCCACGAGTCGGTCGAGCTGGGCCTGACACACGTCCTTGCCGAGGTTGAGTCCGAGGTGCGTGGGCTTGACCGAGATGTGGGCCGGAAGCCGCTCCCGTTGAATGCGGTCCATCACCTCCAGGTAGTGCCGCGACACGGCTTCCGCCTCCGCCCGGTCGTTCACGTGCTCGCCCAGCTGCGTGAGCACCGTGGAGATGTTGGTCTCGGCGAGCTTCCGCGCGGCCTGAGTTGCGGAGTCAAGGTCCTCACCCGGCATGAACCGCCGCACAGCCCTCCTGGCGAACGCGCGGTTTCGTACCTGATGAGCCAGCCACTGGTTTTCTGATGCCGCGAGGAGAACGGATCGCAGGAACGGCATGGTCGCCACAGGGGAGAGTGCGCTGCATAATAAAGGAAAGGACGCAAACCATCCACGCCCAATGATGATTCCGGATGTCCTGATTGCCGCCGAGCTGAAGGAACTTGTGGGGGACGATCCCGTGCCCGGACATGCGGTGCGCTGGATCTCCTCACGCGAGCCGACGCCCGCGGGGGATTACCGTGCGTTGGTGTCGTTGCTCTCGCGGCCGATCGGGGAGGCCGAGCTGTCCGGCATGCCCCGGCTCCTGATCGTGGCGAACTGCGCGGTGGGCGTGGACAACGTGGATCTCGCGGCGTGCGGGCGACGCGGCGTGATCGTGACCAATACGCCCGACGTCCTCACGGATTCCACGGCGGATCTCACGTGGCTTCTGATCCTCGCCGCGGCGCGGCGAGCCAAGGAAGGCATGCGGCTGCTCGAGCGCAACGAGTGGGCTGGTTGGGATCCGACGTTGCTCCTCGGCATGGAGCTGAAGGGGCGAACGCTCGGCCTCGTGGGTGCGGGACGGATCGGGCAGGCAGTGGCCCGTCGCGCCGTGGGGTTCGGCATGCAGGTGGCCTACAACGCGCCGTCGCCGAAGCCGGAGTTCGAGCGTGAGTTACGCGCGCAGCGGCTCGATCTCATCGCGCTGCTCCAGCGGAGTGACGTGGTTTCGCTGCATTGCCCCCTGACTTCTGACACCCGACACCTGTTCAGCCGCGAGCGCTTCTTCGCCATGCGACCCGGGGCGATTTTCGTCAACACGGCCCGTGGCGAGTTGGTGGACGAGCCCGCGCTGCTTCAAGCGCTGAACTCGGGCCACGTGGCCGCGGCGGGGCTCGATGTGTTCTGGAACGAGCCGCGTGTGAGCCGGACGCTGGTGGAGCACCCGCGCGTGGTCGCGCTACCGCACATCGGGAGCGCCACGCACGAGACCCGTCGCGCCATGGCCGCGCTGGCGGTGGGCAACGTCCGCGCGGTGCTGGCGGGCAAACCACCGCTGACGCCGGTAGCGGTGCCTTCCGGGCGCTGAGCCGCTCGCCCGCGGCTCCGGGAGCGCATGGGGTGCCGAGCCACCGACACACGGCGCGTTGACGCGTTCCACAGCCCTGGCTAGTTTCCCGCCCGGCATGACGCCGGGCCAGCGCGACACAATCCTCGATGCCCGCCAGCTCGAGCGGACCCTCCAGCGCATCGCTTCCGAGATCCTCCAGTTCGCCACCACGCCGGACACCCTCGTCCTCGTCGGCATTCAGCGCCGCGGCGCGGAGCTGGCGGAACGCCTCGCCAAGATGATCGAGGCGAAACGCAAGACGCGCATCTCTCGCGGCGCGATCGACATCACGCTGTACCGGGACGACCTCGAGGTGATCGGGCCCAAGCCCATCGTGGGTCAGACGCGCATCCCCGATGACCTGAACGGGCGCACCGTGGTGATCGTGGACGACGTGCTGTACACGGGCCGCACGGTCCGCGCGGCCATGGAAGAACTGAACAACTTCGGGCGCCCGGCCCGCATCGGGCTGGCCGTGCTGGTGGACCGCGGGGGCCGCGAGCTGCCGATTCAGGCGGACATCGTGGGCAAGACGGTGGCCGCGAAGCCCGGCGACCGCGTGGACGTGCTGCTCGAAGAAGTGGACGGCAAGGACGGCGTCACCCTCGTGCGCGGCGCCCGGCCGTGACCGGACCGCTCGGCAAAGACCTCCTCGGCCTGGAGCCGCTCACCAAAGAGCAAATTCACCTCATTCTCGATACCGCGGAGCACTTCAAGGAAGTCTCCGAGCGCGTCATCAAGAAAGTCCCCACGTTGCGCCACAAGACTGTGGTCAACCTGTTCTTTGAGGCCTCCACCAGGACCCGCATCTCGTTCGAGTTCGCCGCCCGCCGGTTGTCGGCGGACACGGTGAGCGTCGCGGCCGCCGGATCGTCCGTGGAAAAAGGGGAGACGCTCGTGGACACTGCGAGAAACCTCGAGGCGATGCGGATTGACATGGTGGTGATGCGCCACCCGTCGTCCGGCGCGGCGAAGTTCCTCGCCGACCGCATCCGCTCCAACGTGGTGAACGCCGGCGACGGCACGCACGAACATCCCACGCAGGGGCTGCTCGACCTTCTCACGATCCGGGACAGGTTCGGGACGATCAGCGGCGTGAAGGTGTGCATCTGCGGCGACATCCTGCACAGCCGGGTGGCGCGCAGCAACATCTGGGGCCTTTCCAAACTCGGCGCCGAGATCGCCGTATGCGGCCCGGCCTCACTCATGCCGCGCGACATCCGCGCGCTCGGCGTGACCGTGTTCAAGCGAATCGAAGAGGGGATCGAGTGGGCGGACGTCCTCAACGTGCTGCGGCTCCAGATGGAGCGCATGCAGGGGGGCTTCATTCCGTCGGTACGTGAGTACTACCGCGTGTTTGGGGTCACGGTGGAGCGGCTGGAGAAAGCGCCGCGCGACCTGGTGATTCTCCATCCCGGCCCCATGAACCGCGGCGTGGAGATTGACTCCCGCGTGGCGGACGGGCCGCACAGCGTGATCCTCGATCAGGTGACGAACGGCATCGCGGTGCGGATGGCGGTGCTCTATCTCCTGGCCGGCGGGCGGCCGGAATTGGCGGAGGCCGCGAAGGGGGAGTAGCGACGTGAGTCGGCAAGCGTGCCGCGGGGCGGCATGAGAGGAAACGTGTGAATGGCAAGGCGGAGAGTGAAGAGCGGCGAGGCGCGTAGTGGCCGTGGCACAGGCAGTCGAGATCGACCCGTGTCGGTCTCGCTGCCCGCGGTTGCCGTTCCCCCGCTGCTCCTCAGGGGTGGGCGGGTGGTCGATCCCGCATCGAACACCGATCGCACGGCCGACGTGCTGATCGTGGATGGCCACATTGCCGCGGTGGGAAAGGGGCTGGGCGCGCCGGATGGCGCCGAGGTGATGGAGGCGAAGGGCCTCGTGGTGGCGCCGGGCCTGATTGACCTTCACGTCCACCTGCGCGAGCCGGGGAACGAAGACGTGGAGACGATCGCGAGCGGCGCGCGCGCGGCGGCCGCCGGCGGCTTCACCGCCGTGTGCGCCATGCCCAACACCGATCCGCCCACCGATAACCAGGCCGCCGTGGGATTCATCGTCAAGCAGGCAACTCAGGCCGGCGCCGCGCGAGTGTATCCCATCGCGGCGATCTCGCTGGGCCAGCAGGGAAAGCAGTTGGCCGAGTTCGGTGAGCTGGTGGCGGCCGGCGCGGTGGCAGTCAGCGACGATGGCAAGCCGGTGGCGTCGAGCCACATGATGCGCATGGCGCTGGCCTACGCGCAAACGTTCGGCATCCCCGTGGCGGACCACTGCGAAGATCCCACGCTGCCGCGCGGTGTAATGCACGAAGGGGTTGTCTCGGCGCGACTGGGCCTCCGCGGCATCCCGGCGGCGTCCGAAGAGGTGATGGTGGCGCGCGACCTGATCCTCGCCGAGCTGACGGGCGGGCACATTCACCTGTGCCACATGTCCACGCGTGGGTCAGCGGACTTGATCCGCCGCGCAAAGGACAACGGCGTCCGCGTCACGGCCGAGGTCACCCCGCATCACCTCACGCTGACGCATGAGGCGTGCGAGGGCTACAACACGAACGCAAAGATGAACCCGCCGCTGCGCGAGCGTGACGACGTGGAGGCGCTCCGCGCGGCCCTGAAAGACGGGACGATTGACGTGATTGCCACCGATCACGCGCCCCATGCCTACGATGCCAAAGAACGCGAGTTCGACGACGCCCCGAACGGCATCATCGGACTCGAGACGGCGCTGGCGCTCGGCCTGACCGAGTTGGTGGGCGGCGGCGTGTTGACGTTAGCCGCGCTGATCGATCGAATGAGTACCACGCCCGCGCGAGTGTTCAATCTCCCCGGCGGTTCCCTCGCTCGCGGTCGTGTCGCGGACGTGGTCGTGTTCGATCCCGAGGCGACCTGGACCGTGGACCCGACGAAGTTCTTGTCCAAGAGCAGGAACACGCCGTACGGCGGGCGCAAGCTGAAGGGCAGAACAATCCGGACGATCGTGGGCGGATTAACGGTCTATCAGCAGGCGTGAAGGAGCGGGTGGGGCAGGGGGCGGGCAAAGGCGTGAGAGATGGGCAGCAAGTAAGACGTGAGGCGTACCTGGTTAACATCTTGCAGTACAATCACTTAGCAGTAGCCGTGTCCTGCGTGCAGCATCTCCGGGCCGAAGACGCTATCTTGTAGCGTTTCAACCCGGCTGTCCGCGCCCCGGGGGTCACATGGCCAAGCCATCAAAATCCGCCGTTGCCATTCAGCGCTTGCTCGACGAGCGGGAACGCGTGCAGCGCTGGCTCGAGCGCCTGGACATGGCGAGTGACGCCGCGCCGGAATCGGTGCGTTCCAAGGTCAAGCGCGACTACGAGACTCGGCTGGGAGAGATCCTCCAAGAGCTCGAGGGCTACTCGCAGGAGCTGGTGACGTCGCTCGACCGGCTCACGGCTGTGCGCGACGGACTGAAGAAGCAAGAAACCGAAGCGGCGGAGCGCGTGGCCGAGGCTGAGCTGCGGCATGCCGTGGGCGAGTTCGAAGAAGGGCAGTGGCGTCAGGTGCACGCCGGTTTGCTCGGCGACCTGGTGAAGATCCGCGAGGAGTTGAAACAGGCGGAGGAAGACATCGCGCGGGTGGAAGAGGTGGTGTCGCTGATCAGTCCGAGAGTGCTATCGCGAGGCCGCGAACCTGCCCGTCAACCGGAATCTCGCCGCCCGGCGGCGGAACCCGTGATCAAGGTGCGGGCAGAGCCGCCCAAGCGCGCCCCGGCTCCCGAGCCGAAGCCCGAACCGGCGCGCGAGCCGCCGCGAGAGAAGCCCGCGCCCCAGAAACAGCAGGCGGGGTTCGACGAGCTGGCGTTCCTCCGCTCGGTGACGGAGGACGAGGCGCAGGGGCCGTCGGCGTCGCGGGCGAGCGGTCAGATGCGCGCCGTGGTGAACGAGCCGGTGGTCCCCACGCAGTCGGTCCCTTCCGATGTCGTGGACAAGTCTGAGGCCGGGCCCGGCGACAGCAAAGCGCAGAAGGAGCTGAAGTGCGCCGAGTGTGGCGCCATGAATCTGCCGACCGAGTGGTACTGCGAGAGGTGCGGGGCGGAGCTAGCGGCGCTGTAAGAGGGGTAAGGAGTGCGGGCCTGGCTGATGCCCGTCCACGCCTCACCCATCACTCCCTACGCCGTTTTGCCTTTCAGCGTTTTTTGCATCCGGCTTTTTTGTCTCGCCGCGACATTGCGGTGGATGAGGTTTTTTCGCGCCGCGCGATCCAGCAGGCGTTCGGCCGCCTGATATGCCGCGCGGGCGTCAGCGGCGGTGGCTGCGGCGCGAACTTTCTTGATGGCGGTGCGAAGCGCGGCGCGCTGCGTTCGGTTCAACGCATTGCGCGCGCGGGCCTGACGCAACCGCTTCTTGGCTGAGCGAATCTTCGGCACAAAGTACTCCTCAACGCGACGAAAAAAGGGGCGCCCAGCGGCGCCTCAAATCGGGCCGAATCGTATCGCGCAAGTGTCGATGAGTCAAGGCGCTAAGTTGCTTTGACACTCCTTTCGGCCGCCGTTATCTTGCGCCCCACCCAACCGATCTTTACCCCGCGTGCAAGAATTCCTGCTTGCCCTTCCCGTGCTCCTCTTTTCCATGGTGGCGCACGAGTATGCGCACGGCTACGCGGCGCTGCGGCAGGGCGATCAGACGGCGTACATGCTCGGCCGACTCACGTTCAACCCTCTGAAGCACATTGACCCGTTCATGACGGTGCTGCTGCCGCTGATGCTGTGGTTCGGCTCCGGCGGCCGCATGGTGTTCGGCGGGGCCAAGCCGGTGCCGGTGAACCCGCGCAACTACAGGAACTACCGCCGCGGCGACATCATCGTGTCGCTCGCCGGCATCGCCACGAACATCGTGCTCGCGCTGGTGTGTCTGGGGCTGGTGGTAGCCGTCGGGTTCGTGGGTGACGCCGTTCCCGGCGGACGGACGCTCGCGTTGTTTCAGCGCATGCTGTTCTGGGGCATCTGGCTCAACCTGTTGCTCGCGTTTTTCAATCTCATTCCGATTCCCCCGCTCGATGGATCGCACGTGTTGGCGCACCTCTTGCCCCCATCCATCGCGCTGCGCTACCGGCAGCTGCAGCAGTACGGCTTCCTCGTACTCCTCGCGTTGCTGTTCTTCTTTCGCGGACTGTTCGCCGCCCTGCTGCTTCCCGCCTTGCTGCTGCACGAACTGGCGATGCGGGTCGCCGGCCCGTTCGCGCTGATGCCGCCGCCCCTATGAGCATGGCCGCGCCGGTACAAGTCGCTGATCGCCCGTTCCTCGTCCAGCTCGACGCGTTCTCGGGCCCGCTCGATCTCCTGCTGCATCTGATTCGCGAGCAGGAGATTGACATCGCGGACATCCCGATCGGGCGCATCGCCGACCAGTTCCTGGCCGCCATTCATCAGCTCGGCCTCAACGAAGCGGCGGATTACCTCGAGATGGCCGCGTACCTGCTGCGCATCAAGGTGGCGATGCTGCTGCCGCGCCCGCTGGGCGACGACGAGTGGGAAGATCCGCGGGCGGAGCTGGTACGGCGGCTGCTGGAGTACGAGCAGATCCGAGAGATCGCCGACTGGGTGTCGCGCCAGGCGGGAGAACGCTCTGATCGGTTCGCCCGCGGGTTGCTGCCGGAGGCGGCGGAGCTGCCGCCGCCGCCGCTGCTGCTCGACCTCCAGGAACTCCTGGCCACGGCGGAGCGACTTGTCGAAGGACTGCCGGGCCAGGTGCTGCATCGGGTGGTGCCCCGGCCGCTGGACACCGAGGGCGCCACTCTGCGGATTCGCGAGCTGCTCGCCACCAGAGAGCGATTCGACCTGCTCGAGCTGCTGGGTTCGGCCCCCACCGTGACCGACGTGATCTCCTGTCTCATCGCGTTGCTCGAACTGGCTCGCCTGGGCGAGCTGATCGTCTCGCAGGACGTCCCCTTCGGATCGGTTGCCATCACGCGTGCGGTCGCTCACGAAGCTCATTGAAGCGGCGTTGTTCGCCGCCGCTCGTCCGGTGACGATCGACGAACTGGCGGGTCTCGATCCCGAGGCTGGCGAGCACGACGTTCGCGCGGCGCTGGACGAGTTGCGATTGGCGTATGACGCAGGCGGACACGGGATCGAGGTGGTGGAGCTGGCCGATGGGTTTCAGATCCTGACCCGGCGGGAGTGCGCGGAGGCGATTGCCGAGGCTCGGCTGGTGCACCGGCCCCGCAAGCTTTCGGCGGCCGCGCTGGAGACGCTCGCGATCATCGCCTACCGCCAGCCCGTGGGGCGCGCCGACATCGAGCAGATCCGTGGCGTCCAGGCGGATGGCGTGCTGCGGATGTTGCAGGAACGCGGGTTGATCGACGTCGTGGGTCGAGGGGAGGGCATCGGTCGGCCGCTGCTGTATGGGACCACGGCCGCGTTCCTCGAGCTGCTCGGTCTCAAGGATCTGAGCGAGCTGCCGCGGCTCGAGGAACTCTCCGTGGCGCTCAAACCCCCCGGGGAGGTGCGGTGACCACGATGCGACTCCAGCGCGCACTCGCGCGCGCCGGGATCTCGTCACGCCGGGGGGCGGAGACGTTGATCCGCGAGGGTCGCGTGCGGGTGAACGGGACGGTGGCCGGAATCGGCGCGAGCGTGGATCCGGCGCGCGACGTGATCACCGTGGGCGGGCGCCGTGTGCGGCCGGCCGCGGCGCCCGTGTGGATCGCGCTCCACAAGCCGGTGGGCATGGTGGTGTCTCGCAGCGATGAGCGACGGCGCCCAACGGTGTTCGACATCGTGCCGAAGGTCCCGGCGCTTACCTACGTGGGACGGCTCGACGTGATGACGTCCGGGCTGTTGCTCCTTACGACCGACGGCGAGGCGGTCCATCGGCTCACGCACCCGCGATTCGCCGTGGAGCGGACCTATCGCGTGCTGGTGCACGGGAGATCGGAATCCGAGATCCGCGAGTTGCTGCGGCGTTCCGTGATCATCGAAGGACGGCGGGTCAACCTGGTGCGGTGGCGCACGGAGACAGCCGGTCGCTCGACGGACGTGCTGCTCGTGCTGGCGGAGGGCCGCCATCGCATCGTCCGGAGGCTGTGCGAGAGCCTCGGGCTCAAGGTGGAGCGGCTGGTGCGGTTGTCGTACGGCCCGGTTCGTCTCGGATCGCTGAAACCGGGCGAGTGGCGGTATCTCACACGCGCGGAGCTTCGCGCGTTAGACGCCTGACGGCGGGGGGAGTGATGGAGCTTGCGGGACGCACGGCCATGGTGCTCGGTGGATCGGGGTTGGTGGGTCGGGCCGTGGCCCGGCGCCTGCTCGAGTTCGAGCTGGCGCGCCTGGTGATCGTGGGCCTGCGCGAGCCCGAGGTGCGCGAGACGCTCGCCGACCTCGAGCAGGCGGCTGGAGAGACGACGCTCGCGGGCGAGTGGGGCGACATCTTCCTCCCGGCAGCGGCCGCCCGGCAGGATTGGGCCACCATCCTCGCCGACGCTGCGCTGCGCGCGCAGGTAGTGGCGGATGTGGCCGGCGAGCTGACCGAGCAGGTGCTCGAGCGCAGTCTGCTGTTTCAGCTCGTCCTGCGCTATCGGCCCGAGATCGTGGTGGACACGATC
>DATMAW010000171.1:0-19515 GCA_035559715.1 Gemmatimonadales bacterium | reverse complement strand
AGGCGCGCGTCGGCGGTGACGCCGAGCGCACCGTCCGCGCTCACCGCCGGCTGCCGTTCGGCGAGCGGCTCGGGCGCGGTGCGGAGCAGGCGGTGGCCGAGGCCGGCGGCACCCGCGCATCAGGCGCGCGCGGCGTCGGGCTGCGATCCGCCAACCGGGCGGCGAGGCGACACACGGTGCGGCAGGGGAGGAGCAAGAGCGCGAGGCGCCTGCGAGGAGCAATGCGGCGCCGAGCGCGAGCCGCTGCTCGGGCGGCGCAAGGGCCGCGAGCCGCGTGAGGAGCCGAAGCAGGTCGGCCTCGAGTCGCGGGGCCGTGACGTCGTACTCGGCCAGCAGCGCGTCGCGGACGTCCACGACCGTGCGCGGCTCACGGAGCAGCGCCCAGATGCGCGCGCCGGCCGCGTCGAGCACATAGTAGATACCCGAGCCGCGGTAGAGGATCGCCACCTCGCCGCCCGGGTCGCACGAGATCCGGTCCCGGGCCGCGGCCACCCGACTCGAGAGGCCGAGCCGGTGCTGTCCTGCCATGGAGCGCCAAACTATCGCCGCCCGATCGGGGGGCCATCGGGGAATTTCCCGACACCCGCCGTGTGCTTCCGCTCACGCCCGGCGCGGGTTGGCGGCCCTGGCAACTGTTGCGCTCGTCCGTATATTTAGCCGCTCCTGGCATCGCCCGGGGGCGCGCCCTTGCGCGCGGAGCGATCCGTTCGACGGGCGGGTCAAGGTCGAGTCGCAGCACGGCGGGCCGCGAGTTGGCCATCGCGTCCCCCTGCGGTGTGGCGGTCCGGGGGACGCCGGCATGGCGCGGTGGCTCGCACCCCGCGCAACAAGGGCGGCTGGTCCCTTCAGGCAAGGCAGCGGCCCCGCGTCACATGGACGTGTCTTGACCGGGGCACCGTACTGAGCGCTCCGGTGTGCGGGCGGGAGCGGGGGTGTCTGTGCCGGGACCAAGCTGCCGTTCCGGATCGCGCAGGATCGCGAGGAGATTCTCACCCGGGGGCACAGACTGATTCGGGAGGTGACGCAGGGCGATCTGCCGGGACGGCCCCAGGTCGAACTGAACCTCGATGAGCTGCGCGGGAACTGCCAGGGGCCCGAATCGCGATCACGGGGGCGGCCGACTCGATCGGCCCCGAGGTGACGCGCCACCTCGTGAAGCTCAACCCCGCAGTACTGTACCTGATCGACCGCAACTAGAACGACCTGTATTTCCTGTGGGACGAGCTCGACTGCAAGGCGGTGACGGTTGCGCACGTGGCAGTGCTTCAGGACGTGCGCGACCACCGTTGAATGACGCCGTTTCTGGCCGAGCTCAATCCGATTGCCGAAGGGCGCCCCCAGAGCGTGACGAACCGCGAGGCCACTCGGTCCTTCATGACCACTGCCGAAGCAGCGGAGCTTGTCCTGCGAGCGGTCGCGCTGCCCGAATGCGACCGCAGGTCGCGATCCTCGACATGGGCCAGCCGGTGCGCATCTGGCACCTGGCTGAACGGCTGATCCGAATGAACGGGTTGCGCCCGGGGACCGAGATCGTTGGGGGCCGGCCTGAGGTCCGGTGGGAAGATACATGCGCAGCTGTGGTGGGAGACCGAAAAAACGCGGCCGAGCAAGCACTCGCACATCATGGTACCGGCGGTTGGCACCGCTCCGCGGAGCGGAGTCCCACTTGTCAGCTGACCAAGGAGTTCGTGGAGCGCGACGAGGAGTTGCTGCTGCGGTCGCTGCTCGAGGAGAGCGTGGGCCTCAACCAGAATCCACGCGCCGGAATAGGGGTGTTGCGAGAGCGAGCGGGTTTTGACATCGGGCGGTCGGCTTCCGAGTCGCGAGCGGCGATGTGATACGAGGAGACGCCACAAAGGGAAGTGGCGCTGCTGGGAGCGCGGCGCGCGTTGTGCCCGATCGGTCCGTGCCGTTCGGGTTGCCGGACATTGGGGAGTCGGAAATCGAGGCAGTTGTTAGGGTGCTTCGGTCCGGGTGGATTACGACCGGTCCGGAAACGCGGGCGTTCGAGCGCGAGTTTGCCACCTACATAGGCGTAGCACACGCAGTTGCTGTCAATTCCTGTACGGCGGCGCTCCATTTAGCACTCGAGGCTCTCGGCGTTACGCGGGGGGACGAAGTACTCACAACTACTCTTACCTTTACGGCCACAGCTGAGGTCGCGGAATATCTAGGGGCACGCGCACGGTTCGTGGACGTCGACCCCGAGACCCTAAACATCGACCCTGTCAAGGTGCGGGAGCTCATTCAGCGCGAGTACGTTTGGGGTGCGCGGGCGTGGCGACACCGGGAGACGGGCGGGCGGTTGCGGGCTATTGTCCCCGTACATTTTGGTGGCCACCCGTGCGAGATGAGCGTGCTACTCGGCATCGCGCGCGAGTACGAGCTTCATCTCGTGGATGACGCGGCACACGCCCTGCCCGCCGCGGTTGACCGGTGTCGTATCGGTGCGTTTGGCTGTCCTACGGCCTTCAGCTTCTATGCGACCAAAACGCTCACCACTGGCGAGGGAGGGATGCTCGTTACGGACGATGAAGTGGTGGCAAACCGCGCGCGTTTGATGCGACTCCACGGCATCAGCGGCGACGCCTGGAAACGGTACGCTGCCGACGGGAATTGGTTCTACGAGGTGCTGGCGCCGGGGTACAAGTACAACCTCACGGACATCGCCGCGGCGCTAGGGCGAGTGCAGCTCACGCGTGTGGAGAGCATGTGGGCGCGGCGGTGTGCCGTCGCTGCGCGATACGATTCAGGGTTTGCGGGGGTCCAGGAAATTGAGCTGCCCAGGGTCCGGTGTGGCGTGCAACACGCCTGGCACCTCTATCCAATCCGGTTGCGGCTCGAGAGCCTTGCCATTGACCGGGCCCACTTCATCGAGGAGCTGCGCCGTCGAGGAGTGGGCTCCAGCGTGCACTTCATCCCCCTACACCGCCAACCGTTCTATGCGGACCAATACGGGTATCGTCCTGAGGAGTTCCCGGTAGCGGAGCGTGAGTATCCCCGCCTGATCTCGCTGCCTATCTACTCTCGGATGAGCGATGAGGATGTCGACTTGGTCGTCGCCGCTGTCAGGGACGTCGTCGAGTGCTTCCGAGTCTAGGTGACGAGGCAGGTTCGGTGTGTCGAGGTTGGAAAACCTGGTAAAGCGATCGTCAGATGTAGTGCTATCGCTTGTGTTGCTGGTCCTTCTGTCTCCACTCCTGTTGCTGTGCGTTGCCGCGGTGTGGTTGGCGGACGGCCCGCCGGTGCTGTTTCGGCACAAGCGCGTGGGGCGTTACGGGCGCCCGTTTTACGTGCTCAAGTTCCGGACGATGCGGCCTGAACCCGGTGGGGAAGTAACGATCGCGCATGATCCGCGGGTCACTTATGTCGGCGGGCTGCTCCGCCGCTACAAGCTTGACGAACTGCCGCAGCTGTGGAACGTCCTTGTCGGCGAAATGAGTATCGTCGGACCTCGACCGGAGGTGCCGGCGTACGTGGCTCGGCACGAGCGCGCCTATCGCGCAGTCTGGGATTTGCGTCCTGGAATCACCGACTGGGCCTCGATCCTGTTCCGCGACGAAGAGCACTTGTTGCACGCCCACCGGGCGGACGGTGGGTTTTATGAGCGAGTGCTGCTGCCTAGAAAGCTCGCACTCGCTCGACTGTACCGCCGCCGGCGCTCGTGGGGGCTCGACGCCCGGCTCATCGTTGCTACGCCGTGTGCCGCGGCCGGTCTCGATGTGCTAGTTCGGGCTCTGGTGGGGCGGTCTTTTGCCAAGCGAGCACGGGCTGGCTTCGATTGAGTTATGGGCCGAGGCTATTTCGGAGTGCGATTCGGAGGGCTGGTGGGAAGCACGAGGGCTGATCTGGAGCCGCCGCGAAGACTAGGGCCGCTGGCGATAGCCGGGGCTCTTCAGGTCTAGGAGATGGTGATAGATGGCTCGGAGGCGTGCTGCGATGACACGGAGCTCGAAGCGCTCGACGGCGAGTCGGCGCGAGGCCTGGCCGAAACGTCGTCGGAGCGCCGGATCGCCGGCGAGCTGCAGGATGGCGTGAGCGAGCGCCGCCGGATCTTTCTGGGGCACGACCAGGCCGTTGATCCCGTTGCGCACGACGTCCCGGGACCCGGCAACGTCGACCGTAACGAGGGGCAGGCCCATGGCGGCCGCTTCCAGCAGCGCGCGCGGAATTCCCTCCCGGTAGTACGACGGCAGCACGAACACGCTGGTCACTGCCAGGAGGTGCTTGACGTCTTTGCGCTGACCAAGCCAAGTGACGCTGCGCGCCACCGTTTCTAGCTCGGTTTGAGAGAGCCGCTCGAGGCTGTCCTGGTCGGCGGAGCCCGCCAGGAGGAACCGTGTGGCTGGCTCCTGTTGGCGCACAATAGCAGCTGCGGCTGCGTACTCGAGCACGCCCTTGGAGCGGGTGAGTCGCGAGATCATCGTAACAACCACCTCGTCTTGCCCGAGGCCCAGCTCTGTCCGCAAGGGCGCAAGGTCGCCGGGTTCCAGATCGGGGCGAAAAAAGTCAGTGCACACTCCTGATCCAGGGACGATTGCCGTCTTCCCGCGCGGCACTATGCGCCTGCGGCGGAGTTCGCGCAGGTCGTCGTCGTTTTGGAACAGCGTAAGGTCCGACAAATGCGAAGCGAGGGCTTGGAGGGGCTCGTACACGGCCCGGGTGGCGCGTGCCCTCCATCCCCCGTCCACGTACAAGCTCCCGAGTCCGGGGATCGTACCGATCACCACCGGCACGCCCGCAACCCGGGCCGCGAGGCGCCCGAGGACAGCCGGTTTCGTGTCGAAGGTGTGGACGATCGCAGGACGCTCGCGCCGGAGGATCACAGCCAGGCACGATAGGGTCCGAAGGTCAGCGAGGGGCGCTGCCATCCGGCTCAGTGGATAGCTGTCGAACTGGAAGCCAGCCGCCGCGAACCGGTCGGCCGCGGCGGGGTTTGAGCCGAGAGCGTGTGGTTCAAAGTCCAGAGCTAGCGCGCGCATGAGGTCGATGCGGGCGTCCACGTCGGGGCCGCCGATTAGGCACACCCGCGGCCGCGCACACAAGTTCAAGCGTCGTCCTCCGCTCGGATGCTGCGGTACACGGCAACTGTTGCGGCCGCGGTCTGGTCCCAACTGAACTGCCGCGCGCGGTCAATTCCGGCTCCGTGCAGCCACTTCCGGAGATCGGGGTCTGTCAGCGCGCGGACCATAGCATCGGCGAGGGCTGTCACGTCACGAGGGTCCACGAGCAGCGCCGCCGTCCCGGCAACCTCGGGGATCGACGTAGCGTTAGACGCCACCACGGGTGTGCCGCACGCCATGGCTTCGAGTACGGGAATGCCGAAGCCCTCGTACAACGATGGATACACGAATAGGTCGGCGCTATTGTAGAGGGCAGGGAGGTCCTCGTCAGGGACGTACCCGACGAGGGTGACATAGGGCTCAAGGTGGAGGCGATTGATGGTTGCCATGATGTCCTTGGCCGCGAAGTACGTTTGCCCTGCCAGGACGAGGACGTGGGGAAGCCCTCCCTGGCGCACGCGAGCGAATGCCTCCACCACGCGCGTAAGGTTCTTGCGTGGCTCGACCGTGCCGACGCAGAGGATGAAGGGGTCACGGAGTCCATACTTGGCCCGCACCCCGGCGAGCGCGGCAGGGTTGGCCAGGATCCGGAAGGCTGGGCGGGCCGCCAGGTGGGTGACTGAGATGCGCTCTGGCGGGAGCTGAAACAGGTCTATGATCTCTCGCTTGGTGAACTCCGAGATGGCGATGAGGTGCCGAGCGCGACGGAGGGACCAGGGCACCGCCGTCCGCATAAAGGCGAGCCGGGCTCGTGGGTACGTTTCGGGAAACCGCGCGAAGCGGACGTCGTACACGGTGAGCACGCTCCGCGGGGGGGCACCAGGCGGCAGATAGTAGATTGGCACATGAAGCACGTCCAGCCGATCACGCGCCCACCGCCGGCGCCAGAGAAGCGTGCCGAGAGCGATCCGCTTACCACTGGAGCCCGGATGCCATGGCATCTCCTGGCGAGTGACTTGGGGCGACGTAGGCAGGGGGACGCCCTGGGGCGTGTATACGGTGAGCGCCAGGTCGGGACAACGGGCAAGCGCCGCGAGAAGGTTGCGCTGGTATACCCCCGCACCGGTAGTTCGCAACTCGAGAGCGCTGAGGTCAAGTCCTACGTGCATTTGCGATTGCAGAAGTTGACGCCGGAAGCGAGCGTCTGCGCGCGCTCGGCGCAAGGACCAGGGACCGGTAAGCGTAACGAATGCCAGTCCTTGAGGTTCAATAATGCATGCAGCAGGTTGCGCTGGCATACCCCCGCACCGGTTCTTCGTACTTCCCGAGCGCGAACGTGAAAGCTTAGGTGCATTCTCGCCGCCAGAAACGCAGTCCGGATGCGAGCATATGCGCTTTTCGCTTCGCTCTTGGGAAGTTGTCTAGAAGCCATCTCGTAAATGCCGCAGCCCAATGACGATACAAGCGAGCTGGACGAAGCCGACGGGTGCCGGTGGGTCCGGTGCGGGGGGATCAACTTGATCGCGCCGCGCCGTCACATACGACGGTCGGCCGGGACGCGCGGTCGAGGTCCACGCTCATCACCCCAGGCGACAACTGGCAGCCGCCCGCACCCACGTCGAGCACGCGGCCGCTGCCGGCGTGCTTTCGTATGAGGGCGCGCATCCGTAACGGCCTTCCTTGAAGGATGGACCCGGTGGGGTGAACAGGCCGCAGGATGCGCTCGACCGACCGCGTCAGCGTAGCAGGGACGGGGAACACGACGACCCCTAGCAGGGCTTCACGCAGTCCACGATGGCCACCCCGTTCACTGGCAGCGTAGGCGAATCGACGGTCGCTAGCGCCTCCTTGCTCGCAGGCGACCATCCGCCGCTACGCCTTCGGAAATAGTATTCGCCTTGGATTGTGAAACCCTGCAGTAGGTCGTGCAACCCTTGAGGATCGTAAATCCGGTGCTTCTTGGTTGTGGCCCGGCGGCCAAACGGGCAGGTGAGAATCAGCTGTCCGCCGGGCTTCAGCAAGGAGCGAAGGACGCTGATCCCGCGGCGGTCTGCATCTCGGTCATCGGGACGGTCTCCGTAAGCCCCGAGGCCGAAATGCTCGATCGACGACACCGCGGTCACTATGTCAAAGCTCTCAGGCTCAAACGGGAGGCTTCCTTGCAGGAGGTCGCACTTATGGAAAGTGAACGAGGCGTGTGAAATGGGAAAGTCCCGCAGGTCGACCCCATGGACCTCGTAGCCCAAGCTGGCCAACTCCAGCGGCAGTCGGCTGGACGCGCACCCGACGTCGAGGACTCGCCCGCTGGGCCGGATCAGCCGGAAGACCATCGGGTACTCCACAATCCGCTCGTTCAGCATCACCTGACCCCCCAATGCCCAGACCCGCCCTCGCTCCAGCAGCTCGATGGCTCGTCCCGCGAGCGATGGAAGGATCCGGCGCGATCCGAAATACTTCTCGATAGCGTCGTTGAACCCCGGATTGCACTGGTCCATTCCCATGCTGAGTCCTCCTCCTCACTATGGTTGTCATGCTGTGGGGCGAAGACTCTCGGTTTCGCCGTGGACAAGCCCCCGTCGCGGGCCTATCGTGCGCAGGGCAACCATGCATTTGACCGTTCGCACCGTCGGGCACCGTAATCGTTCGCTCGCCGCCCGTCAACGCACGTCGCGGAGGGCGGACTAGTCGATGCCATAGATCCTCCTGCTGCTCGGAGCCATCCTAGTATCTCCGGTGTTCAATAGGTGTTGACAGGTGGACCCCTGAGGGTCGGGTAGCAAAGAGGGCCACTCGGCGACCGGGGCCTACCAGATCTTGCGCCGCCACGGGGTGCAGACCCGCTGGGAGCGGCTGGCGCGGCTCGAGGGCGAGGCCCTCGTCGCGCGGGGGCTCGTGACCGAGCGGACCGCGCGCCGGGTGGTGCAGGAAGCCCGGCACCTCGAGGCGGAACGGCCCGGCGACCTGGTGTGCCTCGACAGCTTCTATATCGGGAGGCTGAAGGGCGTGGGGAAACTCTGGCAGCTCACGGCGTGCGACGCGGCGACCAGCTATGGGATCGCCCAGGTCGTCTGCGGGACGCCGCGGCCGGCCCTGGCGGCGGCCTTCTTGGCCGAGCGAGTGCTGCCGGTCTATCGGCGCGCGGGCCATCGGGTGCAGGTGGTCCTGACCGATCAGGGGATCGAGTGGCGCGGCGCGTTTGACGCCATGTGCCGCACGGCCGGGACCGAGCACCGGCGAACGCAGCCCCGGCACGCGTGGCCGAACCGCTTCGTCGAGCGCTTGCAGGGGACGATCCTTGCGGAGTGCTGGCGGGTGGTGTTCCGCCAGAGCTACTTCACGTGGGTGGAGCAACTGGAGCGGGCGCTCGCGCGCTGCCTCCGGTTCTACAGCGAGGAGCGGACGCATCGCGGCTACCGGTTGCAGGGCCGCACGCCCGGCTCCGTGTTCGCGGGGCGGACTTGATGATCCGCTCCCTAAGGACGCACAAGTGTCGACACCAGGTGGAACCTGGACAACCTAGAGGGCAGGGTCCGCTCCGCCACGCGCGCGCACGACCGAAGCCAACCGCTGTTCCGCACTCACGAATGCGCAGAGGAACCAGAGCCACGGATACCAAATGTCCGATACGACCGCATAGTGACATATCGCGGCCACGAAGCTCGCGACATAGGCGTACTTGTAGGGGGCTGAACGAGGAAGGACGAGGATGGTGCGAAAGACCAGCGACAAGAACAGCAAGACGAACACGAGAGCGGGGATACCCGCCTCCTTCAGCGTCGTGAGATAGAAGCTGATGACGCCCCTGCCGGTCTCAACCGCTGTGCTCCCGATCCCAGTACCAAACACTGGATGCTCGGCGGCTGAGTTCAGGGCGTCCCGCCACGCTGCTAGACGGGGTCCGCTACTCGACTCGCTGGCGAGAGTGAGCTTCGCGATGACGGGTGTCCAGACTTGCACAGGTGTCGCGACAGCTACGATGCCCAGCGCAGCGCTTGCCAGCGTCAGTGCGACAACAGTTCGTACCCGGGTCAACACGATCCGGCGGTCATAGAGATACACGATCACCGCAACGACAATCCCCACGCCAAGAAACACGACGCCCGCTACCGAGAAGGTCACGCCAAGAGCGGCGCCGACAAGCGCTAGGAAAGAGAGCGATGCCAGCCACCCCGCAGCCCTCCACAAGAACACAAGGCTCATGGGCGCGAGCAGGTTCAGGTATAGTGCCAGAAAGCCAGATTCTGCCATGAATCCTCGCGCTCGCACGAAACCGAGGAAGAGAGGCTTGTAGGTTTGTGCTTCAGTTGGGAACCTGACAAGCGACCTCACGCCAATGCCGGCAGTGTTCGCATCCACGAACTCGAGGACCGCATAGCCCGCGACGAGCATGACGGATGCCACCAGCGTTTTCCGCAGCCGCAACTCAGACCGGACCCACGTGCCCTCGGCCGCAAACAACAGTTTGACGAAGAAGTAGTAGACGCACACAACGCCTGTGTAAGCCAAGAAGTGATTCACGTTCTTGGGCTGGATGCCTCCTGATAGCGGCAGGCCCAGGCCTAGGGCGGACACGTACCCGATGAGTAGCAGGTCGCGAACGTCGAACGGCGGCCAAGCGAATGCGATGCGACCTTTCAGCAGCCAACTCCAGAAAACGAAGCACATGCCGAATAGGAGGACTGCCAAAGGCACAGGCATCCAGCGACCTAGCGTGAACGCGTCCCCGAAACAGAGGGAAAACGCGTACGCAACCGCGATCGGGCCGAACAGCGCACGCGCCGGCCGCTTTGCAGACGAAGGCATCGTGCTCTCAAAGTAACACGCGACGAGACGACGCGGCTATAAAGCCTCGATTTCGTTGGGCAGTCATTTGGGATAGTCTGAGGGGTCCGAGGAGACGGCGGCCATGACGATGGTCACGGAGCCGGAGCAGGACCGGGAGCTGCCGGAGCGGTGGAGTGCGGAGGCGAAGACGGAGGTGGTGCTCCGTCTGGTGCGGGGAGTGTCAACGCCGATCTGAATTGCACACTTTCTGGAGTGACCCCCACGAAGTGGACAGGTGAGGGGGGCCGGATTGACCTTTGAGTCGGGCGGCTCGGAGGTCACGATGAGAGTGCGTCGGCTTCCACGCGGACCGCGAACGTGGAGAGCCCCTTTGCCGCGGTGCGCTTGCCCACCACGGCGGCCAAGCGCTTTCAGCAGGTAGCCAACGCCGCGGCGGTCATCTGGCGGCTGTTGCGGGTGGCCGAGCAGCGATTTCGCCGGCTCGACGCTCCGGAAGTGCTGGCCGCGGTCGGTGCGGGCCTGTGGTTCGTGAACGGTCACCCGGTCGCCGACAGCCACGGGAGGGCCGTCGCCTGATTCCATGTTTACACAGCCATTGACAAGACCTCCGCCGGTCCCAAGGACAACGACACCATGGCTGTCGCAGCTGCGATCGCTTCAACCAGGGAACTGCGGATGACAAGGGTATGCGCGGTTGACGCTGGCACCTAGTCTGCTTCCGGTCCTTTCAAGATCTGCGTCCCAGCGGCGAGGAATTCCATCGCGATCCGAGGATGGTGCGGTAACCTAGCCAAACCCCGCAGGATAGCTCCCATCGAGAGGATGAATCGCAGCAGTAGCCTACGGCTGAAGGACAGACTGCCGCCATGCAACGCAGCGACGTTCCTCATAGTGCCTCTTGCTGAGTGGACGAGCATTCTTGCAAGAGACTTCTGTGCACCGCGACTATGGAAGTGCGTGACCACGTAATCTCCGAAGACCCCTATGCGCCAACCAGCGCGCTTCGCCCTCGCGCAGAATTCGAGATCCTCACCGTACATAAAGAAGTGCGGAGAAAACAGGCCAACCTGCTCGAATACCGCACGGCGAACGAGCATGAATGCACCGCTCAACCAATCCACTTCATAGAATCCCGACCTAACCCTCGACCACCGCCGCCAGAGATGCGAGAACCCAAGGTACGTAGCTGCGATGCTTGCCAAGGACGGGAATCGCTCCCCAGAGCTCTGGAGGCTTCCGTCGCCGTAGACCAGCGTGCAGCCAAAGACACCGAATCCTTCCGTTCGCTCTGCCTGTCGGAGTACATGTGGTAGTTCTGCCACGTTCCTCAATTCCATGTCGGGATTGAGCAGCAGGACAAATCTACCACGCGAGGTCTCGATGGCACGATTGGCGGCTGCGCCGTAGCCAAGGTTTGTGTTGCTCTGCAGCAACGTTACCCAAGGAAACTCGCTGCGAACCAGTTCGGGCGTTCCGTCCTCGGACGCATTATCTATCACCATCACTTCTGCGTCAGGGAGGAGGCTCGTGACTTCCCGAAGCTGATGGAGAAGGGTGGGCAAGTAGTCCCGGCTGTTCCAAGAAACAATGATTACTGACAGGTATTGTCTCTGGCGCATGTCAGGACTTACTCCAGGTAGTTTTTTATGGTTTAGTCGCAGTCAGAAGAATCTCTTCACCCCAAGGACGCGCTTTAAGCAGGAGGTGCTCAACCGGCCACGACATGAGCCCTTCGAACCGGATGCTCCATGGAAGCGTTGCTGGCATCCCTCCCTGGAGGACGCCATCGCGCTTGATGAGCTTGCTCATGTACCACGTGGTGCGCGCACTCCTGGCTGTCGTCCTCAGTTCACGCACAATCAACCCGGCTCGTTCGGCGCACCTTCGCAGAGTCACAGGCGAGAAGAGGAATAGATGCCTCGGTGGGTCCCAATGCAGCCACGAGTCCCCAAACCGATGGCGACCTAAAGACTGTCGATGTTAGGTGTCAGCAGCACAAGCCGTCCGCCCTCTTTCAGCACACGCCGGCACTCCACCAGCGTACGGATTGGGTCTGGCAGATGCTCGATCACGTGACTCATCGTTACCGTGTCGAAGCTCCCCTCGGCGAAGGCAGCCTCTTCTAACGTCCCGAGAGCTATGTCCCGGCCGAGGCTCGACGAAGCTGCCCGCACGACAACGGGGTCCGGATCCAGTCCAGCTGCCTGCCAGCCCAACTCTTGCATCTGTGCAACAAAGTCTCCACTTCCGGTTCCCACGTCGAGTAAACGCCCACGCTCGGACGCCTCTAGCCACATTACGCTGGCTCCTGCGGCATCGCGCAACGGGAGCTCCGAAGAGGCGATCCGTTAACCCCGCGTATAGTGGGCGCCCCGCTTCCCCGCAGAGATAACACTGGGGAGCCGGCCGTACCTTCACCCCCTCGTTCAAATAGGGCTCGCCTGCGCTCGATCGCATCTACGGGAGCACCGCGCTCGCCATGCGGCAAAGCGCCCGCCCTCGCGTTCCCAAGGAGGCGAACGCCGGAAACAGGGTGGCGACCAGGCTCGCCGGGATAATCCAGGCACGCGTGATCATCTCGTACGGTGCCGCGTACACGCCCACCGCCGTCACCGACACCAGAGCTCCGAGGAGGATGCGATCGGAATACACGAGCACGGGCCCGATTACGCTCGATACCGTCACCCAGCTTCCGAATCCGATCAGCTCGCGGAACTCCCCCCGGTGGAAGGGCATCCCCCGGCGGAGGTCGGGAAAGACTGTGGCGCACGCGCGGTAATGCGCCAACGCGCCTACAAAGGTCGAGAGCACGAGGAGCGCCATGATCCTCGGCAGGCCCCAGTGCAACACCACGCCGACAAACGGAAGCACGAAATTCGAAGTCACAACATCTTCCACTACGTCCACATTACGTACACTTCACGCATAGCAAGTATTCTGCCCACCGGGGAACGAGCCTGGCGGGGCCTTCGAGCACCGGAGAAAAGCCTCGGATCTTGCGGCCAAAGAAGAGGAGGCCTCCTCCCCCAATCACATGGTAACCACGCGATGCTAGCTCCGCTGCACACCACGCTGATCTGTGCTGCTGCCAGTCATTCCCGTCATACGCAGCCTGCGCAAAGAATCTGTTCGGCGTCGTCACAACAACCCGCCGCGCAACCCGTTCCAATTCGTTTAGCAGCGCAATGCCTTTCTCCTTTTCTAAGTGTTCGATCACCTCTACCGCTGTGGCTACGTCGAACTCCCGGGTACTGAATGGGAGCGGCAACACTTCGAGATTCCATTCGAACAAATCGTCATAAAGATTGTGCCTGCGACAGAATTCCAGATAGGGCCCATATACGTCCATGCCGACAAGTCGAGAATAGCCCCGGTAGATACGACATAATGCACCAATGATCCCCCTACCACTCCCCGCATCAAGAAGGGTCCTCGCGTCAACCGGTAGGAGGTTGAGGATCCTCGAGATCGCAGGATGCGTCCAGCTGATCTCGGGTCGCGCCGGAGCTACCAAGCTGTCTTTCGTCATACGTGGTCCCTCATATTCACAGAATCCGAAGCCCGAGCAGCGCTCCCCTCATCGCTGCTCTATCCCCAGTGCCGAGTCCCCAGCGCCATAACACCCACCAGCTAGCTACTGTACTCGCGAGGATGCTAACAAGCGCGGTCGCATGATTTCCCGAGACCGTGGTCAGTCGACCAGCAAGCATTAGGAGAACCATCACCAGTCCAACAGCCCCTGCACACCGGGCGACTCCGAGTACAACGCGCCCGACCTCCACGCCGGCTATTCGGCCGCATATCAATGAAAACAACGGAATGGTGACCAGCATCCTCAGAAGCCATGCCACAGCCGCTCCTTTGATGCCCATTTCCCGCACGAGGAGGTAGGTTACCGTCCCGTACAGTGGAAGTTCTATTACATGGTAGACTGTGACCACTTGCGGGAACCCCTTCGCTTCCACCAAAGCGTACGGCATGAATCCGAGACCGTTGATCAGAGTGGCGAGGGCGAGCACTCGAAGGGCCGCGGCACTGGAATCGGCTATCTCAGGCCCGGCCCACAGTGCCAGGACAGGCTCCGCGTAACCTACGAGCAGTGCGCACGGGAGACCGAGCCCCACAAGGATCATTCGAGTGCTCTGAGCGAGGATGCGATGGGTGGTTTCGTTGCTGCTCGTTGCGCTCAATGCCGGGAAAGCAGCCGCTGCAGCCGCCCCGCTCACAAACAGCAACTTGGAGGTCAGGTCGTACGCCACGGAATAGTACGCCAGCGCCTGCAAAGAGGTAAGGCGAGCGATCAACACTCGATCCAAGTAAACAGTGGCTGGTACGATCAGCGCCGATATTGTGACCCAAACGCCGAATGACGCCAGTTTTCGTAGCGGGGCGCGCCTGAACGACGCAGCGCGCAACTTCAGCCCGGACCTGGCGTTCATTGCTAGAAGGAGGCCCAGGCACATCCAGCGCCAGATCATTGTTAATCCGACGATTTCCGGAAGCGTTGCGCCGGCTAACACTCCGAGCATGGGCACTAAGTAGTTACCGGTGCTGGCGAGGAGTTTGGCAATATTTGCCAAATCGAATCGCTGACGAGCTTCCAGGGCTCCAGACAGCGAGTTGCTTGCAAGGATTGCCGGGAGCCCGACACCCAACAGGGATACGGTGGCCCGCGCTTCGGTTGCCAGTGCCTCCGGAATCCGAAATACGCCAGTGACGAGTGCAGGTCCGGCCAGCGCGAGGATGGCAGCACCCAACAGGCCCATCACTAGTTGGCAAACCACCGAGGCCCAAACAATGTGAGCGGTGCCTGCATGGTCACCCCTCGCCATTAACTCCGCTACGTACTTGGTGGTCGCACGCCCCAAGCCAAGGTCGAACACACTAGAGTATCCGAGGATCACCCAAGCCAGAGACAGGAGTCCGAAGCGCTCGGGGCCAAGGCCGCGGACCACATAAGGGATCGTGGCCACGGCGACGACCAACGGCAAGACTTGGCCGACGACGTTTACCAGGGTGTTGCGAACCAGTAGCCCAGTCGTGGGCTCGAGCCCCGTGGCCGACAGGCCATTCAACTCGTCCAAAGACTCCGCATCGCCGGGCTGGGCGCTCACCGCAATCCTCTCAAGCTAATCCATTGGTAGCACGCGACATAGCCCAGATAATCCAGCACTCGTGCTGCCGTCTTTGCACCCACGGGGCTGCACGTGCGCTGGACGATCCCGAAGTGCGCCGGCCCGAGCCCGCGAACAATGAACGGGATCGCGGCGACCGCCACGACCAGCGGGATCACCTGCCCCGCCAAGTTGAGGAGCGCGTTGCGCGCCAAGGGCGGCCGCCCGGGGACTCCCTGCACCGCTGGCCGTGGCGCGCCAGCCGGGTCCGGTTTCACCGGCTCCCTCTCGTGAACGGCGGGAGGAGCGCGCGCACCCCGTGCCCGAACTCCTGGCGGACTTGCCGGACCGTGGACACAAAATCCCGGAACGGCTCGTCCTGCTTGCGCCGCGCACGATCGAAATACTCGGCCCCGAACGCCCAAAACACCCCGAACATGCCGCTCGTGACCAGCGCAAGCATCGCCCAGAGCACACGCTTGGGGCTCGATTTCCGCTGCGGGACCACGGCCGAATCAATCACCGTGATCACCGGGGTGTCGTTCACCTCCTCGATCCGCGCCGTCTCGTACTCGCGGCGCAGCGTGAGATAGAGCTCCTGGCGCACCTCCACCTGCCGGCGCAGCCGGCCCTCCTCGAACACGAGCTGCGGTGACTGCTGCCAAGAACGATTGGCCTGGTAGAATATCTTCAACGCCTCTTCGGCGTCGCGCAGATCGCGCTCGCCTTGCGCCACCCGCTGCTCGATGAACTTGCGGCGTTCCCGCGCCTGCGACTGGCGCGTGTGGGTGTTGAACTCATTCAGATAGGCGACCAGGGTGTTCGCCACTGCGGCCGCCAGCTCGGGATAGTGCGAGTCGGCCTTTACCGTGACGATCCCCGTCTGCTGGTTCGCGTCCACCGAGAGCAGCCGGGCGAGCTTTTTCGCACCCCGCTCCAAGCTGTCCGCCGCGTTCCGCCCACCGGGGCGCAAGATGCTGAGCAGTGTGGTCGAATCCAACGGCTCGCGCGCGGCCCGGGGGTCGGGATAACGGGTGAGGAGCAGCCGGTCGAGAATCTCGCGGCTCTTCGCCACGTCCGCATAGAACCGGGGGGACTGGCTCGCCTCTGCGCCGAGGGCGATGCCGAACTGGCCCGCGATCCCCGCCAGGCCCGCCGGCACCCGGCTCTGGGAGCGCACCTCCGGAACGAACGAGGTGACGGCCGTATAGGTCGGTGGCACCAGGAACGACACCGCGAGCACCACCATCGTGACCACGACCGGGAGGCCGAGCACGGCACGCCACCGCTTGAGCAGGACGTTCAGGATCTCGAGAACGCTGATCTCGTCCTCGAACACGACATCCTGTACCGGGACGTGGGCCGGCAGCGGCCGAGCGCTCGCTGTCGGGGTCCCGTCCCTGGTCTCCGGCTCAGCCACGGGGACTCGCTCCGCGCGAAGACACTAAGTTCACCAACCCGAGAGGGATTCTCAAGGAACGAGCAGCGTTCCGAGCTGGGCGAGGAACCGGGCTACGGCGTCGCACCAGTGCGGCAGCGCGGCGCCGATCCCGCGTTCGAATGCTGCCGTGTCCAACACGCTGTAGCGCGGCCGCCGGGCCGGCGTGGGGTATTCGGCCGTGGTGCACGGCTGCACCAAGTCCGAGCAGCCCGCATGGCGAAAGACTTCCCGTGCCACTTGAAACCAGCTCGCCACGCCGCGGTTCGCCACGTGCACCAGTCCCCCCTCCCCACTCCCCACGAGCTGCCATGTCGCCGTGGCGAGATCGAGCGTATAGGTGGGGCGGCCGAACTGGTCGTTCACCACCCGGGTCGGCTCGCGCCGAGCCGCCCGCTCCCACATGGTGCGGGGAAACGAGCGCCCGTGCGCGCCGAACAGCCACTGGGTCCGGATGACCAGGGCATCGGCCCCGCTTGCCTGCAATCCGGTCTCGCCCCCGAGCTTGCTCGCGCCGTACGCGTTCACGGGATGCGGGGGATCGTCCTCCCGGTAGGGACGCTCGGCCGTGCCGTCGAACACGTAGTCGCTGCTGAAATGCACCATCCGCGCTCCCGCCGCCTTGGCCACCCGCCCCAGTTCACCCACCGCCTCACCGTTCACCCGCATGGCGAGCTCCGGCTCCGCCTCGGCGCGATCCACCCCCGTGTAGGCCGCCGCATTGACGATCACATCGGGCCTCACGTCCCGTACCGCGCGCTCCACACCCCCGTAGTCGGTGATGTCCAGGTCGCGGCGCGCGAGCGGCACGACGTCCACGCCATCGGGAGCCGTGGCCAGGAGATCGTGGCCGAGCATGCCCCCGGCGCCGAGCAACAGCACGCGCACGGTCAGTCCTTCAGGTACATGGCGCTGGTCGCCCGGTACGCCTCGGTCAACACCCGCTCCCACCAGCTCCGGTGCTCGAGGTACCACTGCACCGTTTGCGCGAGACCGGCCTCGAAGCTGTGCGCCGGACGCCAGCCCAGCTCCCCCGTGAGCTTGGTGGTGTCCATGGCGTAGCGCCGGTCATGCCCGGGCCGGTCGGCGACGAACCGGATGAGGCTCTCGGGCTTGCCCAGCAGGCGGAGCAGCGCCCGCACGACGTCCAGGTTCTGCCGCTCGGCCTGGCCGCCGATGTTGTACACCTCGCCCGCGCGACCGCGGCACAGCACCGCCCACAGCGCCGCCGCATGATCGGTCACGTACAGCCAGTCGCGCACGTTGCAGCCGTCCCCGTACACGGGAAGCGCCTCGTCGGCGAGCGCCCGCGTGATCATCAGGGGGATGAGCTTCTCGGGGAACTGATACGGCCCGTAGTTGTTGGAGCAGCGGGTGATCACCGCGGGCAACCGGAATGTTTCGACGTATGCGCGCACCAGCAAATCGGCGCCTGCCTTGCTCGCCGAGTAGGGACTGTTCGGCGCGAGCGGGGCAGCCTCGGTAAATGCGGAGTCGTCCGGACCGAGGCTCCCGTACACCTCGTCCGTGCTCACCTGGACCAAGCGAAACGGCCGCTCGCGGCCCGCGAGCGCCGCGCGGCAGGCTTCGAGCAGCGCCATGGTGCCGCGCACGTTCGTCTCGACGAACGCCGCGGGCCCCATGATGGAGCGATCCACGTGCGACTCGGCCGCCAGGTGCACCACCGCATCGGGCGCGGGAATCGGGCGCGGGCGAGCGCTCCCATGAGGCGTCTCGTGCGCCTCGCCGCACAGCACCCGGCGCAGCGTCTCGAAGTCGCGCACGTCGGCCCGGATGAAAAAATGCCGGCCGTCGCCCCCCGGCCCGTGCCGCGCGAACACGTCGGCGAGGCTCTCGAGGTTGCCGGCATAGGTCAGGGCGTCGAGGTTCACCACCGCGACCTCGGGATCGCGCTCCAGCACCCAGCGCACGAAGTTGACGCCGATGAACCCAGCGCCGCCCGTGACCAGCACGCAGCGCGGGCGAAACTCGGTCATCGCGCGGTGCCTCTGTCGTACTGCGGGAGATCGGCCCCCGCGTCGCCGAGGCGCGGGAAGGCGCAGTCCTTCTCCGACAAAATCGGCTCCCGCACCGGCCACTCGATGCCGAGCGCCGGGTCGCTCCACAGGATGCCACGCTCGTCCTCGGGGGCGTAGTAGTCGGTGCACTTGTACTCGACTTCGCTCTCGCCCCCCGTGACGCAGAACCCGTGGGCGAAGCCGGGCGGGATGAAAAGCTGCCGCTTGTTCTCGGCCGAGAGTTCCACCCCCACCCACCTCCCGAACGTGGGCGAGCCGCGCCGGATGTCCACCGCGACGTCGAAGACGGCGCCGCGCAGCACGCGCACGAGCTTTCCCTGGGGACGGCGCAGCTGGTAATGCAGCCCGCGCAGGGTCCCCGGCACGGAACACGAGTGGTTGTCCTGGACGAACCGCTCCGGGAGCCCCGCCCGCGCATATCGCTCCGCGTGATAGCTCTCGAAGAAAAACCCGCGCCGGTCGCGGAACACTTGCGGCTCGATCACCACCACGCCGGGGAGCGCCGTGTGCATCACCTTCACGCGCCGGGCTCCTCTCGCGGGTAGTCGCCGTCGCGAATCATGGCCAGGAGATACTGCCCGTAGGGATTGCCGCGCAGCGGCGCGGCGAGGCGCTCTACCTGCGCCGCGTCAATGTAGCCCATGCGGTAAGCGACCTCCTCTATCGCACCCACCTTCAGCCCCTGCCGATGCTCCACGGTGGCCACGAAGCTCGCTGCCTGGAGCAACGCGTCGGGAGTGCCGGTGTCGAGCCACGCGACCCCCCGCCCGAGCTTCACCACGCGGAGCTTGCCGGCCTCGAGGTAGGCGTTGTTCACGTCCGTGATCTCGAGCTCCCCCCGCGCCGACGGCTTGAGCTCGCGGGCGATCTCCACCACCTCGTTGTCGTAGAAATAGAGCCCCGTCACGGCGTAGTGCGACTTGGGCTCCCTCGGCTTTTCTTCGATGCCCTTGACCCGCCCTGCGCCGTCGAACGCCACCACGCCGTAGCGCTCGGGGTCCGACACGTAATACGCGAACACCGTCGCCCCCTCGGCCGCCCGATTAGCCTCGCGTAACAACGCCCGCAGCCCGCCACCGTAGAAGATGTTGTCTCCCAGAATGAGCGCGCTCGGGTCGCGGCCCACGAACTCGCGC
>DATMAW010000170.1:0-6197 GCA_035559715.1 Gemmatimonadales bacterium | reverse complement strand
GGCCAGCCATCGGAGCACTTGCACGGCAGTGCTGGGTAGATCCGTCCCGCCCGATCCATCGAGCTCGGCGGCCGCGGCGACGAGGGCCGAATAGAGCCGGTCGGGATGCGGCGGCCATTCCGGCGCCGACCGCGTCGGGTCATTGTGCCGCGTGGCCATGTAGACGCCGGCTAGGAACTCAACTCTCAGCACCAGCATCAGCCGGCTCCTCTTCCGGCTCCGACCTCGCTTCGGGCTCGGGCACGAGTGCGTCGTTCCGTCGGACGAGTTCCTTCAGCTTCTCTGTGGGCTCGAGAACCGTGACGGTCCTGGACCACCGCAGACCGAGTCGCTCGGCCTCAGCGATGGCGGGATCGAGGATCTCGGTTTTCACCCGCGCGGAGCTTTCGAGCACGTACGAGCCGCCCGAGGCTCCGACGAGGTGAAGCACAACAGGTTCGCTGGGAACGAGTTCGCATCGCGATCGGAGCCAGTAGCCCCTTTCCCGCAGGAGCGCGAGGGCGTACAGCGCCAATGCGGCGAGCACCGTCCGCGCTGCTTCATCTCGTTGCTCATGCATTGGCGGTGTCTCGCTCCGCGTTCCGTGTCCCGCTGTCACCGATGCCCCTCCGGCTCCGGTGACGCTGTCGGTCGAGAGTGCCGGAAAGCGCAGCCGCCGAAGTTGCGTGAACGAGAGCACCCACGTGTGGAGCGCGTAGTCCATGGTGATCCCGCCGGGCTTCACCGCCCCAGGGCGGATGCGTACCATGTCGCTTCGGAAAGAGCCGTGGGTGTCGATGCGCCCATCGCTGGAGCGGAGCTCGTAGCGGAGCTCCAGGGGAGTCGTTTCGAGAAGATCCGGCAGTCTACCCAAGTTCTGCTGGCGAATCTCCTGACTGTCGAAGCGCGGCATGTCGGGCGTGACGTTGCCGTGGTTGATGTCTGACGGCTTGCCCTTTCCGAACTTTTTCGGCTCTCCCTTAGTGGTCTTCGCCGCCTCGGACTCCTCGAGCGTCCAGTCGTCCTCGCGGTCCTTGAGCCGGTAGATGGTCGCCTGGGCGCGGATGCCCAAGGGATCGATCCGGGACGCGGTGCGGACCCCGGGTGTGATGTCGACGCCCACGATCTCGGAAACGACGGCCCGGGGGATCTTTGCCGAATCCAAGCCCTCGCCCGCCGTCGAGTCCCACGTTCCGAAGATGAGCGCCGTGGGGCAGTGCTCGTAGAGCGCGGTCGCGTTGTGGAGCCGGGCGGCAACAATCTTCTGGCCGATCGCGGAGTCGCGGAACCGCACCCTAACCTCCCCGGTTCCCCCGTTGATCGTCCGCTTCTCCAGGATCTCGCTGTCGCGCAAGATCGCGTCGTGGACGCGGTGGGGAGCAGTGAGCGAGTTCACCCAGCCGTGGCCGTCGATATGAACGGCAAGCACTGGCAACTCGCACGACGGTGCAGCCTTCGGATCAAGCTCACGCCAGGCCGGCAGAAACGCGTCCAGCAGCGCTTCTTCCATCCGGTTGGCCTGGGACTGGACGCTGTCGAGGAGTACGCAGCGGACCACCTTGCCGGTGATCCTCCGGTCCTCTACCGCATACACGCCGCCCGCATACGTCGGCGGAAAGACCTTATCGCCGTCGCCGCCCGTACTAGTGAGCTTGACCTGCAGGCGGAGAGCAGCGGCCGATTTCACCGCGTTCTTGAGAATGTCGAGTGTCAGCCCAGCAGGTGTGTCCATGTTTTCTCCCTTTCAGTTCGCCCTCCGTGAATTCCACACCCCCGCCCACTCGCCCGCCCCCCGCGGGCCAGAGCGCGTACGCGCCCGGCGTCGCCTTGCCGCCCTTTGAGTCGTAGAGCAGGATGTCGCTCTTGTCGATCGCGCCGGCTTTCTCGACGTCGATGCGGATCTCGACGCCAGAACGACCGCCCTCGTCCGTCGCGGCGCGTCCCCAGATCCGGCTCTCGCGCTCGTACAGCGTCAAAACGCTCGCGTGCTGAGCCGCATACAGGGCCCGCCACCAGAAACGCAGGTGCCCGCGCACGGTTGGCGCTCGAACGATGTCGACTTCGTCAACCGCTCGCGTCGAGGCACTACCTCCCAGGACCGGCGTGACGAGCTCGAGGCGCACGCTGATCTCCCGACCTTCCGGGGCGCCGCGCGCTGCGCGCCTTCTTGCGGTCGGCAGGGCCGCGTAGGCGGGCGCTCGCGGCGCTGCAGGGCCGTCGGCCGCGTTCGTCACCTCAGGAGCACGCTCTTCCGGCTGCTCTCTCATGCTTGGCCTCGCGGCGATCGGCGCACCTACTCCCTCAAGATGACTCCACCGGCCTCCCCACCCCGTACCCCCGATACCTCCCCGCCCCGATCAGGACCGGCCCGCGCACCGGCGCGTCGAACACGAGGATTGCGTGGGTGTGGCGGCGCTCGCTGCCGTCCTTGCGCGCCAGTTTGGGGAACACGTGCGCCGGCGGGACGCCGAGATGCGCCGAGACCGGCGTGACGACCACCTCGCGGGGGCGCGGCAGGCCGACCGCCGTGCACGCCGCCACGATGAGCGCGGCCGCCTCCCGCTGGTACTCGCTCCGGTCCTTCGCCTTCGGGTGGCGGTCGAACGCCACGGGCGTCACGGTGGCCCAGTGCGTGGCCCCGTCGGGATGAGCGGTCCAGGCCTCCGGACGGAGGTTCCAGGGCGGACGAGGACCCGTGTCCCGCCCGAGCGCCCAGACGCCGAGGGCGCCGAGTCTCAGCTCGGTCACGCGCGCGAGCACACGCAGGACCCCGCGACGCTGATCGGGCGTGAGCCCCGCCGGCAGGGCCGCGGCGAGCCCCAGGAGGTGTCCGTCCGCATGGGGATGACCGACGAACGCGAGGGGGACGAAGGCGAGGTGCGGTCGGTCCAGGGGCGCCCCGTCCCGGTCGTGGCCGCTCACGATCCCGCGCACCGGCTCGGGGGCGTCGTTCGACTGGCTCACGAGCGCCTCGCGCCAGCGCTGGACCACCTGGAGCACGGCCGGAAGACCCAGGGCGGCGAAGGGGCTGCTCCGCGCTTCGAGCGTGAAGACGACCAGGTGCGGGCTAAAGACGCTACCCGGGGGCGACGGCGCGTCCGCACGCGCCTCGGCTCGCGCGTAGCCCTGGAAGCGGGAGATGCTCGGCCGCAGCCGTGGCGGCGGCTCGTTACCGAACTCCGCCTTGAGACGCCTTTGAGCCTCGCGCTGGGCGTTCCTGTCTGTGCCGTCCTCCGCAGCCATCTTGAGTGACGCGTAGGTCTCGACCGCTCTCGCGTTGTAGCGGCGTTCCAGGTCGGCCAGCGTCCCCGGACCCGGCACCCGCAGGGTTACCTCCGCCCGGGCGTCGTCCGGCACCCACGTCACGTCGCTCACCTCCTCCGGTGTCGCCAGCCACATCTGGACCAGGGACGTGGAGTGGCCGATCCGGGTTACCTTGCGGGCGAGCGCGGCGAGCGCGCGCGCCACCGGCGCCTCGGCCGCGACGCCGGGCCAGGCGAGATAGACCGTGTCGGCATCGAGCCAGGCTCGCGCGAAGGTGCGCTCCTGCCGCTCGCGGGTCAGCTGAGGAACGGACTGAATGGCCGCTCCGCCGCCGCCCGGCTTGTCGTTGACGGGGACGTAGTGGGCCACCACGCACCGCGGCGTGGCCTGGGGCGCTCGAAGCGCCGGGGGCGGCAGCGCCTCGAGCCACTCGAGCGCGCGCCGTTCCTCGGGGTCTGCCCCGGTCTCGAAGTGAGCGGCCGCGAGCGCCATGAAGACGCGCGCCGGGTGGGGCGGCCACTCGGGTCGCTCGCGTCCCGGCTGCCGCTCGTGT
Organism: Gemmatimonadales bacterium; assembly: GCA_035559715.1. Taxonomy (GTDB): domain Bacteria; phylum Gemmatimonadota; class Gemmatimonadetes; order Gemmatimonadales; family GWC2-71-9; genus JACQHC01. The sequence continues at coordinate 2,401 of DATMAW010000170.1, read as the reverse complement.
GCTTCGCAGGCGGCGACGAAGCCGTTCAGATACTGGATGCCCAGGGCGAACACGTCACGACGCCTCCGGCCCCTTCTGCATGGCCTCGATCTGGCTCCGGCGGACGAGCTCGACCAGGGCCTGCTTGGGCTTCAGCAGCAGGGGCTGCTCCGGCCAGGGCAGGCCTTTCTCCCGGGCCAGCGCCACGGCTCCGTTGAAGACGCCGATGGCGCCACCGCTCGTCAGGCCGTAGCGCTGGGGTTCCATCACGGGCCGATCCAGGAGCTCCCAGACCATCGGCCCGTCGGGCCAGAGGAGGCAGCGGGACCGGAGGTCGGTGCCCGCCTCGAAGGCCAGCGTCGCCGCGGCCAGGCCGAGCGCCGCGAGCACGGTGCGCGCGGCCACGTCCACCTCGGGATCCGCCTTGCCCCAGAGCGGGAACCGCAGCCGCCGGAGGCAGATGAGCGACAGCGTGGTGGTCTGCTCTGCATACTCGACGGTCACCCCGTCGTAGTAGTTGTTCTCGGTCTTTCGCTCCCGCTGCTCGGGGAAGGGGACGCTCGAGTGGCCGAGCTCGGAGGGACGCTTCGCCCCGGGGGCCTTGCCTGTAGCAACCTCCTGGAGCGAACGATCCGCGGCCTGGAGGACCAGCACGCTCTTGCTGATTTCAAGGGGATCGCGCCGCACCCCCCGCCGCAGATCGCCGACTTCGGCCCCGACCCCGACGATCTCCGACACGATGGCCCGCTCGAACTTGGGCCCGAGTCCTCCCTTCGGACCGTGGGAATCCCACATGCCGAACAGGAGCGCCGTGGGGCAGAGCTCGAAGAGCGGCGTCGCGTTGACCGCACTCACGGTGTCGAGGGCCTTGCCCTTCGGCGACCTCCGGAACGGCACGCCGTCGAGCTCGCTGTCGCGCAGGATGGCGTCGGCCAGGCGGTGGGGCACCTGGAGGCTCGTGATCCGGCCGACCTTGTCGATGAGCCGACCTGCCGCCTGGTCGGCTTCGAGGTCCCCGGTCGGGTCGTGTGCGGAGAAGTCCACGACGACGAGGGGCAGCTTGAGCCGGCCGGCGTCCACGGCTTCCTGGAGTGCGAGCTCCATCCGGTTGGCCTGGCTCTGCACGCTGTCGAGCAGCACACACGTGACCGGTGCCTCGCGACCCGGGATCCGACGTTGCTCGACCGCGTAGACCGCGCCGGCGAACGTGGGGGGAAATACCTTGTCACCGGGCCCGCCGGCCGGCTGAAGCCGACGGCGGCACCGGAAGGCCGCCGCGCCTCCAGCCACCGCACTGCGCAAGACATCGAGGGTGAGCTCAGCCATTTTTCATCCTCCCGGCCCCGCAGCCTCGCACCGACCTCTGACAGGGACGGTCACACCGGCCGATCGAGCCCGAACTCCGCCCACATCCAGCCGAGGTCGTAGGCGGGACGGACGGCAAGGCGCTGCCGGGCGGACAGGTTCTCGAAGTCCTGGAGCGGCGTGACGAGCGGGGCGGTACGCGAAAGTGCCGGAATCAAGCCGACCGGTGAGGAGGATCCAAGTCCGGTCCCGACAGGGCCACGGCGCCTGCCATCGCGACGCCCGCATTCTTTCCGGGCAGGTCGGCGCAAGTCAAGGTTCGACGCTTCCCCGCCCGGCCGTCTCCCTGAGCCGGCTGCGCTCACCTCGGGCGGGCCGGCCCCACCTCACCCTCGGGCGGCTCTTGACACGAGCCACCCAAGCATGGCATTCGGGGCCCAGCATCAGGAGCGCGGGCTTCGGCTCGCCCCCAACCCGCAGCCGTTGCCGGGTGGGCGGGGATCGCCGGTGCGACCCCGATGCGGCCCTCACACAGGGCAAGGACGGCGGGACCGCCCGCCCCTGCGCGGGCGGTCGTGTTTCTGCCCTACTGTGCCGCTCGGCGACCTCCCGCGCGAGAACTTTGGGAGGCGCCATGCACGGCCCGCGTCCGCTCCACCACGTGCCCTGCTCCTTCTGCGGCACTCAGGTGCCGTGTCGATGCCTGACGGGTCGCCTCTGGGATTGCGTGCTGTGGTGCAGCGCCTGTGAACGCCGCTACGTCATCCCGAGCCGCGAAGGGCGGGGGGCCGACAGCGACCCTTCCCTGCCGGACGCGCAAGATCGGGACGAGGGGACCGCGCCATGAAGATCGACGCCTTCGCCGAGCGCATTCTCCTCGACGGCGCCGCGACGCTGCCCTCCAGGCCCTGCTCCGGCTCGGTGCCGGGGCCGACGCCGAGAGCATCGCCGAGGCGTTCGAGCCCCGCGCCTAGGCTGTCCCGAGTCGAGTTAGTGTTGACACTTTGGATGCAGCGCGCAGAGGGCCATCGGCCCTATCTTTCCCAGAGTGGAAGTCCCGGCAAGGAAACCACTTTGGGGAGGAGAGCCGATGACCCTCGACGAGAGCATACAGGGG
>DATMAW010000169.1:0-4102 GCA_035559715.1 Gemmatimonadales bacterium | reverse complement strand
TGGTGCAACGAGATAGAGCATACCGGCCCCGCCGCGCCGCATCAGGGCAAGTGCACGAGCCCACTTAACTCTCACGGCCCCAAGTAGTTCCACTGCAGTCGTCCAGCACCGCTGATGTCGGCCCCAAACTTGTTACTCGGGTGACCGGAGCCGGAGTTCTGCCCGGGCAGATCGCTTCACAGAGGAGCATCCGGGCGGCTACCAGGTTGAGACCATTAGTGCGGGGCTGAAGACGAGTGCTGTGCAAGGCATGTGAGGTGTTGCAGGAAGAGCGGCGCCGGGCGGGCGTGAGGGACGCGGTCACCGCCGGGGCCCAGAGCGATCAGCTCGGCGTGTTGCTGTGCGAGCGGTGCGGTGCCGTGCTTCCCGCCGTGGATTCCGCCGATACGCTGCTCCACAAGCTCAGTCAGCTGGCTCAATTCGGGATCGGCGCGGGTTCAGGACCCCTGCTGACCCGCTCTCGGAAAGGGGTATAGGGCTCGTGTGCGGCATTGTGGGGTACACCGGCCCGCGTGAGGCCAAGCAGCTCCTGCTGGACGGCCTCAAGCGGCTGGAGTACCGCGGATACGATTCCGCGGGGATCGCGGTGCAGAACGGCAGCGGGCTTCACGTGCGGCGTCTCAAGGGGCGAGTGAGCGGCCTGGAGTCGCTGCTCGCCGAGCAACCCGTGTGCGGGACCAGCGGGATCGCCCACACGCGCTGGGCCACCCATGGCGCCCCCACCGAGCGTAACGCGCATCCCCACTCCGACTGCTCCGCCTCCATCGTCCTGGTGCACAATGGCATCGTCGAGAACGCCGACGCGCTGCGCGTGCGGCTGGAGCGCGCGGGGCACACGTTCCGCAGCGAAACCGACACGGAGACACTAGCGCACCTCATCGAGGAGGCCGGTGGGGCCACGCTGGAGGACAAGGTGATCGAGGCCCTGTCCCACGTGGAGGGCGCTTACGGGCTGGCTGTGATGTGGGACCAGGAGCCGGGGAAGATCGTGGTGGCTCGCCAGGGCTCGCCCGTGCTGCTCGGCGTGGGAGATGGGGAGTTCTTCGTGGCCTCGGACGCCGCGGCCGTGCTGGAGCACACGCGCTCGGTGGTGTACCTGAACGACGGCGACATCGCGGTGCTCACGGCGGACGGGTACCGCGTGGTGGACCGCCAGTCGCGCGAGCAGGCTCGCTCGGTGTCGGACATTGACTGGGATCTCGAGGCGATCGAGCTGGCCGGCTACGCGCACTACATGCTGAAGGAAATCTGCGAGCAGCCCGACAGCCTGCGCAACACGATTCGCGGCCGGCTGCTGTTCGACGAGGGGATGGCCCGGCTCCATGGCCTCAACCTCCCGCCGCAGGAATGCGAGAAGATCCGCCGCATCCTGATCCTGGGCTGTGGCACCTCGTGGCACGCGGGGCTCGTGGGGCGGTTTGCCATCGAGGAGCTGGCGGCGATCCCTGTGGAAGTGGAGTACGCCTCCGAGTACCGCTACCGCACCAAGATCGCGGTGCCGGGCACGCTGACGGTGGTGATCTCCCAGTCCGGCGAGACGGCGGACACGCTCGAGGCCATGCGCGCGGCCAAGGCCACGGGCTCGCGCGTGGTGGGGATCGTGAACGTGGTGGGCAGCACGATCGCACGCGAGGCGGACGGCGGGATCTATCTCCACGCGGGGCCTGAGATCGGCGTGGCGTCCACCAAGGCGTTCACGTCACAAATCGTGGCGCTCGTCCTTCTGGCGATTTACCTGGGCCGGCAGCGGGGCTTGCCGCAGGCCCAGGCGCGGCAGCTGGTGTACGAGCTGGCGCACCTGCCGGAGCTGGTGGACCAAACGCTCCAGCTCGAGCCCGTGATCGAGCAGTTGGCCCGCGAGTACGTGGACGCGCGCAACTTCTTGTACCTGGGCCGCGGGGTGAATTTCCCGGCGGCGCTCGAGGGCGCGCTCAAGCTGAAGGAGATCTCCTACATCCACGCCGAGGGCTATCCCGCGGCCGAGATGAAGCACGGGCCCATTGCGCTGATTGACGAGAACATGCCCGTGGTGTTCATTGCGCCGGACGATCACCTGTATCACAAGGTGTTGTCCAACATGCAGGAGGTGCGGGCGCGGGGCGGACGGATCATCGCCGTGACCAGCGAGGGGAACGGGACGCTGAGAGGTCTGGCGGATCACCAACTCCGAGTGCCGCGCACGCATCCCTTGTTGTCGCCGGTGGTGACGTCCATTCCGCTGCAGCTCCTGGCGTATCACATCGCGGTGCTCAGGGGCTGTGACGTGGACCGTCCTCGCAACCTGGCCAAGAGCGTTACGGTTGAGTGAGGGGGGAGGAGAGGCGAGGGGGGCGAGGAGGGCGAGGAGGATCCGGTCCGTTAGACCACTAACCTACGAGACCTCCGGCGTGCCGACAGTTACATTCCCGTCGTGAAAGCCTTGCTCACATCAGCTCTGCTAGTCGCCGTCATGTCCGCGGCTGCCCCCGCTGGCGCACAGGCACCGTCGTCAGCCACGAAGGTGTATGCCACACGCGCCGACCTCGAGAACCGGCTCGCCTACCTCGATCAGGTTCTCGCCAGCACTGCCTATAGCGATGGCCTGAAGCGCCGCGCCACTGAAGAGGTGCAGGGAATCCGCGAGCGGTTGCGCCGCGGGGATTTCCAGGTGGGGGATCGTATTCTCCTCGAGGTCGAAGGCGAGGCGGCGCTCACGGATTCGTTCACCGTGGCTGAGGGGCCGCGGCTGCGGCTGCCCGTGATCGGCGACCTGGAGATGAGCGGCATCCTCCGGGCGGAGCTGGAGACCCATCTGTCGGAGCGGCTCGCGCGCTTCCTGCGGCAGCCGCGACTGCGCGCGCGGCCGCTCATGCGCATCGGCGTGGACGGCGCGGTGGCGCGGCCGGGGTTCGTCACGGTACCGGCCGAGCTGGTGCTCGCCGACGTGCTCGTAGCCGCGGGAGGGGCGAGTCCCACCGCGCGCACGGACCGGATTCGCGTGGAGCGGAACAACGTGGCGATCCTGGAAGGCGCCGAAGTCGAGAACGCCCTGCGCGAGGGCCGGACGTTGGACCAGCTCGGTATTCAGGCCGGGGATCGCCTGGTGGTGCCACAGCGTGGGGCGGGGCTCGGCGGAATCGAAGGCCCCGTTCGCGCGCTCTCGATCATTCTGACCATTCCGCTCAGCGTCATCGCCCTTACGCAGATCTTCTAGCCGTGCGCGTTCTGTCCGTCGTCGGCGCGCGGCCCAACTTCATGAAGATCGCGCCGCTCGCCCGCGCCCTCGCGGCGCGGCGGGGTGTGACGCACGTCCTGGTGCATACCGGCCAGCACTACGATCGCAACATGTCGGACACGTTCTTCGAGGACCTGGGCGCGCCCGAGCCGGATCACAATCTCGAGGTGGGGTCGGGCTCGCACGCGGCACAAACCGCGGCGATCATGCAGCGCTTCGAGCCGGTGCTCCTGGCCGAACGACCCGATGTGGTGCTGGTGTACGGCGACGTGAATTCCACCGTGGCCGCGGCCCTTGTGGCCGCGAAGCTCGGCGTGCGCATCGGCCACGTGGAAGCGGGCCTCAGAAGCCGCGATTGGTCCATGCCCGAGGAGATCAACCGCGTGGTGACCGATCGCCTCTCCGATCTGCTGTTCACGCCGTCGCCCGACGCGGACGCGAATCTTGTGGCCGAGGGCGTGCCGCGGGAGCGGATCCACTTCGTGGGCAACATCATGATTGACTCGCTCGTGGCGTTGCTGCCCCGCGCGCGGGCGGCGGACACGCCGCGACGCTTCGGACTGTCGCCCGGCGAGTTCGTGGTCGTGACGCTGCATCGCCCGTCCAACGTGGATGACGCGGCCACGCTCGCCGGCGTCATGCAGGCGCTCGCCCGGGTGGCCGAGGAGCGTCCCGTGCTGTTTCCGGTGCACCCGCGCACCCGCGGGCGGTTGGAGGCGTTTTCCGTTCGCAGTTCCAACAATCGCCTTCGATTGATGGACCCGCTGGGCTACGTGGACATGCTGAGCCTGGTGCAGGCGGCGGGGCTCGTGATCACGGACTCGGGCGGACTCCAGGAGGAAACGAGTTTCCTCGGTATCCCGTGCCTCACCGTGCGGCCGAATACCG
>DATMAW010000168.1:0-7731 GCA_035559715.1 Gemmatimonadales bacterium | reverse complement strand
GTGACTGTCACGCCCGCCGGCGCGTCAATCAGCGGCGGCACGCAGCAGTTCACGGCCGAGGCGCGCGACTCGTCAGGCGCCGTGATACCGGGCGCCGCGTTCACCTGGACCAGCCTCAATCCCAACGTAGCGACGATTGATCCCTCCACCGGCCTCGCCACAGCGATCGCGAGCGGCCAGGTGACGGTGTCGGCCAGCGTGGGCGGAGTGACAGGCTACGGGCTGCTCACCGTGGCGATCCCGGGCGCCACCCCGGTGAACCTGTGGGTGTCGGTCCCGAGCCCGGCCGGGTCGAGGTATTTGGAAGGCGTCTGGGGGTATTCGTCGGAGAACGTGTTCGCGGTTGGCGACTCAGGGACGGTGCTGAGCTTCGATGGAGGTGCCTGGTCACTGGTTCCGGGGGTCTCCAACTCCTGCGGAGCCATCCCGACCCAGTGCTACCTGACGGGAGTCTGGGGCAGCAGCCCGGACGAGCTGTGGGTCGTGGGCGCTGCCGGAATGATCCAACGCCGCAGCGGCGGTAACTGGGAGATCCAGTCGAGCCCGTCGGCGAATGCGCTGTATGGCATGTGGGGAAGCGCGCCCAACGATCTGTGGATACCGGGTGAAGGTGGGCGAATCCTCCGCTACGACGGGACGAGTTGGCAGCTGTCGCCCAATTCCGCATCGCCGTCCATTTACCTGAACGCGGTGTGGGGCACGAGCCGCAGCGACATCTGGGTAGGCGGACAGTACGGAACGATTCTCCGCTATGACGGATCCGCTTGGCAGTCGGTGTCCTCGGGGACCTCGAACCAGATTGAACACATCTGGGGGAGCGCTGCCAGCGAGGTGTGGGCTGTGGGGCGTGGCGGCACCGTGCTGCGGTTCGGGGGCTCAGGGTGGCAGACTGTATCGAGCCCCACCAGCGAGAATCTGTACGGCGTGTGGGGGAGCAGCACCAGCGATGTGTGGGCGGTGGGTGCGAGCGGCACAATCCTGGCATACAACGGCGCGACCTGGCAATCCGTTACAAGCCCCACGAGTGCGGATCTCTTCGCCGTTTGGGGAACCGGAACCGGGTCCGTGTGGGCGGTGGGTAACGGCGGCACAATAGTGCGCGGCTATCGGGGAGCCACGGCCGCGGTCAGTCCGGCGAATCCGACCATCACCGCTCTCGGCGCCACGGTTGACATGCTGGCAGAGGCGCGGGACGCGGCGAACAACCTGATCTCCGGGGTTCGCTGGATCTGGACGAGTAGCAACACGTCGGTGGCGACCGTGGATAGCGCTGGAGTCGTGACGGCCGTGGCGAACGGCACCACTTCAGTGTGCGCCACGGCTCCGGGCGGTGCGCAGGGCTGCACCACGGTTACGGTCACGGTCGCGCAGGTCGTGGCATCCGTGACTGTCACGCCCGCCGGCGCGTCAATCAGCGGCGGCACGCAGCAGTTCACGGCCGAGGCGCGCGACTCGTCAGGCGCCGTGATACCGGGCGCCGCGTTCACCTGGACCAGCCTCAATCCCAACGTAGCGACGATTGACGCATCCAGCGGCGTTGCCAGGGCCGTTGCGAGCGGCCAAGCCGTCATCGCGGCCTCCGTGGGCACTGTGACGGGTTACGCGGTGGCAAGTGTGGCTGTGGCGCCGGCCGCGCCGATCAACCTGTGGGTTGCCGATGCAAGCCCGTCCGGCGTGACGTGGGATCAGCCGTGGGGCGTATCGCCAACCGACGTGTTCCTGCCCAACGCTCAGGATGCTGCGCCGAGCGCGCGGTTCAACGGCTCGACGTGGAGCAGCTTGTCCTTGGGCGCAGCGCGGGCCGTAAACGGGGTTGGCGGAGCGTCAGCTACTGACATCGTTTTCGTCGGGAACGAGGGCGAGATCCGCCATACTACCGACGGTGGAGCATCCTGGGCGGATCAGTCGGTGTCGGTTTCTGCCCACCTGATGTCAGTGTGGGCGGCCTCGCCCCGTGCCATGTGGGCTGTGGGCGGCGGCACTACGCCTACCATCGTGCACTACGATGGCAGCAGCTGGAACGTGGCGGGAAGCTTCACCGGGAACTTCTACTCGAGCTGGGGATTCTCGTCGCAGGATGTCTACGCTGTCGGCGGTGATGGTTCGACGGTGATCTACCGTTACGACGGCTCGAGTTGGTCCCAGGTGCTGGGCGCACCGTCCACTGGGGGCCTCCAGGGGGTGTGGGGAGCTGCGAGCAACGACGTGTTTGCGGTGGGCGCCGGCGGCGCGATTCTGCACTACAACGGCTCGTCGTGGTCGCCGATGAGCAGTCCAACGACGGCGGATCTCGAAGCTGTGTGGGGATCGTCCTCCAATGACGTGTATGCGGTTGGCAGGAACGGCACGGTATTGAGGTATGACGGCTCGTCGTGGTCGGTGATGACCACGCCGGACACGGTCTCGCTGCGCGGCATCTGGATGAGCAGCGCTGGTCCTGCCTTCGCGGTTGGCTACCGGGGCACTATCTGGCGCGGCCATCGCGGCGCAACCGTCGCGGTGACGCCGGCGGCGGACACGATAATCGGCGTGGGCTCGACCACGGACCTGCTCGCCACCGCCACGGACGCCTCCGGCAATCCCATCAGCGGCGTTGCGTGGACGTGGAGCTCGAGTGACACGAGCATCGCGAGGGTTGACACCGCGGGGGTGGTGACGGCGACCGGCAGCGGCACGGTGTCCATCATCGCGACGGCGCCTGGTGGCGCCGCAGATACGGCTACGATCCGCGCTGTTGTGATTGTCTCCATTGTCGTGTCGCCGAGTGGCGCGCTGCTGAGCGGAATCGGTTCGCAGATGACATTCACCGCCGAAGCACGGGATGTAGCTAACAATCCCATACAAGGCGTGGAGTTCACGTGGTCGAGCCTCAATCCAAACGTCGCCACGATCAGCAGCAGCACGGGCCAGGCGACCGCAATCGCGAGCGGGCAGGCTACTGTCGCGGCGACGGCAGCCGGAATTACGGGCCACGGACTAGTGACTGTCTCAGTTCCGGGCCTATCGCCTGTGAACCTCTGGGCGACCATGTCGCACCCTGGAATAGGAGTAGTTTCCGCTCTGTGGGCAGCATCGCCGAACCGGGTCTTCGCCACTGACGCAGGCGGGCAGATTCTGGAGTACGACGGTACGTCCTGGTCCGTGCACCGCGCCAGCAGCGGGAGCCAGCTGATAGCAATTTGGGGTACTTCGGCAGCCGACATCTATGCGGTAGGCGCGGGCGGATTGGTGCTGCACTTCGACGGTTCAAGCTGGCAGCAGGTTGCGGCTGGCCTGATCACCGATGACTTGTACTCAGTGTGGGGATCTGGGCCGAACGACGTGTATGTTGGCGCCCGCTCGGGCGAGCTGCTTCATTGGGATGGCGAGCAGTGGTCGGCATCTGAGCCGCTCGGATTCGAACAGAGGGCCCTGTCAGGCATCTGGGGATGGTCGCGCGACAGCGCATTCATTGTTGGTTGGGACAATGCCGTTGCCAGGCTTACAGGTTCTAGCTGGGTTCGCGAGTTTGCGGCGGACGGTGGTCGCCACCCGAGTGGCATATGGGGTGAGTCGGGTTCGAACGTGATTGTGGTGCTCGACTACGGTCGGGTGATTCGACACAACGGATCCGGGTGGAGCGAGATTCGAAGCACGGCGGATTACCACCTCCATCAGGTGCACGGAACCAGCGGGACGGATGTGTATATCACCGGCGGCAGCTTGGGTGCGGATACGGCCGGTGTGGTTTTGCGCTGGAATGGCAACACCTTCACACCACCGCTCCGGTTGAGTTCGCGCAGCATAACCGCGGTCTGGGCGGATCTGACCGGTGTCATCCTCGCTGGCGGTGCAGGCATCTGGCGCGGCCATCGCGGCGCAACCGTCGCGGTGACGCCAGCGGCGGACACGATAATTGGCGTGGGCTCGACCACGGACCTGCTCGCCACCGCCACGGATGCCTCCGGCAATCCCATCAGCGGCGTTGCGTGGACGTGGAGCTCGAGCGACACGAGCATCGCGAGGGTTGATACCGCGGGGGTGGTGACCGCGGTCGGCAGCGGCACGGTGTCCATCATCGCGACGGCGCCGGGCGGTGCGGCCGACACCGCGACAATCCGCATCTTCGTGGTGAGCTCGATCGTCGTGACACCGGCCGGCGCTTCGCTCACCGGCACGGGCTCGACTACGTCGCTGAGTGCCGAAGCGCGCGACGAGACCAACCAGGTCGTGCCGGGAATCGAGATCAGCTGGTCCAGCCTCAATCCAGCCGTTGCCACGGTTGACGGTTCGGGGGTGGTGACGAGCGTGACCAACGGGCAGGCTGTGATCAGGGCTGCGTCGAGTACGGACACAGGATATGCGCTTGTCACCGTTGCGGCCCCTTACTCGACGCCACCTAACGTGTGGGTCCGCCAGTCGGTGCCCGACACCGCCTACTACGGTGTGTGGGGTAGCTCCGGCCAGGATGTGTTCGTGACCGGGCGCGGGATTATCCTCCACTTCGACGGCTCGACATGGACGACCCAGTCGAGCCCGACGACGATGGATCTGCACGCCGTGTGGGGCACTTCGCCGACGGATGTGTTCGCAGTCGGTGGCGGGGCGACGGATGTTGGTGGAGTGGTCGCGCACTACGACGGCACGGGCTGGAGCGTGGTGCACAGGCCCGACAATCCGCAGCGCCGGGTCTGGAGCGCAGCACCCAACGACGTATTCGCAGTGGGCGACCCTGGTAGCCAGATTCTGCACTACAACGGCTCGACATGGACGGTGTCCAATCCGGTTGGCGGCGGGATTCGCTTCCGGGGAGTCTGGGGTTCTGCTTTCAACTCGGTGCTCGCAGTGACGGAGGTTGACGGCCGGCGTGTGCGGTATAACGGGACCGCGTGGGCGCAGGAAGCGGCGGCCGGCACTGCGCAGATGGACCTGTGGGGAGCGGGATCCGGGTCGGTGTTCTCGGTGGGAATGTCGGGCACCGCTTTCCGGTACGACGGTTCTGCGTGGAATGCGATCCCGGTGGGCGTCAGTGAGCAGTTCAATGGCGTGGGAGGCAGCGGCGGGTCGGACGTGATCGCGGTCAGCACGCAGGGTAGCATCGCGCGGTACAATGGCACGAACTGGTCAGTGATATCGAGCGGTTGGCCATCCCTTCAAGACGTTTGGGTAAGCTCGACCAACGGCGACGTGTTCGTCGTTGGTGCCGGAGTGGTGCTCCGCGGCTATCGCGGCGCTACCGTCGCGATTACGCCGGCCAGCCCTTCGACCATGACCGCGCTGGGTGAAACCCACTACCTGCTGGCCGAGGCACGGGATGCGTCGGGTGCGCCGATAAGCGGCGTAACGTTCACGTGGACCTCCAGCAACCCGGCTGTAGCCACCGTTGACACGTCGGGCCTGGTAACCGCGGTCGGAAACGGCACGACACAGATCATAGCAACGGCACAGGGTGGCGCGGCCGATACGGTGACGGTAACGGTGCGCCAGGTGGCCGCGACGGTCGAGATTACGCCGCAGGGCGTCACCATCACATCTCTTGGAACTTCATCGCCCTTCACGCTGACGGTGCTCGACTCCAACGGCTACACGATCTCCTCTCCCGACGCGACTTGGGCGAGCCTCAACCCTAACGTCGCCGACTTCTACGCTCCGGCCGCGATAACCACGCTGGCCGCCGGCCAGGTTACCGTGGCGGTCACGGTTGACGGCGTCACGGACTACTCCGTGGTGACCGTCGCCGTTTCGTCGTCCGCGGTCACCTCGTGGGAGACCATGACGTCGGGAACCACATCTGCGGTATGGGATGTCTGGGGCACGTCGGCTGATAACGTCTTCGCCGTGACCAGCACCTCCTCGCTCCGCTGGAACGGCACGTCATGGTCCGAGGTCGACACCTCGTTCGGCTTCCGATCGGGAACGAGCGTGGCCGGCTTGGCCGACACCAGCGTGTACCGCATCACCGGCCAGCGGGTGTTTAAGCACAACGGCGCGCTCGCCTGGGCCGAAGTGTATAACGCCGGCACCACCCTGGACGCGATCTGGGTGGCCTCACCACGGGCCATCTTCGCCGTCGCGACCAACCAGGTGCATCGCTTCAATGGAACCTCGTGGGTGACCGACGCTGTGAGCGGCAACCTTAACGACGTCTATGGCTTTTCGGAAACGGAGGTCTACGCGGTTGGCGAAGGCGCGGTCATACTGAGATATGACGGCAGCTCTTGGAGTTCGCTGGGCGGAGGTGGCGACGTGCCCTCCGGGGCGCTCTACGGCGTGTGGGGAACCTCCGGGTCGGACCTCTATGTGACCGGGAACTTCGGGTTGTGGAGATACGACGGGACGAGCTGGACTCATCTGCTCACGTCGGGGAGCCGATACGGCATCTGGGGCACCGGCAGCTCCGACATCTACTTCGTCGGCGGCAGCGGTTCACTTCAAAGGTGGGACGGGAGCACCGTGTCGACTTACTCGGGAGTCAGCAGCGAACAGCTTGAAAGCGTGTGGGGCTATGGCTCGCAGGCGGTGTACGTCGTCGGCTGGAACGGAACGATCCTGCGCGGCACTCGCAGCGGAGGCGGGGCGCCCATCGTGACCGAGGGATCCGGCAGCGCGTCTGGCGTGCCGCGACGGAGTGAGCCACTGTTTAGGGAGCCCCAGTGAGATCGCGGCCATGAACTGCTACAAGTGCGCCACGCCGATCCCCGATAACAGCCGGTTCTGTCTGATTTGCGGCGCCTTAGCGTCGCCGTCACCCTGGTTGAGCGTCCCGGCGCGCGCGGCCCTGGCCCGAACCCAACGCCGCGATGAGGTCTCGCAGGCCGAGGACCGTTACCGGAACGCCGTCAATGGTGCGGCTGAAGGGTCGCTCCACGTCGGTGGCCACCACGAACGTGTCACCCCGCGCATAGTGGCGCCGGAACACCCGCAGGTTCCCAGGATCGAAGTCCTTGGCCGACCACTTGCACTCGATCGCCACCGGGGCTCCAGCGCGACCCGCGAAGACGAAGTCCACCTCGTGCCCGTGCTTGTCGCGCCAGTAACGGATGTCCCGGGTCTGGAGGCTGGCGTGGAGTTCGTTCAGCACGTAGTGCTCCCACAACGCGCCCAAGTCCTCGCGCCGCAGCTCCTGCCAGCCGCGGTAGTACGCCACGAAGCCGGTGTCGAACCCGTAGACCTTGGGTGCCGCCAGGATCTCGGTGGCGCGACGCGTGGTGAAGGGGCGAATGACGTGCGCCACGAAGGTGGCTTCGAGAACGCCGAGGTAGTTGGTGATCGTCGTGCGGCTCACTTCACAGTCGCGCGCGAAGCGCGTCGCCTCGAACAGCCCGCCACTGGCCGCCAGCAGCAGCTCGACGAAGCGCTGGAACGACTGGCGGCGCTCGAGCCGGAACAGCTCCTGGATGTCGCGAGCCCAGTACGCGTCCATCCACTCCTGGAAGTCGCCTTCCGGGAACTCGGCGGCCAGAAACAGTGGAGGCAGGCCGCCGCGCAGCAGGCGGTGTTTGAGCGACGGGTTCCCGAACGCCGCCTGGTCGGCCAGGCCCATGGGGGTAAGCCACACCACGCGCTTCCGTCCAGCCAGGGTATCGCGGAACCGCGCCGAGGCGCCCAGCACCGAGCTACCGGTGGCGACGATCCGCACGCCGGGGAAGTGATCGGCGGCGATCTTGAGCAGATGGCGTATGGTACTACCAAACGCAAGACTGGTTGCGTTTGGACGCAGCGCGGCGGTCGCGCGACCGGCCGGCCGGGTGG
>DATMAW010000167.1:0-9559 GCA_035559715.1 Gemmatimonadales bacterium | reverse complement strand
GGCCGGGCGCCCATCCTGCTCCAACGCACGGCTCACCTCGCTCAGCCGTTCGAGCGCCCGCCGCAAGTCCCTCGCGAGAAGGACCGCTGCCACCGTCAACGCCACCATCAAGAGCGCAATCACCAGCACCGAGACGGCCATCAGCACCGTCCATCCCATCAGCGTCACCCATCCGGTTGAGGGAGCACACCTAGTTGAGGGAGCACATCTAAAGGTAAGCGGAAGGCTCCGGTTGGCTATTGACGCCTCGTGCGCCCGCCCCGTAAGGTTCGCTGCGCATGGGAGCCCGATTCCACGTTACCGGCGGCGTTCCGCTGCACGGCACGGTGCGCCCGGCCGGCAACAAGAATGCGGCCCTCCCAATGATCACCGCGGCCCTTATGGCCGACGGGCCCTGCGAGTTGGTGAATGTCCCCCGCATCCGCGACGTGGAAGCTCAACTCGCGCTCGCCCAGGGCATCGGCGCCGAGGTCACCTGGCTCGACGATCACACGCTGCGCATTGATCCGCGCGGAGTGCGTCCCGATCCGCTGGACCCCCTGATCTGCGGATCGCTCAGGGCCTCGATTCTCTTCGCCGGACCGCTGCTCGCCCGCTTTGGACGCGTGACCCTCCCGCCACCCGGCGGCGACGTCATCGGCCGGCGGCGGGTCGACACACATTTCCTTGCGCTCCAGGGCCTGGGCGCCGATGTGACCGTGGGAGCCGCGTACGCCCTCGAGACCCGCGGGCTTAGACCGGCCGACGTGTTCCTGGACGAGCCGAGCGTCACGGCAACCGAGAACGCCCTGATGGCTGCGGCGCTCACACCCGGCACAACCGTCCTGCACAACGCCGCCTCAGAGCCGCACGTGCAGGATCTCGCCCGGGGGCTCGTCGCCATGGGCGCGGAAATCGAGGGCATTGGCACGAACCGGCTCACGATTCACGGCCGGAAGCAGCTCAAGGGCGCCACCCTCGAGATCGGACCCGATCACATCGAAATCGGCAGCTTCATCGGCCTCGCCGCCGTTACCAACGGCCACATCGTGATCGACGGGATCCGCGCCGACGACCTCCGTAACCCCCTGCTGCAGTTCGAGCGACTCGGCATCCGTCCGCGGATGGACGGCTCCCGGTTGATCGTCGAATCGTCACTCGAGCGGCGGATCATGACCGACCTGGGGAGCCACATCCCTAAAATCGAGGACGGCCCCTGGCCCGCGTTCCCGGCGGACTTGATGTCCATCGTCACGGTCGTCGCGACCCAGTGCGATGGCCTGGTGCTCATTTTCGAGAAAATGTTCGAGTCGCGCCTGTTCTTCGTGGACAAGCTGATCGAGATGGGCGCCCAGATTGTGCTGTGCGACCCCCATCGCGCCGTGATCGCCGGGCCGTCGCGGCTCCGGGGAAGCGTGGTCGTGAGCCCCGACATCCGCGCCGGGATGGCCATGTTGCTGGCGGCGCTCGCCGCTGACGGCGACAGCGTCATCCACAACGTCGAACAGATCGACCGAGGCTACGAGCGCATCGATGACCGACTCCGGGCACTCGGCGCCAGAATCGAACGCGTTGCCGGCCCGTGACCGTCCGCCCGCTGCCCGAGACCCCGGCCGAACCGGCCGGGCAGGTGATCGAACGGCTCGAACTGGAACCTTGGAGCAGACGTTTCGGCATCGTCGCGGGCATCACAACCAGTAGCTCCGATTTCACATTGAACGGCGCGTGCCCAGAGGGAACAGCCGCGACGCACTGGGCGGCGCTCCGCATGGCGTTCCATCGCCAGTTCCCGGCAGTGGTGGTGGGCTACCAGAGCCACGGAACGGAGGTCATGATCCACCGCCACGCTCAAGACGGGTGGATGGCGTGGCCGCAGGTTGACGGTCATGTGACTGCCCGGCGGGGGATCCTGCTTGCCGTAACGGTGGCTGACTGCGTACCGGTTTATCTCGCTGACCCGGCCCGAGGCGTCGTTGGACTCCTCCACGCCGGCTGGCGGGGGATCGCTGCCGGAATGATCGAACGCGGCGTGGCCGCGGTGGCGTCGGTGGCGAAGTCGTCCCCTCGTGATATCATAACCCATTGTGGCGTAGCGATTTGCGGAGCGTGTTATGAAGTTGGTCCTGAAGTCGTCTACCAGGTGCGAGGTGAGTCGTGCGCAGGGGCATCCCGACTCGATCTTCGGGCGGAGATCCAGGCCAGACTCGACCGGCTTGGCGTGGAGAACGAGCGCACGTCGAGCCCGTGGTGCACGGCGCATGGCGGGCAGCGGTTTCATTCGCATCGGGGATCCAAAGGCGCGGCCGGGCGAATGCTGGCCTACGTGGGGATGCCGCTCGCGGCACTGGGTGACCCAGTGCCGCCGCTCGCTTGACCCGGGGTCCGCCCCCCGGTACATTGCATGCGTGGTGCGGGCGAAGTTCGGCCCGCGCTTTTTTTTGCCGCAGCGATGACAACGGCTCTTCCTGACCTGACCGCCGAGATCCGCGAGCGCGTCGACGCGCTCGGGTTCGAACTGGTAGATGTGCGGCATTCCGGATCCAGACGGGCGCGCCTGCAAGTGCGAATCGATCGTCCGGACAGTATTCCCGGCCGCGGCGTGACAATCGCCGACTGTCAGACGGTGAGCCGAGCCCTCGAACAGTGGCTCGACGAGACCGGCCTGCTGGGCGCCGACTACGTCCTGGAGGTCTCTTCGCCGGGGATCGAACGGCCGGTGCGATGGCCGGAGCACTGGGAGCGGTTCACGGGCCGCGACGTCATGGTCCGGTTGCCCGGCCGGGGGCGCGTACGGGCCACGATCGTCGGGGTGGACCGCGGCGCGGGCACGGTCACGCTGCGGTTGGTGCAGGAAGTCGTGACAATATCGGTTTCGCTGGCGGACGTCCGGGACGCACGCCTGGCGGTGGACTGGGATTGAACACTTCTTTCATTGGGGTACGAGACAGGATGGCCACTTCAGGCGAAGTAGTCGCGGCGCTTCGCGAGCTCGCAAACGCCAAACAGTTGGAGCGTGGCGAGCTGGTCGAGCTGCTGCGCGACGGTATTCACGCCGCCCTGGTTAAGCGGTGCGGTCCCAACGTGCGGGCGGACATCGAGATTGACGAGTTTCACGGCGCCATTCGGGTGGCCGTGCTCCGGACGGTCGTCGAGACGGTCGAGGATCCCGGTTCGCAGGTGTCGCTGGAAGAGGCGCGCTGGGAGGATCCGGACTTCCAGATCGGCGACGTTCTGGAGGAAGAAGTGCCGTTCGAGCAGTTCGGACGCAGCGCCGTGCAGGCGGCCAAGCAGCGCATCATCCAGCGAGTGCGCGAGGGTGAGCGCGCGCGCATTCGCGAGGAGTTCTCCGACAAGGTGGGCGAGCTCCTGTCCGGCGAGATCCAGCAGATCGAACGCGGTAAGCTCGTCATCATGTTGAACAGGTTCCGCGAAGCCGAGGCGATCATCCCCTACCGCGAACAGAATCACCGGGAGCATTTCCATCAGGGGGACACAATCCGCGCCGTGCTCAAGCGCCTGGAAGAGACTCCGAAGGGTCCCCGACTGATTCTGTCGCGTGCCGATCCGATGTTCGTGAAGGCACTGTTCAAACTGGAAGTGCCGGAGATTCAACAGGGCGTGGTCGAGATTCGTGAGGCCGCCCGCGAGGTCGGCAGCCGCACCAAGATCGCCGTGGCGAGCAGGGACGATGCGATCGACCCCGTGGGCGCGTGCGTCGGTCTCAAGGGCAGTCGCGTGCAGGCCGTGGTAAACGAGCTGGGTGGTGAGCGTATCGACATCGTTCCCTGGTCGCCCGACCCGGAGCGATTCGCGCGCTTGGCCCTGGCGCCCGCCCGCGTGTCACGCGTGTTCTCCGATCCGGAGAACCGCACGATTCAGGCGATCGTGGACGAAGATCAACTGTCACTGGCGATCGGGCGCAACGGACAGAACGTCCGCCTGGCCTCCGAACTTACCGGCTGGAAAATCGATCTCTTCTCCAGTCGCGAATGGCTCGAGCGCGGCGGCGAGGGACCCCTGTTCGCTCCGTTGCCGCCGGCGGATGAACTCGCGGCCGAGGTTCGCCTGGACGAGCTGAAGGGGCTGCCTCCCGATGCGCTGCGCGTGCTGGATGCGGCCGGCATTCGCACTCTGCGAGACATGCTGGACTTCGAGCGTGACGACCTGCTGAAAATCGAAGGGATGACGCCCGAGTGGGCCGACACCATCATGGCCGTCCTGTCCGAGCTTACCGAGGAAAGCGGGGAGGGCGAGGCGGGCGCACCAGCAGCCTCCGGGAACAGCACGCCGGGCGAGGGGACACCAGCGTCAACGTCCTGACGGAGCGAGGCCTGCGGCTGGTGGGGCTGGGTGTGAGGGCCGGCACTGTGGTTGTCGGGGTCTCAGGCGTGCGGGCCGGCCTTCAACGCGGCGAACTCGCATTGGTGGTGCTGGCGAGTGACCAAAGCGAGCGCACGGCGGAGAAGGTGGTGCGTCTGGCGCAGGCTCGCCGCGTGCCTGTAGCGCTGGGTCCCGGCGCCGCCGAGCTTGGGCGCCGGCTTGGCCGTGGGGCGGTCCAAGCGGTGGGCGTGAGGGACCCGCTCCTCGCGGCAGGCATGCTGCAACTCACGTAAGGATTTGGCAGTTTTCGAGGAAGGAATCAGACGAGGCATGATCACCAAGACGCGCGTGCACGACCTGGCGGCCGAGTTCGGCGTGGACGCCGAGCAGTTGATGCGGCTGCTTTCGGAGCTGGACATTCACGTCCGCAGCCACCTCTCCGGTCTCGACTCGGCCCAGGTAGCGCTGGTTCGAGCCCGCTGGGAGCGTGAAAAGCGCAAGCGAAGCGAGCCGGCACCAGCTCCTCGGACACGCCGCGCCAAGAGCGCCAAAGCCAAGGCGCCGGCCGAAAACCCGGCGCCAGTCGCCGAGACACGTCCCAAGCGGAGACGTCGCACAGCCGCCGAGGTTGCCGAGCGCGAGGCGCAAGAGGAAGAGCGGCGCCGCGAAGCCGCCGCCGCCGCGTTGGCCGATCAGGAGCTTCGTCTCGTCGTCACGCCTGAACCAAAGCCGTCACTGGAAGAGCGAGCGGCTGCGCTTTTCAGGGAGCCGGCACCCGTCGAGACCGTCGAAGTTCCGACGGCCGACCTCCCGGAACCCGGAGTGGTTCAGGGGCAGCCCGCAGCACCCGGCAGCATCGAAGCGCAGCCCACGGTGCCCGCGGAGGAGCGACCGGAGCCCGTCATTCCGAAGCGTATCCCGCGCCCCGCCGCTGCACAGTGGATCAAGCCTGTCGCCTCGGCCACTCCTGGCAACCAGGTCCCGCGGCCCGTGGCGTCGGCCGCTCCCGGGGAAGTCACCGACGACCGGCGCCGCGACAAGAAAAAGCGGAAGAAGGGCAAGCGGAGTCAGGTGGACCAAGAGGCGGTCATGGCGAACATCAGCCGGACGCTTGCCTCTCTCAAAGGGCCCGGCGTCCGCAAAGGACCAAGGCGGCGCGAGGAAGAGGAGGGAACGCGCGAGGCCGAGGCGCTCCGTCGGGCGGAAGAGGAAGCTCGCGAGCGCACCACGGTCCGGGTCAACGAGTTCATTACCGTGACCGAGCTGGCCGGGATTCTCAACGTGCCGCCGACCCAGATCGTCACGTTCTGCTTCAAAGAACTCGGCATGATGGTAACGGTCAATCAGCGGTTGGACTTCGATCAGATCGAACTGATCGCCGAAGCCTTCGGTTTCCGCGCCGTACAGGAAGAAGAATACGTGCCGGCCGCGGCTCCCGAAGCCGAAGACAGCGCTGAAGATCTGGTCCCGCGTCCGCCGGTGGTGACCGTCATGGGCCACGTAGACCACGGGAAAACGTCATTGCTGGACTACATCCGCAAGGCGAACGTCATCGCCGGCGAATCCGGGGGGATCACACAGCACATCGGCGCCTATCACGTCAAGCTCCCGAATGGGAAGGGCATTACGTTCCTTGATACGCCGGGCCATGAAGCGTTCACCGCCATGCGCGCTCGGGGTGCCCAGGTCACCGATCTCGTAGTGCTCGTCGTGGCGGCGGATGATCAGGTCATGCCGCAGACCGTGGAGGCGATCAGCCACGCCAAGAACGCGGGCGTACCGATCGTCGTGGCCATCAACAAGATCGACCTGCCCGCGGCCAACGTGGAAAAGGTCAAGCGGGACCTGTTGCAACACGGCGTCGTCACCGAAGAGTTCGGCGGTGACACGATGGCGCAGGCGATCTCGGCGAAGACGGGACAGGGCGTCGGCGAGTTGCTGGAGAAGATCCTGCTGCAGGCCGACATGCTCGACCGGCGAGCAAACCCTGCGCGGCCGGCCAAGGGCACCGTCATCGAAAGCGCGCTCGACCCCGGTAAGGGACCGGTGGCAACGGTGCTCGTGCAGACGGGGACGCTCAGGGTCGGTGACGACTTCATCTGCGGGAATCTCGCCGGGCGCGTGCGCGCCCTGATGGACGAGCGCGGCAACCGCGTCGACGACGCCGGACCGTCCATGCCCGTGCAAGTCCTTGGCTTCGACGCCGTGCCCC
This sequence comes from Gemmatimonadales bacterium, assembly GCA_035559715.1. Taxonomy (GTDB): domain Bacteria; phylum Gemmatimonadota; class Gemmatimonadetes; order Gemmatimonadales; family GWC2-71-9; genus JACQHC01. The sequence goes on along the minus strand of DATMAW010000167.1, from coordinate 3,048 downwards.
AGGCGGGGGACGGTTTCGCCGTGGTTCCCAACGCCCAGGAAGCGCGGGACATCGCGCAGAAACGGCAGCGGCTCGACCGCGAGGCGCATCATCGGCGGACGAGTCGCGGGGTGTCGCTGGAGGAACTCTCGAAGCAGATCGGCGAGGGCAAGGCGCAAGTCCTGCGCATTATCATCAAGGCCGATCAGGGGGGCCCTGCCGAGGCGTTGGCGGACGCGTTCGCGCAGCTGTCGGCTCCTGAGGTGCAGGTGGAGATCGTCCACCGAGGCGTGGGCGCCATCAACGAGAGCGACGTGCTGCTCGCCAAGGCGTCCGAAGCCATCATCGTGGGCTTTCATGTGCGTCCCGACGCCAATGCAAGGGCCGCCGCGGAACGCGAGAAGGTGGACATCCGCACCTATCGCGTGATCTACGAAGCCGTGCAAGACGTGAAGGCCGCGCTCGAGGGTATGCTGGCACCCGAGCGACGCGAGGTCGTGATCGGAGAAGCGGAGGTCCGACAAACGTTCAGGATTTCGGGCGTGGGCACCATTGCCGGCTGCCACGTTCGCAGCGGAACCGTTCGTCGAGCGGCGAAGATCCGCGTCGTGCGCGACGGCGTGGTTGTCTACGATGGACAGATCGGCAGCCTGCGGCGCTTCAAGGAAGACGTTCGCGAGGTGAAGGAAGGCCTCGAATGCGGGATCGGCGTCGAGAACTACAACGACGTGAAGGTTGGCGACGTGCTGGAGGTGTACCGAATCGAGGAGGTCGCGCGGACCCTGGCACCCGCCGGTTCCGTCAAGGACGCGTGATGTGGTCGTCGGCATCGTAACCTGGGAGCTGCACCTGAACGGGTGCCGCTCCCTGAAGGACAAGCGACAGATCCTGGCGAGCCTCAAGGACCGGCTGCACAACCGATTCAACGTGTCCGTGGCAGAAACCGGACATCAGGATCTGTGGCAGCGCGCCGAACTGGCCTGCTGCGTCGTCGCGCAGAGTCGGAGATACGCCGAACAGGTGCTCGGCGCCGCCGATCGCCTGGTGGCGGGTGAGCCACTGGCGCGGATCATAGACTCGGCGACCGTGTTTCGATGACGCGACCGTCCCGTTACCGCCCGGAGCGATTGGCCGCGCTGGTGCAGGCGGCCGTCGCCGACGCCCTTGCCACGGAGGTCAAAGACCCGCGCGTCGGCTTCGTGACCGTGACCGGCGCCACGGTCGCAATGGATGCTTCCGTTGCAACGATTCACGTGAGCATCATGGGGTCGGACGATGAGAAGGCGGCCGCCATGGACGGCCTGAATAGCGCCCGGGGCTTCCTGCGGTCGCGCCTCGCCCGCTCCCTGGCCCTGCGGAATACCCCGGAGTTGCACTTCGTGCTGGATCGCACGCTCGAACGGGCCGCGCGCATCGATCGACTGCTGGATCAACTCAAGCGCGACCACCCCGAGCCCTGAGCGACGGCCTGCTGCTCGTTGACAAGCCCGCGGGACCCACGTCACACGACGTGGTGGCCATGGTTCGCCGGGCGCTGCACACTCGCCGCGTGGGCCATGCGGGAACGCTGGACCCTCTTGCGACGGGCCTGCTGGTGGTCCTTGCCGGCTCAGCCACGAGGCTCGCACGCTACGTGGCGGGCCTGCCCAAGCGGTACTCCGGTGTTATCCGTCTCGGCGTCGTCACGGACAGCGACGACGTGAGCGGTAGCCCCCTGGCCGAGCGCGATACCTGGCGGGCGCTCACCGACTCGGTCGTGGCGCGGGCGATGGCCGACCTCACGGGCCGGCGCGATCAGATACCGCCCGCCTTTTCCGCCAAACACGTGGCCGGCGAGCGCGCCCACCAGCGCGCGAGGCGTGGAGAGTCCGTGCCCCTCCGGGCGGCGCTGGTTGAGATCACCCGGTTCGACCTCGTGCGGCGCGAGGGACCAGAGGTGCATTTCGCCGCCGACGTCTCGAGCGGGACATACATTCGCTCCCTGGCGCGAGAGTTGGGGGAGCGACTGGGCTGCGGAGCGCACTTGGCATCGCTCCGCCGCACGGCGGTCGGCCCCTTCACCGTCGACGAGGCGTTTACCCTGGAGCAACACGCAAACGCCGCGGTTCCGGCGCTCCACCCTCCCCGCGAGGCCGTAAGGCACTTACCCGCCGTCACGATCGACGACGCCGCGCGCGTACACATCGCCCACGGGCGATCCGTGAGGGTCCAGGCGCCCGCCGGCCCCACGGCGCTCCTCGCGACCGACGGCCGGCTGGTGGCCGTCGCCGACGTGGATTGCGGCGAGGCACATCCACGCGTGGTACTCCCATCGTGAGCCTCGCGACAAACGGCACCGTTCTCACCGTGGGAAGTTTCGACGGTGTCCACCTGGGCCATCGGCGAGTTCTCGAGGAAATCGCCGTTCGCGCCCAGCGCGCAAATCGCCGGAGCGTGCTGATCACGTTCGACCCGCATCCGCTGGAAATCGTCAATCCCGCCGCCGCGCCACCGCTGCTGACACTGCCCGCAGAACGCCGCGAGATCCTGGCCCAGAGCGATCTCGACGTGGCCGTTTTCCTCCGATTCACGGAGTCCCTGTCACACTTCACTCCGGAGCAGTTCGTCCACTGGCTGCTCGAGCGCTACGCGGTGAAGGAGCTGGTGATTGGCGAGGACCACGGGTTCGGCCGGGGCCGCTCCGGGGACGTGGCGGTGTTGCGACAACTGGGGATCAAGCTTGGGTTCGCGGTGGACGTCGTGCCACCCGTAACGATCGACGGACGGCCCGTCTCGTCGAGCCTCATCCGCCGGGCCGTCGCCGGGGGAGATCTCGACACCGCGCGGCGCTGCTTGGGGCGGCCATATAGCCTCACGGCACCCGTAGTGCCAGGGGCAGGGCGGGGCCGCTCCGTGGGGTATCGCACGATTAACCTGAGGCTGCCGGACCGCCGCAAGCTGCTCCCCCCCGACGGCGTCTACGCGGTGCGAGCGGAGTGGCGGGACGGCATGGCCGGCGGCATGATGCATCTCGGACCACGACCCACGTTCGGCGACCAGGAGCGCTCCCTCGAGGTACACCTCTTCGAT
>DATMAW010000166.1:0-7153 GCA_035559715.1 Gemmatimonadales bacterium | reverse complement strand
TGGCGCACGTGGCCGGACGCGGCCCAAGCGCCACACCTTCGCCTACACCGGCCTTATTCGCTGCGGCGAGTGCGGTGGAATGATCACGGCAGAGCACAAGACCAACCGTTACGGACGCCGTTACACCTACTATCACTGCACGAAGCGCCAGGGATGCCGCCAAGGTGCTGTTGAGCTCAAGACCCTTGAGGCTCAGATCGAAGCGTATCTCGCTCGCCTCACCATCGGGCCGAGGTTCCTCGATTGGATCTTCCTCTGGGCCGATCGGAGCGCCGAGGACGACGCCCTCGTCCAGACCAAAGTGACCGAGCAGCGCGGCACCTCCCTCGCGCTCGCCAGAAAGCAGCTTGTCAATCTCACCCAGCTCCGCACGCGGGACCTCATCGGAGATGATGAGTTCGTAGCTGAGCGCCGGCGCCTCCTCTCGGAGATCGGGCAGCTCGAGCGCCAGGCGAGCGAGCCTGCTACGCCGTTCCAAGCCGAGCTTGCCACGGTGCAGACGTTCGTCTTTGCGGCCAGTGCCCGGGAGTGGTTCGCCTCGGGCGGGCCGGACGTCAAACGCCAGATTCTTCAGGCAATCGGATCGAACCTCGTACTCAGGGACAAAATCCTCACTATTGAGGCCCCAAAACCGATCCGTGTGATCGCAGACGAACTCTGTCCTAGAGCAGTCGCGACGGTGCCGATCGAACCCGCGACGCAACCACGTACCATGCGGACGTTCCAGCCTCTCGAAGTGTCGTTTTTCAGGATCATTCCGCCGGCCGTGATCAGAAACATTCCGCCACCCCCGGCGGTCTCGTTCCGGCTTCTTACAGCGGCATGGGCTGCGTGAGCAAGTCCTTTCTGCGCTGATGGCGGCGTTGGCCGGCGCCCGGCGTCGGGCGCGCCGCCGCAGCGCCTCCAGGAGCGGCGATCTCGGGTCGGCCCATATCGGGCTATCCCCCCTCGGCGCCACTCTTAGCCGGTCGGCGCGGGCCGCGGGCCGGGCTGGGCGCGCGGGCGGCGCGCAGGCTCGGCCCCTCCATGACGATCTGATGCGCGCGATGCGCGAAGCGGTCAAGCGCGCTGTTGGCGAGGATGGGATCGTCGAAGAGCGCCACCCACTCGTCCACCGCGCGATTGCTCGTGATCACGGTCGCCGCCCGGCGGTCCCGCTCGACGAGCACGTCGTAGAAGTCGCTGGACTCCTGGGCGGTGAGCTTGCGCAGGCCGAAGTCGTCGAGGATCAGCAGGTCGGGCGCGAGCCACGTCCGCAGTTCCCGCTCGAAGGAATGGTCGGCGCGGGCCTGGCGGAGAGCCAGGAGCAGCTTGGCGACCTTGATGAAGCGGACCCGGTGGCCGGCCCGGCAGGCGCTGTGGCCGAGGGCCTCGGCGAACCAGCTCTTGCCCACGCCGACCGGCCCGCAGAAGATCACGTTCTCCTGGGCGGCCAGCCAATCCAGGCGAAAGAGCTCCCGCACCCGGGTGCGGTCGTAGTGGACCGGCGTCTCCCACACGAGATCCTCGTAGGTGACGACCTCGTCGAAGCCCGCGGCCTCGATGCGGCGCGCGAGGCCCTGGCTGTCGCGGCGGTCGATCTCGTCCTGGAGCAGCAGTTCCAAGAACTCGACCGGGCTCAGCTTGGCCTGGCGCGCGTGGGTGGCGCGGTCGGGCAGCGTGGGGAGCAGGCCGCCCAGGCGCAGGCGCTTGAGGCGACGGACCAGATCAGGGGCGATCTCCAGGGTCATGGGACTCCTCCTCTCGCGGGTGATGGGTAAAGCTCTCGGGGGCGCGGGCGAAGCGGGCCGGCAGGGGGACCACGTGGCCGCGCTCGGCGGGCGCCGGGTCCCGCTCCAGGGCGGTCCGGACGATACCCTCGACGCGGCGGACATCGAGCAGCTCGAAGGCGAGCGCCCGGGCGCAGGCCGCGTTGACGCGGGCGGCGCCGTAGCGCTCGGCCAGGCGCAGGAGCTTCTGGGCCTGCCGCAAGCGGGCCCAGGGAAAGACGCCGCTCAGCAGGACCCGCACGAACTGGCCCACGGCGGGGCCGACCTGCTCGCCCTGGCGAATGCACGCCTCGGGCGCCCGCATCGCGTAGGGCGCGCGCTCGGCGGGGTAGTCGGTGTAGTCGGTGGCGCGCCCGCCGGGCGGCTGGGGGGCGTGGACCTTGATCACCTCGCCGCCGTAATAGACCCGCACGAGGCGGGAATCGCCCCGGACCTCGACGCGCTTCCCGAGGTAGGCCGTGGGGACCGAGTAGAGGGCCCGGCGGAACTGGATGTGGTGGTCGGGATGCACGGTGGCCCAGGCCCAGACGGGGCGATCGAAGGGCTCGGGGGCCAGGGGCCGGAGGGTGGGCTGCTCCACCGTCTCGAACACCACGCGCGGCACCTGCCGCGTGGTGCCGTGCACGCGCGTGCCGGCGAGGTCGCGGCTCCAGAGGAGCGCGCGGTGGCGCATGTCGGCGAGATCGTGGAAGGTCTCGCCACGGAAAAAGTCCTCGCGGGCATAGGGGATCCCGCGCTCGACTTTCGGTTTTCCCCTCGCGTGGTCCGGCACCGCGGGGTCGACGACGAACCCCCGGTACTGCGCGTACTCGAGGAACACACGTTGCACGTGCGGGTCATAGCGGTCAGGGCGCAGGACGACGGGCTTGAGATTGTCCTCGACCAGCCGCCGGACGACGCCACCGAAGAAGACCCAGGCGGCCTCGAGGCCCTCGAGCACGGTGCTGAGATCCTGGCGCAAGGCGACCCAGAGGAACGCGTAGCGACTGAAGCAGAGGGTGACCAGCAAGCCGTACACGGCCCGCCGCCGCCCGGTGGCGGGATCGAGCCAGAGCCCCAGGCGGCCGAAGTCGATCTCGGCGGCTTCGCCGGGCGGCGGATCGGCGACCCGGACGGTCACCGCCGGCGTCCCAAAGTCGCAGGCCGCGCGGGCGAACCGGTAGAGCGAGCTGTAGGAGACGGCCACCCCCTGCGCGCGCAGCCGCCGATAGATCTTCGTCAGCCGCAGGCCCTCGGCCAGCCACTGGCGGATCGCCGCTTCGTGCGGCCGTACCGCGTGGAGCTCCGGGCTCGGCGCCAGGGTGTTCGGCCGCCGCCCCGGCCGCCGCGCCGCGCCGATCGCCGCGAGCTGCTCGTCGGTCGGCGGGGGCCCTCCACGCTGAACGCCAGCGGCGACGGCCGCACGCATGTACGCCGCGATGGTCTTCCGGTCCATCCCGGTGGCGCGGGCGATCGCCCGGATCCCATCACCGCGCAGCCACCGGCGCACGATCTCGCGAAGCTCCACCATCCCCAGCTCCCGATAGGCCATGGGCACCCCCTTTCGGAGGGCAGCATGGCCAGCAGGCCGGGGGCGGCGGAAAGTTTCAGAAAAGCCGGTGGGGGAAAGTTTCTGAAAAAGTCCTTACTGGCTGGGGGAATGATTCTGAAAAATCACACTCGAAGCCCAGAAATCACTTGTGTGGAGGTTAGGAGAAGATGTTCGAACTTTTTGTCTGGAAACGCCGTCATTTATAGCCCAAATCCACAACGTGCTCCAAGGCCTCACCATTCTCCGTGATGTAGCATGATATGTCCTTTTGGTTTCCTTCAGCATTCTAGGGAATCACCTGCTCGCTACAAGGCGGGAAATCTTGCCGGAGGCGGCAAAGTCACTCTCAAAAACCAGGCACCGTGCTCGTCCCCATCCCCGCGCTAAGAGGCGGCACCGGGAGCTCCTCGCTCGGCATGGCGTCGGTCGTTGTCTCGGCGAAGACCTCGACGGTCGCCCGGAAGTGGCAGTAGACCCAGGTCTCGCGATCAGGATCCGAGAGAATCTGGTCGGGCTCGCCCAACAGGCGACGGACATCGTCCATCGTCCTTGGTCGTCACGTGCACACGGACCTGGCGCCGCGCTTCGGCGTTGAAGGGACGGCCGACTCCCGAGGTGATGCAGCCGGCAAGCGCCAGAGCCACGATACCAAAGGTCAGCGCTCCTCGCGTCATGTTCATCAGTGAACCTTGTAGGACACGAGTTCCTCGTCATAGGTGCCAGCGGCCGATGAGCCACGGGACTTGACAATTGACTTCACTTGCGGGCTGAACCAGATCTCGTCGTAGGCGTTGGTACCCGGGACACGCCGGACGATCTTGAACGCCTTGAACGTTCCCGCAGGCACGGTCACCTCCTCATAGCGTTCCACCGTCCAGACGTCGCTGTAGATGTAGCGCTGCAGGGTCCTCTCTGTGTCCTCCCACGTGCCCGACCAGTACCAGGTCTTCCCGACCTTGAGCGGCCACGGGTGGTCGGTGGGCGGGGTCATGCGGCGCACGACGCGGCCGTTCAGCTCACGAGCGATGAATCCGAAGTCCTTCGAGAAGTACATGTCGTACCGACCGCGCACGATGTGCAGCGCCGGCTGATTCTCGAACGTGGTCTCACCCACGAACCTCTGCTCGAAGGTGTACGACCCGTCCACGGCGCGGTAGGTCCACGAGTCGCCAGGCGTCCATGTGGGGCGCTCGGCGACCGGGCTCTCCGTCGAGCCGCGAGCCGAGTCTGAGACGGTTGGCGTGGCGCAGCCCGCGAGAGAGAGCACAAGCGTTGCCGCGAGAAGCAAGCACCTTCCGGTTCGCGCCTGCATTGTCCTCCTCCTCCCTTGACGGCACCCGCAGGGGCGCCAAGATGGAAGGGCCGGCGTCGCTTTACAAAGCGGCGCCCGGGAGGTCGAACGAATGGTTAAGGCTCAAAAAAACGGATGGACTCCAACCAGCAAGCGGTCGCCTACTGCCGGGTCTCCACGCTCGAGCAGAAGCGGCAGGGCTACGGCATCGACATCCAGATTCGGGACGTCACCCTCTTCGCCGAGCGCCAGGGCTTTTTTATCCGCCGCTTCTACAGGGATGAGGCGGAGAGCGGAGTCGCTCAGGACCGGAGGGGCCTCCAGCACCTCCTCAAGGACTGCCAGGCGGGCCGTGTGGGCACGGTCATCATCCCGTCCCTCGACCGGCTCTCCCGCGACGTCAGGTTAGCCGAGAATCTCTTTCACGAGTTCGAGAAGTGCGGGGTCCAGGTCCTTATCGCCGACATGCCGACCTACAACGGCAAGGATCGGAAGGACGTGATGATCCGGCAGATCCGGGAGGCAATCGCCGAGGAGAACCGGAAGGAGATCATTGAGCGGCTCTGGAAGGGGAGGCAGGAGCGGGTCCGGCGCGGGCTCCCACCCGGTGGCAACGCGCCCTACGGATATCGCCGGAACGGTGGAAGTCTGGAGCTCAATCCGATAGAAGCCGTTGCCGTGAAACTCATCTTCGAGTTGGGCGATCGAGGTGAGATGAGCTCCTCGATTGCAAGGGCCTTAGAACGGAAGGGCCTCGCACGTAGGAATGGCGCACCCTGGTCCAGGCGCCAAGTGAGTGCGGTCCTCAGCCGGAGCGGCCTCTACAAACACGGCCTGCTGCGGTACGGCGAAGTGAACGGAAAGAACGAGAACCTCGCCATCGTTCAGGAGGGGGAGGGGAACGCCTCTCGACAGTGATTTCTCTTGCCTGTTATCGGGCTCCGGGACTTAGCCCAGAGGGGGACGATCTCCACAGAACCGAACGTGGGGGCAATTGACACTCTGCGTCACGAGTCCTAATATAGAATGGTACATTTGACAGGTAGTTCCAGCAGGAGGACAGCTCCTGCTGGGCCCTCCTTCTGGATCCTTCACAGAGAAGGAGGGTGCGATGTGCTGGCGTTTCGTGCAGTGGATCACGAAGGTCGTTAGTAGGTGCCGATGGAGAGGAGGAGTCAAATTGGGCTCACAAGAGATGCACGATCCCCCTCCCAGCACGGGCAGGAAATCAAGGCGATGGGGAGAGTGGACTCCGCCCGGAGAGTCGATCAAACAACCCCAACTCTCCGACGCCGAGCTCTGGCATTCTTACCGTAAGCAGGTCGAAGACGCGCAGGATCATCCCACAACCACGGCTCTTGACCGCTACCTCCTCGCTCCCGAGCGGCTCTCGAAAGACGAGCGCGAAGATCTTAGCGCTCACATCCGAAAGTGTCTCCGCTGCCAGGATATCGAATCCTACTATCGCACTCACCACGACTTTCTCCGCTTAAGGAAGGATTGTGATTGAGGCCGGGCGGGTATAGGGTTCGCGCTCGCGCCGGTTCTGTCTCCCCGTGGTCAGCCCCGCCTAGGCGGGGCTTTTAGTTTCACTCCCACGCGACCTTGAGTGCCGTAGCCCCGACTCACTTGCACCTGGGATCGGGCGCGCTGGGCCTTGGTTTCGTCGCCTACCTCGGTCGCCGGGCGGGGCTCAACGTCGTCCTGGCCAATCGCAGACAGGGGTCTGGCTCCTTTCGTAGAAACGAGTCACTCAAGCTGACCAGGAGATACCGGATCGACGTAGTAGGCGAGATCCCCAGCTCCGAATGGGTACAAGTTCAAGAGTTGCTGTACACCGATTCCGATATCGAGGAACTTCTCGCACGCGTCAGCGATCCCTCAACCATTCTCCTTACCACCGCGCTTAAAGACGGTCTGGCGCGAACCGTACCTGTCATCTCCCGGCTCATTGAGGCAAGAGTCCAAGCGGCACCGCAGTCTCCGCTTTTCGTCATCGCCTGCGAGAACCGCCTAGATTCGACGTGGCTGAGGACGCAGATCACTGAGCACGCAGGAGTCGATCCTTCGGTAGACCACACCGTTCACTTCCTGCCTTGCGTCGCCGATCGGATCTGCTCGGAAGTTCGATATGACGAGGATTCTCAATATGTCTTTGTGATGGCGGAGCCGTATGCACGGTGGACCATCGAAAAGACTCACCATACAGCTCCGTTGGAGCAAGCACTCCGTAACCTAGCGGAAGAGGGAGTCGTCGAGTTTGTCGGCGATATTGCGCCGTATAGAACGCGCAAGTTATGGCTGGTCAATGGCCCACACCTCGTCCTCGCAATACTTGCCAGAAAGGCCGGAGAGCCTCGGCTCAATGTGTTTCTGCGAAGTGGTCTGAACGCGCTTTTGTTCCGAAGGATTCAGGAAGGATTCTCGGAGGCAGTGCGCTTGCGGACCGCCGCGTTCGTCACAACCGACCTTGAGTTCTTCAATGTGGAGATTCTTGAGAGGTTTCGCAACTACCCGGATACTGCCGAACGAATAATGAAGCGATTATCGCGAACCCGGCTC
>DATMAW010000165.1:0-33425 GCA_035559715.1 Gemmatimonadales bacterium | reverse complement strand
TGTCGGTCCCACTGCCGCGGCCACGGCCGCCGCATTTCACGCGGCGCACCGGGCGCGCTACGGTCACGCCGATCCAACTCGTCCCGTGGAACTCGTGAACGTGCGCGTGGTCGCTACCACCGCGGGCGTGAGCCCTGCGCTCGTGGCGAACGGTTCGGTCACCGCCGTCACACGGGGACGGGCGCCGCTCGACGAGCTCGCGCCCGGGACGGAGATCCGGGGTCCCGCGGTGCTCGATGGCCGGGATGCCACCGCGCGCCTGGAACCGGGATGGCGCGGCCGCGTGCACCCCACCGGCGCGGTGTGTTTGGAGCGGACGTGACGCTCGACGCCGTTGGGCTCGAGGTGATGGCGCACGCATTTGCGGGCGTGGCCGAGGAGATGGGGGCCGTGCTGGTGGCGAGCGCCGTGTCGCCGAATATCCGGGAACGGCGGGACTCGTCGGCCGCGCTGTTCGATGCGGAAGGCGAAATGGTGGCGCAGGCGGCGCACATCCCCGTGCACTTGGGCGCCATGCCGGACGCGGTCGCGGCGGTGCGGGCTTTGAATCCCGAGCCGGGCGACACATACCTGCTCAACGATCCGTTCACCGGCGGCACGCATCTGCCGGACCTCACCCTCGTGCACGCCGTGGAACTCGACGGCGCGGTCGCGGCGTACACGGTGGTGCGGGCGCATCACTCCGACGTGGGTGGCTCGCGGCCCGGCAGCATGCCGCCCGATTCGTCGGAGATCTTCCAGGAAGGGATCATCATTCCCCCCGTGCGCTGGGCCGCGGGGAGGCAGGTGGTGCGGGACGTGGAGCGACTGCTTCTCGCGAACGTTCGCACTCCGGACATGCGCCGCCACGATCTGGCCGCGCAGCTCGCCGCGTGCGAACGGGGAGCGCAGCGCTACCGCGAGCTGGTGGCCCGGCACGGCCGCGCGTTCGTGACCGGCGCCGCGAAAGACCTGCTCGACTACGGAGAGCGGCGCGCGCGGGCCGCCGTGCGCCAGCGCGCCCGGCCGGGAACGTATCGAGCCACGGATTGGCTTGAGGGCGACGGCATCGACGAGCGTGATCTGGCGATTCGCGTGACCGTGACGGTTTCGCCGCAGGGGTCGCTCACATGCGACTTCACGGGCACGGATGCCGCCGCGCGGGGCAACGTGAACTGCCCGCTCTCCGTGACGCGATCGGCCGCGCTGTTCGTGCTGCGATGTCTCTGCGACGAGGACTTGCCCACCAACGGCGGCGTGCAACGGGCCGTGAGCGTGCTGGCACCGGCGGGATGCATCGTGAATGCGCAACCGCCCCGCGCGGTGGCGAGCGGCAACGTGGAGACCTCGCAGCGGATCACGGACACCTTGTTCGCCGCCCTCGGAGAGGCGGCGCTGGTCCCGGCGCAGGGGCAGGGCACCATGAACAACGTCGTCCTGGGTGGCGCGGGGTGGACCTACTACGAGACGCTGGGCGGAGGCCAGGGCGCGTCCCCAGCCGCCGACGGCCCGTCCGGTGTGCACGTTGGCATGTCTAACACCCGGAACACCCCCGTCGAGGTGCTGGAGATCGAACTCCCCATTCGCATCCGGACGTACGCCTTACGCCGCGGAAGCGGCGGCCGCGGACGGTACCGGGGCGGAGACGGCGTGGTGCGGGAGTACGAAGCGTTGGAGCCGATGGAGGTGAGCCTGCTCAGTGAACGGCGCCGCCACGCGCCGCGGGGAGCGGCCGGTGGCGGCGACGGTGCTCCGGGCATGAACGCCGTGAATGGACGGCCCGTCGGAGGCCGTGTCGCTATGCGTCTTTTGCCCGGTGACGTGCTGCGGGTCGAGACGCCGGGCGGCGGCGGGCACGGCGCTCCGTTGCAGGAGTGGCCCCCGCGGCCCGACGCCGCGGCTTCTTGAGTAATACGCGTTCCAGAATCTCGAGGGCGCGTTGGACCTCCGGCTCGCCGAAGATCAGCGGCGGCCGGAAGCGAATGGACCGCGGCCCGCAGGTCAGGCACGCGAGCCCTTCCTGCCACAGGGCCGTCCGGACGGCGTTTCTCCGCTCAGTGGACGGCAGGTCAATGGCGAGCATGAACCCGCGCCCGCGAGGATTCGTGACTTCGGCGGTCTGCCCGGCCAGTGCCTCGAGCCCGGCTCGGAACACGTTTCCCATACGGGCGGCATTGTCCACGAGGCGGTCCTCGGCCATGACCTCGAGGTATCGGGCGCAGCGCACCATGTCCACGAGATTCCCGCCCCACGTCGAGTTCAGGCGTGACGACACACGGAAGACGTTTCGCTCCACCTCGTCAATTCGGCCCGTGCTCATGAACCCGCACACCTGGGTCTTCTTGCCGAACGCCAGCAGGTCCGGCACGACACCGAGCTGCTGGTAGGCCCACATAGACCCGGTCGTGCCCAGCCCGGTCTGCACCTCGTCGAAAATCAGCAGCGCGTCGTAGTGGTCGGCGTACTCCCGTAGCCGCTTCAGGAAATGCGGGCGGAAATGATTGTCCCCCCCCTCCGCCTGAATCGGCTCGATCAGGATGGCCGCGATGCCGTGAGGGTCGCGGGTGAATGCCTGCTCGATCTCGTCACACGCGCGGCGCTCCGCCTCCGCCACCGCGCTTTCGTCCATCGGAAAGTGGATGGCGGGATTCGAAATGCGGGGCCAGTCGAACTTGGGGAAGTCCGCGGTCTTGAGGGGGTCGGTGTTGGTCGTGGACAACGCGTACCCCGTTCTGCCGTGGAACGCGTCGCGGAAATGGAGGATCTTATCCGCCCCGCCCGCGATGCCTCGCGAGCGATTGCGCTGCGCCTTCCAGTCGAAGGCCGCCTTCATGGCGTTCTCCACGGCCGGGCTGCCACCCGCGACAAAGAACAGGTGCCGGAACGGCGCGGGAACCGCGTGGCGCCGGAACGTCTCCACGAATGCGGCGTACTCGGGAGAGTACACGTCGCTGTTCGCCGGGTTGGAGAGCGCTGCCACCATGAGGGAGTGCCGGAACCCGTCATCGGCCAGCTTCGGGTGATTGTGGCCCAGGGGGAGCGTGGAGAAGAAGCTGTAGCAGTCCAGGTACTCCTTCCCTTCCAACGCATCCACCATGTAGTTGCCGTGAGACCGCTCCAGGTCGATGACGATATGGAACCCGTCCACTAGGATGTTCTCGCGAAGGACCGGGAAAACGCGTTCAGCGGGAATGGTGACCCGGGGCATGAGTAACTCCAAGAATGACTTGTGGATAAGCTTCGTTTCGCCGTGGTTAACCCGCGGTGAAACACCCCTGAAAGTTACACTGGTGCGGCCCGGCCGTGGCCGGCGGCCCGGTTTCAGCCCTCAGCCGGCCGCTCGAACACCCTGGCTTCGGTGAACAGGGCAAACAGGTCGGGATCGAGCATCCCGGCCTTCACTTCGCTCGCCATGATGTCGAGGGCGCGGGGCAGCGGCACGGCTCGCTTGTACGGCCGATCCGAGGCGGTCAGCGCGTCGAAGATGTCGGAAATCGTCATCATGCGCGTCTGGATGGGGATCGCATCGCCGCGCACCTTTCTCGGGTATCCGGTGCCGTCGAGCTTCTCGTGGTGTCCGTACGCGATGTGTGGGATGTCTTCCAGTTCCTTGGTCCACGGAATCTGCATTAGAAAGCGATAGGTGTGCGTCACGTGGCTCTCGATCTCGAGCCGCTCGCTGTCGTCGAGGCTCCCCTTCCGGATGGACAGGAATCGCACTTCGTCATCCGTGAGGTACGGCTGCTGCTTGCCTTCGAGGTCGGCGTAATGCACCCCGGCGTAGCGGAGGAGTTCCTCGAAGTTGCCCTCCGGTAAGACGGTCGGCTCATTGGACTCCACAATCAACTGCATGAAGCGATCGAGTTCTTTGAGCCGGCTTTCGTGCGCCGCCTGGAGCTGCCGCAAGAACTCGGCGTACCCTTGCTGGCCGTGCTTCTCGAGATATGCGGCCCGTTGCTCCTGGAACTCAACCTCGGCCGTGCGTCGGATGAACGCGTAGCGCTGCTTGATGAGTGCGAGGTCCGGCGGGTACAGCTTTTTGGCCTTGACCAGCACCTGCTCGCGGACCCCGACCTTGCCGAAGTCGTGCAGCAAGCCGGCGTAGCGGATCTGGCGGATCTGCTCCCGCGTGAAACGAATGCTGCGGTACGGTCCGGTGCTGGTGCGGTCCACGGCTTCGGCCAGTCCTACGGTCATGGTGGCGACCCGGCCCGAATGGCCGAACGTTGTCGGGTCGCGTTGCTCGATGGCCGTCACGGCCGCCGTGACGAAGCCCTCGAACAGCCGTTCGATGCTCTCGTACAACTGGCTGTTCTCGATGGACACTGCGGCCTGTCCCGCCAGCGACGTCACCAGCTCGACGGTGCGTTTCGTGTACGGAATGACCTGGGCCTCCACGTCCGACGGCGTGGCGAGCCTGGCGCTAAAGTCCCGCTTGCGGTTGATGAGCTGCAGCACGCCGATCACCGCATCCTTGTGATCCTTCATGGGGATCGTCATCATGGACTTGGTGCGGTAGCCGTGCTTCTGGTCCAGCGATCGGTTGAAGGTGAACTCGACGTCCGGCGGCAGGAAATACGCGTCGTCGATCACCAGGGGTTCGCCGGTCGAGGCCACGTATCCCGCGATGCTCGCGTGATCAATCGGGATGGTAAACTCGACCAGCGGGATCTCGGGACGCGAGTGGTTCTGCGACAGTTTGAAGCGGAGCCGCTTCTTCTCGTTTTCCAGCGTCTCCACCAGGTAGAGACTGCCCGCGTCTGATCCCGTCACCTGGCGGGCCTGCGACAGGATGAGATCGAGCAGGGTGTTGTAGTCTCGCTCCGTGGAGAGCGCGATTCCGATGCGCGTGAGTTCCCCGAGCTCGCGCGAGCGCGCGGCCGCTTCCTGCCGCGCTTTCTGGGCTTCGGCCCGGGCCGCCGCCTCGCGGTAGGCCGACCGCAGGGCCACGAGCAGTTGCCGCACGCCCGGGGGACTGGGAACGTACGCGGCCACGATGTCTTGCAGGTCGTCCGGCACGTCCGTCTCGCCGGGCGCGCCCAGCGCCACGACAGCCCCACCGGCGTCCGTAAAAGCGCGCAGCGACGCCGTGGAGAACTCGGCGCGGCTCGTCGGATCCAGGATGAAGGCCGTGCGCAGGTCGGCGACCTTCAACTCGGAGGCGTCGCGTACCTCACGGGTCCCGATGTCTTCCGCGTCCAGCATGGGCGCGATCGGCGCGCGGTCGAACGAGCGCGGATGCAGCAGCAGGAGTTTCATCGGGGCGACGGGATGGTGTCCATCTGGGGTTTGACGCCGGTGATGAGGCGCGTCGGGCGACGGCTCACCTGTTCCGTGAAGTGCTCGAGCATGGCCGCCGAGTTGTGGAGGTGTTGAATCAACTCCGCGATCTGGGGACGGCTCTCGTCGGTCATGGCCTCCGCGTTGGTCGCTGCCCGGTCCAGCCGGCGGAGAACCGCTCGCGCGTCGGCCAGCGCCGCCAGCACGCTGTCGTTCAGCGGCACGATGCGTGGTTCGATCTGGGCGAGAACACGCTCGGCCCGATCCAGGCTGCCGGAGAGCCGCTGGAGCGCCTCGGTGACGACCGGAGCGGACGTGGCGATCAACCGGTGGGCTTCGAGCGCCGCGCGCTCGCCGCGCCGGGCCAGGGCGCGCGCGTCCTCCAGCGTTCGTCGCAGCTCGTCGCTCAGGTCGGTCGCCATGCGGCCCAGCGCATCCATGGTGGTCGTACGCCGCTCGGAGATCAACGTATCTCCCGGCGCCACATAGCCAACCGCGGGGGCCCCTTCGGGCACGAGCAGTTGCACCACCGGAGGGGCGATCGGGTTGATCTGCTCGATGACCGCGCGCGTGCCGCGGGGCAGCGCAACCGGGGCTCCGTCCGGATATCGCTCCGTGATGGACAGCCGAGCCACAAACGACAAACTGCCGGTCGCCGAGTCCACCACGGCATTGACCTGCCGGATGCGGCCAATGTCGAGTCCCTGAAGCAGGACTCTCGTGTCCTGGGTCAGGTCCAGCGCCGTGGATGCCCGCATGTAGAGATCCTGGCGCGCGACCAGCACGCCGCTCGTTACCACCAGCACACCGACCACGGTCCCAATGACCAGCAGCACGAACAAGCCGGTCAGGAAATCGCGGCGTTGGTGACTGCCGTCGATGATCTTAGGCCTCCCGCAGGAACGTAGATCCCACCACGCGGTAGCGCGAGTCCACGCGCGCCCGCAGCAGGTGGGGCAAGTCCTGCCCGGTGATGAATACGGTGCGACGGGATCCGCCGGCCGTGACGCCGCCGCGAGCGACTTCGAGCAACTCGGCCGCGGCGCGGTCGGTGAGCCCGTCGAACGGCTGCTCCATGAGCACCAGTTCCGGGTCGAACACCACGGCGCGGGCGAGCGCCGCCCTCCGGCGCTGCTCCTCGTTCACATGGGCCGGGCGTAGCGCGCTCACATCAGTCAGGTGCATCATGGTGAGGATGATGCGGATCCGTCCCTCAATGGCGTCATCGTCCAGCTCCGTCCCGAAGCGCAACGGGAGGGCGATGTTGTCCTGCAGGCTCAGGTTCTGGAGCAGACCGTCGCCCGCGGGAAGGTATCCCACGCGGCGGCGGAAGGCGAGCGCGGCGGCGCGCGGCAGCCTGGCGATTTCGGTATTCATGATCAGGGCCCGCCCGTTCGGAGGTCGTTCAAGACCGAGAGCCACTCGCGCCAGGCTACCGACGCCGGAATCCTCGGGGCCGGAGACCGCGACGGCGTGGTGGGGCGGTACCGAGAGGTCGCACACGGCGCCGCGGGCGAGCTGGACCGCCTCAAACGCCAGGAGCGCTCCAGGCATGGTCATAGCGCGGCCACGAAGAGGGCCGAGCACAAGAAGATCGCGACGATACTGCCCACAACGGCCCGCCCGGCGGCGATCGGAACTTCCGTGGGCGCCCGTCGCACGCGGAGCCCGTGGAACGACGGTAGCGTGCCGATGATGGCGCCGAAGACGAGTCCTTTCCCGATCGAGACACCGGCATCGCCGAAGGCCAGCGAGCGCAGCACGATGTCGAAATAGCGGTCGGGGCTCATCCCGTTGGCCGTTGCTGCCACCAGGCCCGCTGCGATCGCCACGCCGTCGAACAGCACGATGAGGCAGAACACCGAGACGACCGCCGCCCCCAATCTCGGTAACACGAGATAGTGCAGGGGATCGATGCCCATGCCCTCCAAGGCATCCACCTCTCCCCCGACTCTGTTCGTGGCCAGCTCGGCCGCGATGGCGGTGCCGGAGCGCCCGGCCACGACCAGCGCCGTGAGCAGCGGTCCCAGCTCACGCACGATGGCCACGACCATGAGCGTTCCAATGATTTCGGTGGCGCCGAATCGGCCCAGCTCGCGTACCGCCTGGGAGATGACCAGGAAGCTGAGCAATCCGGACAGGACGATGATGAGGGGGATTGCCTGCAGGGCCGTGAACCAGATCTGGTTGAGCAGGACGTGCCACGCCACTCGGCGGCCCGCGCGTGGCAGCGTCCCGAATGACCTCAGCGCGTCAAAAAAGAACCGCGCCAGGGCTCCCAACCGGGAGACCCGGCGCGTGAGTTCGCTTCCGATGATCGCGACGGGCGCGCGCACGCCCGGCCGCTATTCCCCCTGGCGGAGTTGCCGCAGGGCCTCTTTGGCCTCGGTATAGTCGGGGAAGACTTCGATCGCCCGATTGTACAGCTCGATGGCGCGGTTGTTGTCGCCACGATCGGCGTACAGCAGCGCCCGCGAGTACAGCGTGAGCGCCTCGGTGGGCACTTCACGCGCCTGACGCTCCTCCATGGCCTGCCGGGGCAGCGGGGGCAGGTTCAGATCGCGCGTCAACTGGCCGGCCAACGACACGACGAGCGAGTAGAGCCGATCACGCTTGTCCTGCACCTTGACGGGCTTGACGATCTCGCTCGTTTCGACGTTCACGACGCGGGCATCGATCCGGAAGTCGCCATAGAAATCGATGAACCCGCCGAGCACCACATACCGCGCTCCAACCAGCCGCCCGATTCGGGCGGCGGTATTGGCGTCCACGCGCCCGGCAGCACCCAGGTCCTGCTCCGCCAGCAGGTCCTTGATGCGGCTGCGGTCAACCACGCGGATGGCCTGGTTGGTGGCGAGCTCCGTAATGAGCATCTGCTGGAGCCCCACCTGGAGCGCGTCGAAGACTTCCTTGTCCTGACCGTACGAGCCGCCGTTCTCGAACGTGAAGACCGCAATGCCCGGCCGCGTATCCTGGCCGGCTGCGGGAACCGAGGTCGTCGCGGCGAGCACCGCCGCAAGGCCGAAGGCGCCGACCGAACGCCACGACATAAGTTGCTCCTTCATCAAAGGGTCAGTGTCATTCCTTCCGTAGCCGCGAACACGTCGAGCGTGGCGCCCGCGGCCTCCGCGGCCTCGCCGGCCCGCGACGCCAACTCGTCCATCCCGGCATCGTCCCGTTCGGGGCGATGATGGAACAGCGCGAGTTGCTTCGCACCGACGCCGGCGGCCAACGTCACCGCCTCGTCGAACGACGAGTGGCCCCACCCGTAGTGGTTCCTTAACTCCTCGGGCGTGAACATCGCGTCATGCACCAACAGGTCCACGCCATGCAGGAACCGCTCCAGATCCCGCCGCCAGGTGGCCGGCTCGCCGTAATCTCCCCCCCGGCCCAACTCGTTGTCTGTGACGTAGGCCATACTGGGTCCGCCACCGACCGGAGTCAACCGGTAGGCCAACGTGTTGCCTGGATGCCGCAGTCGTGTGGCGCGCACCGTGAACCCGTTGACGCCGAACTCCGCGGCGGTCACGTGCTCCACCCTGGGCGAGGCGGCCAGTTCGTCCAGCGGCACCGGGAACACGACCGGATGCATCTGCTGCCGTAGGATGACGTCCAGGTCCACGTCTCCCTGCCGCGCTCCCCAGATCCGCACCACGTTGCCCTTCCCGAAGAACGGCGCGAAGAACGGGAGGCCCTGGATGTGATCCCAGTGCGTGTGACTGAGCAGCAGGTCCACCGAGACCCCGCGCTGCTCGGCGCGCCGCACCAGCTCGTTGCCAAGCTGCCGAATCCCCGTGCCGGCATCGAGGATTACCAGGTGATCGGCGTCGCCGGTCTCCACCGAGACGCAGGGAGTATTTCCCCCGTACCGCGTCGTCGCGGGCCCGGGTGTAGGTATGGAACCCCTGCTCCCCCAGAAAGTTACCCGCGTACGCACGCCTCCGGTCTGCTGAGCACCGCCCCGACCCTGGCTTGACGGCCTAAGTTCAAGCTACCCATGGAGTCGCAGGGCCAGGAGTGACGTCGGTCACGAGCGGCCGCCCGCCAGCGCTTCGAGGGCCGGCCGGTTCTTGATCGAGATGGTGCGGCGCGAGACCTCGAGCAACCCTTGTTCCATCATGTCCCGCATGGTGCGTGACACCGTTTCGCGACTGGATCCGACCATCTGTGCAATCGTGTGATGCGTGACCTTCGGTACGATCTGGACGCCATCATTCTGATCGGCCATGCGCAGCAGCAGCCGCGCGACCCGCCCGTTCACGTCGAGCAAGATGAGCCCGCCGATCTTCTCGTCGGCCTCGCGCAGACGGCGCGAAAGCGTGCGCAGCAACGCGAGCGCGATTCCAGGGGCCTCCCGCAGGCACTGGTGGAAGTCCTCGCGCCGCAACACGAACATGGCGGCGTCCTCCATCGCGATGACGTGCGCTGATCTCGGTTCGTCGTCAATCAACGCCATCTCGCCGAAGAAGTCGCCGTCCTTGAGCAACGAGAGGATGACCTCACGCCCGTCTTCGCCGATCAGCACCACTTTGACGGATCCCGAGATGACTACGTACAGCGCGTCGCCGGGATCGTCCTCGAACAGGATGACGCTGTTCTTGGGATAGGTGCGCTCGCGCGCCACCTCAGCGACGCGCGCGAGCTCCGGCTCGCTCAGGTTCGCGAACAGCGGGATCTTCTGCAGGATCGGCACGAGCGACATGAGCGGCAGTCCCTCAGGCGGCAAAGCTTACCGTTCGCCTGGCGCGGTGTCAAACAGCAGGGCGCGTGCCGCTTGCCGCCAAGTGTCTGTCCCCGCTACATTTAGCTTTGGCTGTTTGGCGATCCCCAACGGAGTCATATCGTGAAACAGGGTATTCATCCGCGCTACCAACGTGCTGTCGTGCAGTGTGCCTGCGGGAACACCTTTGAGACGCGCTCGACGCTGCCCGCCATCCATGTCGATATCTGCGCCCGCTGCCATCCCTTCTTCACCGGCAAGCAGAAGTTGGTGGACACGGCCGGTCGCGTGGAGCGATTCCGCCAGCGGTACGGCAGAGAAGCCGAGCCGGCTGGGACGTGAGTGATCCAGGCGCGGCTGAGTGCCGCGCTGACCCGCGCGGCCGAGGTTGAGCGGGAGCTGGCTGATCCGGCCACGGCGCGCCATCCCGACAAGCTGAAGGCGCTCGGGCGCGAGCATGCGCGGCTCGAGCGCATTCGGCAAACCGCTGATCGACTCCACAAGCTCCAAGCTGAGCTCTCGCAGGCCCGTGAGCTCGCCAGCGATCCCGACGCCGCGCTCGCGGAACTTGCGCGCGGCGACATCGAGCGGCTCGAGCCGGCCATCGCGCGCGCCGAGGCGGAGCTCCACGACCTGTTGGTGCCCCGCGATCCGCTCGACGATCGAGATACCATCATGGAGATTCGAGCGGGCACGGGCGGCGACGAGGCCGCCCTCTTTGCCGCGGACCTGCTGCGGATGTACCTGCGGTACGCGGAACGGCGCCACTGGCGGACGGACGTCGTGGCGTTGTCGGAGGGCAATCTCGGCGGCGTGAAAGAGGCCATCGTCAAGGTGAGCGGCGAGCGAGCGTTCGGCCGGTTGCGGCACGAGTCGGGCGTGCACCGCGTGCAGCGCGTCCCGGTGACGGAGGCCCAGGGCCGGATCCACACCTCCGCGGCCACCGTGGCCGTCCTGCCCGAAGCCGAGGACGTGGATGTGAAGATCGAAGAGAAGGACCTGAAGGTGGACGTGTTCCGCTCCTCGGGCCCGGGCGGGCAGAGCGTGAATACCACGGACAGCGCCGTTCGCGTGACGCACCTGCCGTCCGGTCTCGTGGTGCAGTGCCAGGACCAGAAGTCCCAGCTCCAGAACAAGCTGCGGGCCATCGAGGTGCTGCGGGCTCGTCTGCTGGACCGCATTCTGGCGGAGCAGGAAGCGGCCCGCGCTCGCGAGCGGCGGGCCATGGTGGGAACGGGCGACCGCTCGGCCAAGATCCGCACGTACAACTTCCCGCAGAATCGGGTGACGGATCACCGCATCGGGCTCACGCTCTACCGTCTGGACGACGTGCTCGATGGCGACCTCGATGAACTGATGGATGCGCTTGACCTCGCCTACCGCGAAGAGCGCGCGCATGTTTGAGGTCGCCCCGGCCCAAACGGTGGCGGACGCGTTGGATCTCGCGGTCCGGCGCCTGGCCCACGTTCCCGATGCTCGGCGAGATGCCCTCGAGTTGTGGGGGGCGATCACGGGGGAGTCTGCGGCGCGAGTGTGGCTCGGGCGACGCGCCGCCGCCCCGGAGGACGTCGTGGCGCGGTACCTCACGGCAGTGGAGCGCCGGGCCCGGGGAGAGCCCGTCGCGTACGTCACGGGCCGTGTGGGCTTCCGGACCCTCGAACTCGGCGTAGATGCCCGGGTCTTGATCCCGCGTCCCGAAACCGAAGGCCTGGTGGAGCACGTGCTCCGGTGGGCCGCTCGGCGGTGGGGCGATGATGCGTGGGGCGATGCGCTCGACATCGGGACCGGGAGCGGCTGCATCGCGCTGAGCCTGGCGGCGGAGGGTCGCTTCCGATCTATCACGGCCGTGGATCGGAGTGCGGATGCGCTCGAGGTGGCGCGCGAGAACGCGGCCCGCACGCCCGGCGGGTGCCGCGTACGTTTCTGTGAAGCCGACCTCTTGGGGCCCGGCGACGAGCGGTTCGACGTGATCGTGTCCAATCCGCCGTACGTGACAGAGGCGGAGTACGCGGCGCTCGATCCAGCCGTGAGGGATTTCGAGCCGCCGATGGCGCTGGTATCCGGCGCGGACGGGTTGGCGCACACGCGCGCCATCGCGAGCCGGGCGGCGCAACGGCTCGCGCCGGGCGGCCTGCTCGCGCTTGAGGTAGATTCTCGCAGAGCCGATTCCGTGCTGGCGCTGGTATCGAGCGCCGAGTGGCGGCACGCCCGGATCGAAAATGACCTGTTTGGGCGGCCGCGATACGTGCTCGCCACAAGGAGCCGTGAATGATCCCCGCCAAGGCGGAAGAGCTGGGCCGGCTAATTGGCCAGACAGAGGAGTACAAGGCGCTGAAGCGCGCGCGCGACCGGTTGCGAGAAACTCCGGGGCTCGCCGAGCGGCTGCGGCGCCTGGAAGAGATCGCTCGCGGGCTCGAGTCCGCGGCGGCGCAAGGCCAGGAGGCGCCGGCGGCGGATATGTCGGCGTACGACAGTCTGCTCGGCGAGATTCAAGGAGACGCGGCCTATCAAGGCATGATCGCGGCGCAGTCGAACTTCGACAAGCTCATGCTGCGCGTGAACGAGCATATCCTGAACGGCATTCAGAAGGGCGCGGCCAGCTCGATCATCACGTTGAGTTGACGGCGGCTGTGCGCGGCGCATTTATCGTGATCGAGGGGCCTGAGGGCGCCGGCAAGACGACGCTCGCACAAGCCCTGGCTCGACGATTGCGGGCGGCGGGGATGGAGGTGCAGGAGGTGCGGGAGCCCGGCGGGACGCCGCTTGCGGAGGCTGCGCGCCGGGCCGCGCTGGACCCGGCCCTCGCGGCCAGCCCCGTGGCGGAGTTGTTCCTGATGCTGGCGGCCCGGGCGGACCATGTGAGCAAGGTCATCGAGCCGGCGCTGGCACAGGGCAAGATTGTGTTGAGCGATCGGTTCGAGCTTTCCACGGAGGCGTATCAGATCGCCGGGCGGCGGTTGCCGCGCACTGCGGTGCTGGAGGCCAATCGCGTGGCCACGGGTGGTCTCACGCCGGATCTGACGTTGGTGGTGGACGTTCCCGTGGACGTGGGACTGGCGCGGCAGCAAATGGCCGGCAAGGCGGCCGACCGCATCGAGCGGGACGGGCGCGAGCTGCACGAGCGAGTGGCGGACGCGTTTCGCGCCGCGTCGGGTCCGTCGGTCGTCCATCTGGACGGCACGCGTCGGCCGGAAGACGTGGAACGAGCAGCGTGGGATGTGGTGCGTACCCGTTTTGGGGAACAGTTCCCGCGCCTGCGGGTTGAACCTGCATAATCCGGCGAACTTGCGGAGGGGCTGCATGAACATGAAGAAGCAGCGCATTCTGGTCACGGTGCTGGTGGCGTTCGTAGCGTTCCTGTCCGGGGGGTGGCTGCTTCAGCGCGGCTCCCAGCGCGGCGGCAGCGTGTATCAGCAGGCGCGGCTGTTCGACGACATCCTGTCGTACGTCGCCGAGTACTACGTGGACTCGCTCGATGCCGCGGAGCTGTACGATCTCGCCATCGACGGGTTCTTGACCGAGTTGAACGATCCCTACACCACGTTCCTTCGCGAAGAGGATTACCGCGATCTCGAGCTGAGCACCACCGGGAACTACGGCGGCGTGGGAATGCAGATCGACGTGCGCGACGGGTGGATCACCGTGGTGGCGCCCATCGTCGGCACGCCGGCCGACAGTCTCGGCATCGCCTCGGGCGATCGCATCGTGGAGATTGACGGCGCGTCCACCCGCGGGTGGGGTTCGGATCGAGCCGTGCGGGCGCTGCGGGGACCGCCGGGCACGAGAGTGCGGTTGACGGTCGTGCGGCCGGGCGTGCCGGATTCGCTCGCCTTCGACGTCACGCGTGCCCGGGTGCACGTGCGATCCGTTGTGTACTCGGCGGTGCTGGGTGGAGAGGTGGGGTACGTCTCGCTCGTCAATTCGAGCATCAGCGAGCAGACGGCCCGGGAAGTCTCTGACGAGATCGCCAAGCTCCGTTCGCAGGGAGCCAGGGCGCTGATCCTGGACCTGCGGGGCAACCCCGGCGGCGTGCTGGACCAGGGCGTCGCGGTCGCCGACCTGTTTCTCGATCGCGGGGCCGTGGTCGTGGAGACGCGCGGCCGCGCGCCCGGCGCGAATCAGACCTACCGCGGGCGCGACGGGCAGCAGTGGGCGGAGATGCCGGTGGTCGTGCTGGTGGATGGCGGCACGGCCAGCGCGGCCGAGATCATCGCCGGAGCGCTGCAGGATCACGATCGGGCGCTGGTGGTAGGCACGACGTCGTTCGGCAAGGGACTGGTGCAAACCGTCTATCCCCTGAACGGCCGCGAGTTCTTGAAGCTCACGACGGGAAGGTGGTACACGCCGAGCGGGCGCACCATTCAGCGGCCGCTGCGTACGGCGCGCGCGCGCGCGGAGGAAGCGCCGGACGCGGATCAGGTGGCCGGTCCTCGGGCGGACACGTCCAAGACGGATTCCATGCCCACGTTCCGCACGGACGCGGGACGCATCGTGTATGGCGGTGGCGGCATCCGGCCCGACGTCATCGTGCAGCCCGACACGCTGACCGACCCGGAGAAAGCGTTCGTTCGCGCGCTCGGCTCCGGCATTCCGGCGTATCGCGACGTGTTGACGAGCTATGCGCTCGAGCTGAAGGGCAGGAGCGCGATCGCAGACCGGCGCTTCCAGGTGACGCCCGCCATGCTCGCGGAGTTGCATCGCAGGCTGCGGGACCGTGGCGTGGACGTGCCCGCCGAAGACTGGCAGCGGGGCGCCTCGCTTGTGGCCCAGCAGTTCAAGTATGAAGTCACGCGTTTCGTCTTTGGCCGTACGGCGGAGTTCGAGCAGCGGACGGCGGACGACGTGCAGATCCGGCACGCGGTGGAACTGATCAGGCGCGCCCGCACGCCCACAGAACTCCTGTCGCTCGCGGTCTCAGGGCGCTAACAGACGCCGGGCGACACGCCGCTCGTCGGGATCATCGGGGCTGGGCGGGCCGGGCTCGGGCTCGGCGTTGCGCTGCATCGAGCCGGCGTGTCGGTCCGCCTGCACACCCGGCGTCCCAAGCCAGCACCCACGGGTCTTTCAATAACCTCCGGCGGCACGCTTCCCGCGTGGCTGCCGGAGGTGGACGTACTAATCCTGGCCGTGCCCGACTCTGCCGTGACCGACGTTGCCGCCGCCCTGGCCGCGTCCGGCTCCATCACCCCGCATCACGTCGTGTTACATCTCTCCGGAGTGCTGAGCGCCGCCGCGCTATCCCCGCTGGGCCCAACCGGCGCGGCGCTCGGATCGCTGCATCCCCTGCTATCGTTCACGGATCCTCAGGCGGCGCCCGTGCGCCTGGCCGCGGCCGTTGCCGCGGTCGAGGGAGACGACCGGGCCCGAGCGGCGGCAGGTCAGCTGGCGTCGCGGGTGGGTGTGGCGGCGTTTGTCATTCGCGCCGAGGACAAGGCGCTGTACCACGCCGGCGCCGTGTTCGGCGCGAACTTCCTGGTCACGATCGCGGCCGTCGCGCGACGGTTATTCGAACGCGCAGGCGTTCCGCCCGAGCACGCCGCTCGGGGATTGGCAACGCTGATGAGCGGCGTGCTGGAGAACGTGGCGAAGGTTGGGCCCGCCGCTGCGCTGACCGGTCCCGTGAAGCGCGGCGATGCTGAAACCGTGCGCCGCAACCTGGCCGCGCTCTCCGGGGACGAGGCGGAGCTGTATCGCGCGCTGAGCAAGGCGACGATGGACATCGCCGACCTGACCGCGGAGCAGCGCCGGGCAATCCAGGAAGCCGTGCGAGAAGGGCGTGAGAGGTGAGGTGGAGGGGGGCCTCCTCGCCCCTCGCCCCTTACGCCCCTACGGTTGCCGCAGGTTTCTCCTCAGGTCGCCAAGGTTCAGGATCGGCGTGCCCCCCTCGGTGGGCACCATGATGATCGTGTTGTTCGACTGCCGCATGTCGTGCAGCACCTCGAGGTACTGCTTCATCAGCGCTTCCGGCGTCAGCGTCTGATTCAGCAACCGTTGCTGCTCGGCCTGGAGCCGGGCCACTTCCACCCGGTGGCGTTCGGTTTGAATCTGCTGCTCCTGCGCGATCTTGTTGTTGATGGCCTGAACCACCTGCGGCGGAGGCTGCAGGTCGCGCAGGAAGAACGCCGTCACCGTGGCGATGCGGAACGGCCCGCCACCGGCCCGGGGCTGAGTCACGAGCGCCGAGTCCACTTCCGCTTCCATGGTGGAGGCGATCGCGTTCCGGCGCGCGATGTCATTGATGGAGAATTGCACCATGCCATCGCGCACGCCGTTGCGGATGGCGTTCCGCACGGCGCTGTGGATCTGCCTTTCGCCGCCGATCTCGGTGAAGATCTGGGGCGCGGCCTGCGGATCGATCTGCCAGCGGAGCGCCACGTCGAGCGTCATCCCCATTTGCTCGCTCGAAAGCGCGGCGATCGCTTCGACGTCCTCGCCCGTTTCGGGGAACTGCTCCTCACGCGTCGAAAAGCGCTCCACACTGGACCACGGCGTGACGAACCGAATACCCGGCAGGAGCGGTTCGGGGTCCACGTAGCCAAACGCATGGCGAACGCCGACTTGACCGGGTTGGATGACCACGATCGTCGAGCCGAGCACGAGGAGGCTGCCCAGACCGAGGAAGAGGAGACTGATGGTGCGGCCCAGTGCCGCAAGGGGTCGCGCAGCGGTGGGTCCCATGGCGCGAAGGCCGTTGATGATCAGGAAGGCGACGGCGAGAAAGACGGCGCCGAGAATCAGCTTGGACATGGCCGGCTCCGGGAACGCGGTTGGCCGAGAAGATACGTGAGAAGGGAGGCGAGGAGTGAGAGTTGACTCGAGCTCTCGACTCTCACGCCTTTTCCGTGAGTCGCTTGTATTGCGCCAGGTTTCGCAGGGCCGCTGCTTTCTTTCCCTGTTTCTCGTACAAGCATCCCAGGTTGAAATACGCGTCCGCGAGGTCCGGGTCCGCGCCGATGGCCTGCTCATACGCGGCGACGGCTTGATCGAGATGCCCCAGGTCCTCCAGCGCGATCCCCAGATTGTAGGCGGCCGTGGCGTGGAGCGGGTCGCTCGCCAGGGCCAGCCGGCAGTGGACCGCGGCGTCGGCGGCGCGGCCCATCTCCTGGAGCAGCCGCGCGAGGTTTACGTGCGCGTCGGCGTGATGCGGGTTGATTTCCAACGCGCGGCGGTAGGCGTCGCGCGCGTCCTCGGGCGAGGATG
Source organism: Gemmatimonadales bacterium (assembly GCA_035559715.1). GTDB lineage: Bacteria > Gemmatimonadota > Gemmatimonadetes > Gemmatimonadales > GWC2-71-9 > JACQHC01. Next base: position 16,246 of record DATMAW010000165.1, on the reverse strand, counting down.
CCTCGAGATCGAGTCCCACGTTGAACCAGTCGTCGGCCGAGAGGCGTTCCTCTGCCTCTCTCGCCGCTGCCGCGAGGCGGCGGGCGGCGGGCCTGGCGCGGGCCGCCAGGTCGGCAACGCTGAAGTCGAGCAGCAGCTGCTCGGACTCCGGGTTCCAGGCGGCGTTCCCGTCCGTCACGATCACCCGGTCTCCGTCGGCGGTGATTCGGACCTCGGAAAGCGGCTTGCCTTCCGGCAGCTGGCGGCGCAGCGCGCGGAGCGAGCGGCGGATGCGCTTGGGCGGGATCTTGGCGAGCGTCAGGGCCTTCGCCACGCGCAGCAGCACGAGGTCCTGGAAGCTGAACAGGTACAGACGGCGAGGCCCTCGTGACGGCGTGAGAAACCCGCTCCGGGCGAGGCTGCGCACCTGCGCAGGGGAGAGATCCAGCAGGCGAGCGATATCTTTGGTGGTGTAGCCCGTCATTGAAACGGTGGGCGATCCGCGCCAACCGGTTGGGGGGCGGCCGTCGTTAACCCGCGCTGACCTTCCGCTTCGGAGCGGCGGCCCGCTTCGCCGTCACGCTTTCGGCGCGCTTGGCGGGCTTTCGTCCCGTTGCCCCGGGCGTCTTGCCCTTCGCGAGGCTCGCCTTGAGCGCCTCCATGAGATCAATGATCTGGGTCCTGGGCGCTTCGGCAGGTTCCTCGGTGATTTCTTGACCCTCCACCTTGCGCTCGATTTGCTCCTGCATCCGGATGCGCACGTTATCCTTGTACGCCTCCGGATGGAATTCATCCGTCTTGAGCTGATCGATGAGCTGGATCGCCAGGGTCAGCTCGTTCTTCTTGATCTCCGTGTCGCCGATCGGCACTTCCGTGGCCGCGCGCACCTCGTCGTGGTAGTGCAACTGCTCCATGACGAGCCGGCCGTCCTGGGGACGCACCAGCACGAGGTACTGCTTCCCCCGCGCCGCGTACTGGCCAATGGCCGCGCGGCCGGTTTCGTCCAGCGCGGCGGCCAGGAGCTTGTACGCGCGCTCGCCGCCTTTGTCCGGCCCCAGGTAGTAGACCTTGTCCACGTACACGCGGTCCACCCTCTTGAGCGGCACGAATTCCATCACGTCGATACGCTCGGTCTTCTGCTCCAGCAGCGCCTTGTACTCTTCTTCCGTGAACTGCACGTAGCGGCCCTTCTCGAACTCATAGCCGCGCACGCGATCGTCGTTCTCGACCTTCTCGCCGTCTTTGGAGCACACGTACTGCTGCTTCAATCGCGAGCCGCATTTCTTGTGGAGCCAGTTGAAGGCGATGGCGGCCTTCGTCTCGCTGGCGGAGTAGAGCTGGACGGGCACGGACACGAGCCCGAAGGAAACGGTGGCGGAGGCGATGGGGCGAGCGGGCATAGGAAAACCATGATAGCAAAGACCGGGTGGTTCGGGCAAGCAATCGGCGGCCGGCGGCGAGCGGCCACCGTATCGCACGATATTGTCGCAACGTCTTGCCATGTCAGCACTTGGGGGGCGATGCCGTGGAGGCGTTCGTGGCGCGTCCACAGACGCCGCGGTACGTTAGAAATCAGTCACTGACCGCGGACGGCTGAACTCTTCCGGACATGGCCCGCTCTCGGAAATCTCCTTCCGAACTGCTTTCTCGCTACCGAGAAAAACGCTCGTTCGAGGGCACGCCGGAGCCCGCCGGCGTCGTCTCGCCGGCCCCGCTCGCTGGCGGGCTGTTCGTAGTTCACAAACACGCGGCCACGCGATTGCACTACGATCTCCGCCTCGAAATGGAAGGCGTGCTCCGTTCGTGGGCCGTGCCCAAGGGTCCGTCAAGCAATCCGCAGGACAAGCGACTCGCCGTACACGTCGAGGATCACCCCATCGAATACGGTGATTTTGAGGGTCTCATTCCGGAGGGCAACTACGGCGCCGGGGCGGTGATCGTGTGGGACCGCGGCGCGTGGGAGCCGCTCGAGGATCCCATTGAAGGTCTCAAGAAGGGCAAGCTGCTGTTCACCCTCAAGGGGTACAAGCTCCGCGGCCGTTGGACGCTCGTGAAGATCCACAGCCGCAAGCGCGAGAACACGGGCAAGGAGTGGTTGCTCATCAAGGAGCGCGACGGCCACGTCTCGACCAACGGTGACGAATTCGAGCAAGGATCCGTGCTTTCCGGGCTCACCGTCGAGGAGCTTGCGGAAGGGACGACCCGAGCCGCCGCCGTTCGGAAGAAGCTCCAGAAGTTGAAGGCGCCGGAGCGGGCCGTGCGGGTCGGCGACGTGAAGCCCATGCTCGCAGAGGCCCGTGAGGCGCCGTTCAGCCGGCCGGGCTGGGTATACGAGATCAAGTACGACGGGTATCGCATTCTCGCCGAGCGCTGGAAGGGCGAGGCGCAGCTGGTCACGCGAAACGGCAAGGATGCCACCACCACCTTTCCGGAGGTGGCGCGGGCCGTGAAAGCGCTGCCGTACGACCACGTCGTGCTGGACGGCGAGGTGGTGGTGCTGGATGACGAGGGGCGGCCGTCGTTCGATCGAATGCAGCGCCGCGGGCGGCTCACACGAGGACCCGAGATCCGCCGGCTCGCCGTCGAGCTTCCGGCCACGTACTTCGCGTTCGATCTGCTGGCGTTCGAGGGGTTCGACGCGCGCGGCCTGCCGCTGATCGAGCGAAAGGCGTTGCTGAAAGAGATCCTCCCCGCCGCTGGCGCTCTGAGGTACTCGGACCATGTGGAACAGCGGGGAGAAGAGTTCTATGCCGGCGCCGTGGGACTCCGGCTCGAGGGCATCGTGGCCAAGAAGGCCGATTCACCCTACCGCTCCGGCCGGTCGCCCGAGTGGTTGAAGATCCGCGCGGACAGGACGGACGATTTCGTGGTGGTGGGATTCACCAGGGCCAGGGGATCGCGCGGCGGGTTCGGGGCGCTGCACGTGGCGGACTTCGTGGACGGGAAGCTTACGTACGCGGGCCGGGTGGGCAGCGGGTTCACCACGGATCAGCTGGAGCCGATTCGAGAGATCCTCCAGACGACGCAACGGAACGGCGCGCCGTGCGACGGGCCGGCACCCACCGATCGAGCAACGACGTGGGTGAACCCGCAGGTGGTGTGCGAGGTCAGGTTCAAGGAGTGGACCGCGCAGGGGTTGCTCCGCCAGCCGGTGTTCTTGCGCTTCCGGAGCGACAAGGCGCCTGGCGAGTGCGTGAGACGCGGGCGATCGCAGGCGATGACGGACGATCTCGGCCCATCTCGGCAGCCGTCGCGGCGCGGGCAGTCCATCGCCCGCGATCGTCCCCCATCGCCCGTCATCGCCGCCGTTTCCACCGCTCCATCCGCCGACCAGGTGAAGCTTTCGAACCTCGACAAGGTCTTCTGGCCCCAGGAGGGCTACACCAAGGGCGACCTCATTGCGTACTACCGTGTCATCTCACCCTGGCTCCTCCCGTATCTCAAGGATCGGCCCCTGGTGCTCACGCGCTACCCCGATGGCATCGCGGGGAAGTCGTTCTTTCAAAAGGACGCGCCGGGGTTCGTGCCGCAGTGGCTTCGGACCGAGCGAATGTGGAGCGCGCAGTCGCAACGCGAGCTGGACTACTTCGTGTGCGACAACGAAGCGGCCTTGACGTACATCGCCAACATGGCGGCGATCCCTTTGCACATCTGGGCCAGTCGGATCGGGACGCTGGAGCAGCCGGACTGGTGCATTCTGGACCTGGATCCCAAGGAAGCGCCGTTCACGCACGTGATCGAGGTGGCGCTCGCCATCCGGCGGCTGTGCGACGAAATCGAACTCCCCTGCTTCATCAAGACCAGCGGCTCCACCGGGCTTCACGTGCTGTTGCCCATGGGTCGCCAGCTCACGTACGACCAGTCGCGTGCCTTTGGGCAAGTCCTCGCGCGCGTGGTGTCGCAGGAGATGCGGGAGGTGGCCACGATTACGCGGAATCCGGACCGCAGGGAAGGGAAGGTCTACATCGACTTCGTGCAGAACGGGCACGGGCGCTTGCTCGCGGCTCCGTTCAGCGTGCGGCCGCTTCCCGGTGCGCCGGTGTCGATGCCGCTCAAGTGGAGCGAGGTCAACGCGAAGCTCCGCCTGGATGCGTTCACGATCAAGACGGCGCCGGCCCGGATGAAGAAGTTGAAGCGAGATCCGTTATTGCCGGTACTGGATGAGCAGCCAGATCTGCACGCGGTGTTGAGCCGGTTGTACGAGAGGTTGGAGCGATGAGTAGGATCGCGTCGTTCGCCGCCTTCGCCGAATGTGACGGTCAGGGAAGCCTGGATTTCTCCCAGGCATCCAGGCGCGTCGAAAGGTCGGCCGGTCGAGTGGCGATCAGTTCGCCCATTGGAGAAACGTAGATTTGCACCCGACGCACGCCCGGCAGTCTGCTCGCGCGGTAGGTGATCACCCACGCCCGCGGTCGCCCTTGCAGGTCGGGCACGCCGTCAAAGGCGAACTCGATCGTGCGGTCGGACACGGGTGGGTTTGGGCCGAGGACTTTGCCGGCCGTGATGCGGGCGCCGAGGTAGGAGTAGATGACGAAGGCCGCGCAGAGGAGCGCCGCGAGTAGCAGCCACTTGAAGAGGCGCGCCATCATCAGTGCAATCCTGGCTCCGCGCGAGACCGCCGTCAACTGCTGGATGGTATCCGGACCGCCCTCGGCTGCAGCCGACCGCGCCAAGATGAGCTAACGTTGTGAGGAACGCGTTCCCCCCGGGGGACGCCATGACATCACCCTCCGCAAGGCTACGCCATGTCGCGCGGAACATTTCTCATCGTGGTGGGCCCAGAGTACGAGGACCTCGAGGTCTGGTACCCCAAACTCCGGTTGGAAGAGGCCGGATACGAAGTCATCCTCGCCGGAATCGGCGAGTCATCGTATCGCGGCAAGCACGGCTATCCCTGCCCGGTGGATGCGCACGTGCGCGACGTTCCCGCTGATCGGCTCGTGGGACTGCTGGCCCCGGGCGGCTGGGCGCCGGACAAGATTCGCCGCGAGCCGGTTGTGTTGCAGCGCGTGCGGGAGGTGCACGAGGCGGGCAAGGTCATCGCGACGATCTGCCACGGGCCCTGGGTCCTGATCAGTGCCGGAATCGTGCGGGGACGCCGCATGACGTCCACCGTTGGCATTCGGGACGACCTCGTCAACGCGGGCGCGATCTGGGTGGATGAGCCCGTCGCGGTGGACGGCAACATCATCAGTTCGCGGGTGCCGAAGGATCTTCCGCGATTCGGAGCGGAGCTGGTCAGATTGCTGGACGCCGGCGTGCGGGGGAGGAACGTCGGGCAGCGCGAGGCCGCGACCACGAGGACAGGCTCCTGACCTCCGTGCCGCGAGTTGGCGCGCAGAAACCTGGGGCGTCGGGCGCGAAGCCCATGGACCTCGTGGCACCCGCCGTCGTCGCGCACCTCGACGCGCTGGTTCCCGAGCGCGCGGCCGAGCTTCAGGCGATGGAGGCGCTGGCCGCGCGATCGGACTTCCCGATCATTGGTCCGGCCGCCGGCTATTTCTGCTACCTGCTCGCTCGCCTGAGCGGGGCCCGCAGCGTCTTCGAGCTGGGGTCCGGGTTCGGATACTCCACGGCGTGGTTCGCGCGAGCCGTGCAGGAGAATGGCGGCGGGACCGTGGATCACACCGTGTGGGACGCCGATCTCTCCGCCAGAGCCCGCGCGCATCTCGAGCGACTCGGCCTCGGCGGCGTGGTGCGATACACCGTGGGCGAGTCCGTGCAGGTGCTGCGCGAGGCGGCGGGTCCGTTCGATCTGATTTTCAACGACATTGACAAGGCAGGCTACCCGGCCGCGCTCCCCGTGATCCGTGAGAAGCTCCGCCCCGGCGGACTGCTCGTCGCGGACAATCTCCTCTGGCATGGGAAGATCTTCGATCCTTCGGACCAGTCGGCCGACACGGTGGGCGTACGGACGTTCACGCGGCTCGTCACCGAAGACCCCGGCTGGATCGCGAGCATCGTGCCGATTCGCGACGGGCTGCTCGTGGCCGTGAAGCGATAGTCGAACGTGAGTTCGGGAACGCGGCGGAAACGTGCGGGTTTGCCGGTGACTCGAATCACGGGTGCCCATTCCATCATCTACAGCAGAGATCCCGAGGCGGATCGCGCGCTGCTGCTGCGACGTGGGGCCGTGGCATCGCGGTCGGGCTCGCGTCTCCGGCGCTCGAACGCGAAGCCGCGGAAGTGACCAATCGTCGGGCGGTGCGCACCGCGATCGGCTGGCGGGTGAAGTCAGGGCGGGCAACGGCGGTCCTGGGGCTCGTTACCTGATGAAGCCTCTGGGCGACGTGCCGCTTGCCGCCATCGAGGCCGCACGGGCGCGCCTGGCGCCCGTGGTGGTTCGAACGCCGCTGTTGCGGCTCGAGATTGACGCGCCCGCCGATGTGTATCTCAAGCTGGAAAACCTCCAACCGATCGGCTCGTTCAAGGTGCGCGGCGCGGGCAACGCCATGCTGCTTGCGCCACCCGACCGGCTGAAGCGCGGCGTGTGCACGGCGAGCGCGGGCAACATGGCGCAGGGCGTGGCGTGGCACGCCCGGCGGCTCGGCGTTCCCGCCACGGCCATCGTCCCGGACAGCGCGCCCAGGACCAAGCTCGAGGCACTCGAGCGCCTCGGAGCCCGCGCGGTCAGGGTCCCGTTCGAGACGTGGTGGAACGTCATCACGGATCATCACTATCCTGGCATGGACGGGCTGTTCATCCATCCGGTCGCGGACGCCAACGTCATCGCGGGACACGGGACGATCGGCCTGGAGATCCTCGAGGACCTGCCGGATGTTGACTCCGTCGTGGTGCCGTTCGGGGGCGGTGGGCTCTCCAGCGGGATCGCGTGTGCGATCCGGGCCCGGGCGCCCGCCGTCAGGGTGTTCGCCTGCGAAGTCGAGACCGCCGCTCCGTTCGCCGCATCGCTGGCGGCCGGCTCGCCGCAGGCGATCGCGCACACGCCGAGCTTCGTGGATGGGATCGGCGGGCGGAGCATGCTGCCGGAGATGTGGCCGCTGGCGAAGCGCGTGCTGGCGGGCTCCGTTGTGGTCTCGCTCCGCCAGGTAGCGGATGCGCTTCGCCTCTTGGTCGAGCGGGGACGCGTCATTGCGGAAGGGGCGGGGGCAGCCTCCGTGGCGGCGGCGCTCACCGGGCGCGCCGGGAGCGGCAAGGTGGTGTGCGTCGTGTCGGGCGGAAACATCGACGCCGTGAAACTGGCGGCGATCCTGACGGGGGAGATTCCGCGCTGACCGGCGCGGGGGTTTCACTCGGCGAGGCAGCACGAGCGGACCGTCCCGGCCGCCGCGGCTCGCGCTGGACACTGCCGCGATCCGGAGCGAGCTTCGCGCTGGCTCTTTCCCTCTCGCGCATGAAGGTCACGTTGATTGTGCTCGCGCTCGTGGTGGCCATCACGGGTTCCGCCGGCGCGCAAACCGGCCCGTACGATCTCCTGCTGAAGAACGCCCGCATCGTGGACGGCACCGGGAATCCCTGGTTTCGCGGCGACGTGGCCATTCGCGGTGACGCGATCGCTCGGATCGCTCCAGCAATCACGGAGCCCGCGCGCCGCGTGGTGGACGTGCGGGGACAGGTGGTGGCCCCGGGATTCATTGACATCCACACGCACGCGCGCCGCGGCATCTTCGAGGTTCCTACCGCCGACAACTACGTGCGGCAGGGCGTCACCACGCTGATCGAAGGACCAGACGGAGGCTCGCCGGTCCCGCTCGGTCCGTTCCTCGCGCGGCTCGATTCGCTCCCCAAGTCGGTGAACATCGGGAGCTTCATCGGGCAGGGCTCGGTACGCTCGGCGGTGATCGGCGACGTGAATCGCCGTCCGACGCCCGAAGAGTTGGACCGGATGCGCGCGCTGGTGGAGCAGGGAATGCGAGACGGGGCCTTCGGGCTCAGCTCCGGGCTGTTCTACGTGCCCGGCACGTTCACGCCCACGGAAGAAGTGATCGAGCTGGCGAAGGTCGCCGCCCGCCATGGCGGGATCTACATCTCGCACATGCGCGACGAGGCCTCCGGCGTCGTGGCCAGCGTGAGCGAGACCATCCGGATCGGCGAGGAAGGCGGGCTCCCGACACAGGTGACGCATCATAAGGTGGTGGGTCCGGGGAACTGGGGCCGAAGCGTCGAGACGCTGCGGCTCGTGGACGAGGCACGTGCTCGCGGCGTAGATGCCACAATTGACCAATACCCGTACACGGCGTCGAGCACGAGCATCCAGGCGGCGCTGCTTCCGGCCTGGGCTCAGGAGGGCCGCCGCGAGGACGTGCTGGGCCGGCTCGAGGATCCGGCGACCCGCGCCAGGATCAAGGAAGAGACCGTCCGCATTCTCCGGTTGGAACGGGGTGGCGGTGATCCGAAGAACGTGGTGGTGGCGAGCTGCAGCTGGGACAGCACGCTCGCCGGCAAGACCCTGGCGGACATCTCCCGCCTGCGCGGGATGGAGCCCACGCTCGAAAACGCCGCCGAGGCGGCCTACTGGATCGTCGAGCGCGGCGGCTGTCAGGGGATTTTTCACGCCATCAACGAGGCCGACCTGGAGCGCATCCTGCGGCATCCCGCCACCATGATCGGCTCGGACGGCGAGATCCCGATCTATGGTCGCGCCAATCCGCATCCACGAAGCTACGGGACGTTCGCGCGTGTGCTCGGTGTGTACGTGCGGGAGCGGCGGGCGATTGCGCTGGAAGAGGCGGTCCGCAAGATGGCGTCGTTCCCGGCGCAGCGGCTCGGCCTGCTCGACCGCGGCGTGCTGCGCCCGGGCATGAAGGCGGACGTCGCGGTGTTCGATCCGGAGCGCGTGCGGGACGCGGCGACGTTCGAGCGGCCCCACCAGTACGCCGAGGGATTCTCGCTGGTGATCGTGAACGGCGCCGTCGTGTACGAGAACGGCGCCATGACCGCGGCGCGGCCGGGACGGGTGTTGTACGGACCTGCCGTGAGGCGGTGACCATCGTCTTCCTTCACCCCTGGTGACGTCTTCCTCCGGCCCGGCGGGCAGATCCGGGCTGTCGCGGGAGCTTGGCCTCCTGGGTCTCGTGGCGACCGGCATCTGCTCCATGATCGGCGCCGCCATCAACGTCATCCCGTTCTCCATCCAGCGCAGCGTGCCGGGGATTGGCCCGTACGTCCTGCCTGCGTTCGTGGTGGCGGCGGTCCCGGCAGTGCTGGCGGCGCTGGCCTATGCCGTTCTCGCCTCGGCGATGCCGCGCGCCGGTGGCAGCTACGTGTACGCGAGCCGCGCGCTGAGTCCCTACCTCGGCTTCGTCGCGAGCTTCTCCCAATGGTTCGGGTTGTCCATCGCCATCGGAGTCGTGGCATACGTGCTCGTCCCGTTTCTGCGCGACATCGCCGCCGCGATCGGTTGGCAAGGCACGGCCGAAGCGCTCGAGCGCCGCCCCGTACGCCTCACGGTGGCGCTCGCCTTTCTGTGGACGTTCGTGGCAGTCAACCTGCGCGGCCTCAAGTCGTATGAGCGGACGCTGGTGCCGCTCATGTTGCTCATGTTCGCGCTCGGGAGCGTCGTGATTGTCACGGGGTTCGCCTTCGATCACCGTGATTTCGCGGCCGCGGTGCTGGATCGAGACGGACGGGAGATCGTTCCGCCGTCCGCGCCACCGTTCAACCTCGCGACGCTCCTTCCGGCGTCGGTACTCCTGTTCTCGAGCTTCATCGGGTTCGACTCGATCGCGCAGGCCGGCGGGGAGGCACGCGATCCCAATCGCACGCTCCCGCTGGCGATTGGGCTCGCGGTCGTGATCGTGGGCGCGTTCTATCTCTCGTTCACGGCCGCGGTGTATCACGCCGTTCCGTGGAGCTATGTGGCCGAGCAGGCGGTGCAACGCGACGTCACCGCGCCGGGGCTGATGAGCTATGTCCTGTCGCCGGCCTGGACGGTGGCGATCGTGGCCGGGGCGGCCGTGGCCCTCACCAACGATCTTCCCGCCATGCTGCTGGCGGTTTCGCGGCTCATGTTCGCGTGGGCGGAGGACGGCATCTTTCCGCGCGTGGTGGCTCGGGTGCATCCCACGCGCCACACTCCTCACGTGGCGCTCATCGCCAGTGGTGTGATGGCGACCCTCGGCGTGATTGGCAGTCACGTGGCCGGAGATTTCTTTCTCGGCGTGGACATTCTCGTCACGTCCATGCTCGTGAACTTCTGGCTCATGGCGTTGAGCGTGCTCGCGCTGCCGGTGAAGAACCCCGTGATCGCGCGCGACATTCGGGTGCTCACGTCGCCCGGTGTGCGCGTCGCCGTGGCGGGAGCCGGCGTCGTGGCGCTGAGTGCGTTCCTCGGGGTGCACGTCTGGAACGACCTCTCCAAGACGCAGCCGGAGTGGTACTACCACTCCACGTACGTGTGGCTCGTCGTCATGGCGCTCGGGAGCGGCGTGTACCTGCGGGACATGGGCAAGCTGCGGCGGAGTGGCGTGGATGTGCAGGCGGTGTTCGCCAGGCTTCCCCCGGAGTAGCGTTTTCAAACAGCCGCACGGAGCGTCCAGACGATGAGCAGACCTGTTGAACGGGTGGAATTGGCTACCGGGTTCACGATCTCGCGGATCGTGACCGGCCTGTGGCAGATCGCCGATATGGAGCGGGGCGGGCGCAGCGTGGATCTCGACCGAGCGGCTTCCGCCATGGAGCCGTACGTCCGGGCCGGCCTCACGACGTTCGACATGGCGGACCACTACGGCTCCGCCGAGGATGTCGCCGGTCGGTTCGTCGCCGGGCGGGGGCGGAACGCGGTTGAGTGCCTCACGAAGTGGGTGCCCAAGCCCGGACCCGTCACCAGGCAGGACGTGCGAGCCGCCGTCCAGCGGTCGCTGCAGCGTCTCGCCGCCGATCGCATTGACCTGCTGCAGTTCCATGCCTGGAGCTACGCGGATCCACGCTGGCTGGATTGCCTGTTTTGGCTGCAAGAGCTGAAAGGCGAAGGCCTGATCCGCCACCTCGGCCTCACCAACTTCGACACGGCCCACCTCCGCGTCGCCCTGTCGAGCGGGATCGAGATCGTGTCGAACCAGGTGTGCTTCTCGCTGCTCGATCGCCGGCCTGCCGCTCGCATGATCCCGTTTTGCCGCGAACGCGGCGTGAAACTGCTGTGTTACGGCACGCTCGCGGGCGGCTTCCTGACGGAGTCGTGGCTCGGCCGGGCGGAGCCTGACTGGAAGCGACTGGACACGTGGCCGCTCATGAAGTACGGGCGATTCATCAAAGCCGCGGGCGGATGGGAGCGGTTTCAGCGCCTGCTCTCCGCGGCGGCCGCGGTGGCCCGGCGACACGGTGTGCCCGTGGCGAACGTTGCGAGTCGGTACGTGCTCGAGCAGCCTGCCGTCGCCGCCGTCATCGTCGGCGCGCGACTCGGAGAGCGCGAGCACATCGCGGACACGTTGCGCGTCTTCGAGTTCTCGCTCGACGATCGTGACCGCGGCGAACTCGAGGCCGCGTCAGCCGGCCTGGCGCCGATTCCGGGAGACTGCGGCGACGAGTACCGCAAGCCGCCGTTTCTCACGGCGGCCGGGGATCTCAGTCATCACGTGGATTCGTTCCCGCCCCCCTACGAGGTGCAGCCCGGGCCGGGTGGTCGCACGCACGCGCAGAGCGGCACGCCGTGGGAGGGATTCGCGGGTTACAGCCGCGCCGTGCGCGTGGGTGATCGGATCTTCGTCTCCGGCACCACGGCCGCGCACGGCGATCGCCTGATCGGCGGCAACGATCCCGTGGCCCAGGCCCATTTCGTGATCGACAAGATCGAAGGAGCGCTGCAGTCGCTCGGGGCTCGGCTCGAGCACGTGGTGCGCACGCGCGTGTTCGTGAGCGACATCGCGCATTGGGAACCCGTGGCGCGCGCGCATGGCGAGCGGTTCGCCGAGGTTCGTCCGGCCAACACGCTGGTCGAGGCGCGATTGGTGGGGCCGGAGTATTTGCTCGAGATGGAGGCCGAGGCGGTGGTGGGGTAGCCGGGTGATCCGCCGGCTGCCCGAAGAATCGCCGTGGTCGGATCGAATCCGGCAGCGCACGACGTGCGCTCCACGAGCAGGATTGACACGCGTTTCTCCACGGTCACGAAGTCCACGGCGGGCGACACGGGCTGGCCCCGGCCACGTCCAGGGTCCCGCGATCCCTCACCGCGTGATACCTTGCGGGCCAACCGACGGCCCGCCCCTCATGCCCGACGACCGCGGCCACTTTCGCCGCACCCTGCTCAAGGTCATGACCGTGCAGCTCGCCACATTACTCCTTCTGTGGCTGCTGCAGGCTCGTTACACCGGCTGACCCCGCGCGCATGCACTGGCTCAACTGGCTGATCGTGGTGGCGTACCTGGTGTACGTCGTGGGCGACGGCGTGCGCCGCGCCAAGGGCACCAAAGAGATCGAAGGCTACTTCCTCGCCAACCGCAACATCCCGTGGTGGGCGGTGGGCCTCTCGGTGATGGCCACGCAGCTCTCCGCCATCACGATGATCGGCACCACGGGGCAGGGCGCCACCGACGGCATGCGGTTCGTGCAATTCTATTTCGGCCTGCCGATCGCCATGGTGATCCTGGGCGTGACGCTGGTGCCGTTCCTCCACGGCGCCAAGGTGTTCACCGCCTACGAGTACCTCGAGCGCCGGTTCGACGCGAGGACCCGCTCGCTCACCGCCTTCCTGTTCCTGCTGTCGCGCGGCATGTCGTGCGGCACCATCGTCGCGGCGCCGGCCGTGGTATTCTCGGCCATCTTCGGATGGGACATGGCGTGGTCCGTCGCCATCATGGGAGTTCCCACGGTGCTGTACACCATGATCGGGGGCGTGCAGGCCGTGACGTGGGTGGACGTGAAGCAGATGGTGCTGATCGTGTTCGGCATCGTGGCGCTTGTGATCGTGCTGCTCGTCCAACTCCCGGTGAACCCGGACGACGCGCTGCGGATTGCCGGCGCCGCGGGCCGCACGCGGGTGTTCGACTTCTCGTTCAGCCCGAACGAGACCTACACGTTTTGGTCCGGCGTCATCGGCGGCACGTTCCTCGCCATGTCCTACTTCGGTACGGATCAGAGCCAGGCGCAGCGGTACTTCACGGCGCGTTCGGTGGACGAGGCGCGAAGCTCCCTGCTGATGAGCGCGTACTGGAAGATCCCGCTCCAGGCGCTGGTGCTGCTGATCGGCGTGCTGGTGTTCGTCTATTACCTGTTTCAGGCGCCGCCGCTGTTGTTCAATCCCGCGCACGAGCAGCGGGTCCGCGCGGCCGACGCCGCCCTGTACGAGAGCCTGAGCGGGCGTTACCGGCAGGCTCTGGCCGGACGAACCCAAGCGGCTCAGGCGCTGGCGGATGCCGCGGCGGGCGGCGGCGCGGGGGAGTCCGCCGCGCGAGAAGCGTTCCGCGCGCGCGAGGCCGAGGTGAACGCCGTGCGCGCGGAGGCGCTGGCGCTCGCCGGGCGTGTGACCGGAGAGAATCCGCGGGACGTGAACTATATCATCCCCCACTTCGTGCTCACCGCGCTGCCGCTGGGCTTCGCGGGAATCTTCATCGCCGCGGTGATGGCGGCGGCCATGTCCAGCATCGCCGCCGAGTTGAACTCACTGTCCACGGCCACGGTGGTGGACTTCTACCGCCGCTGGTTCAAACCCGAGGCGAGCGACGGCCACTACCTGTTCGTCTCCCGGGCGGCCACGGCGTTCTGGGGCGTGTTCGCGTGCGTGGTGGCGACGTTCGCGGCGACGCTCGGGTCGCTGATCGAAGTCGTGAACCGCTTCGGCTCGTTCTTCTACGGTTCCATCCTTGGCGTCTTCCTGCTGGCGATGGTGCCGGGCGCGCGCGCGGCGGGCGCGTTCTTTGGATTGATCGCCGGCATGAGCGCCGTCGCCGCGGTCAACTTCGGCGCCCCGGCCGTGTCGTTCCTATGGCACAACGTGATCGGGGCGGTGACGGTGGTGGTGGTGGGCGTGGCGTTGAGTAGTCTCAAGCGCGCCCCTTGAGCGGTCCGTCTCCGCCCGCCGATCTGCTGGGGTTCCAGGCCGCTATCGCCGGCCGGTACTCCATCGAGCGCGAGATCGGCCGCGGCGGAATGGGGATCGTTTATCTCGCCCGCGACGTGGTGCTCGAGCGCCCCGTGGCCATCAAGCTCCTGCCACCCGCGCAGGCGTCGCATCCGGAGACGCGCGCCCGCTTTCTGCGCGAAGCACGCACGGCCGCCCGTCTTTCCCATCCCAACATCGTCCCGATTCACGCGGTGGAAGAGGCAGGCGAGTTCGTGTTCATCGTGATGGCCTACATCCAGGGCGAGACGCTGCGCCAGCGCGTGGAGGCCCGGGGCCCGCTGCCGGTCGCCGTGGGTTCCCGCATTCTGCGTGAGGTGGCCTGGGCCCTCGGACACGCCCACGCGCAAGGCGTGGTGCACCGCGACGTGAAGCCCGAGAACATCCTGCTCGAGGCAGGCACGGACCGGGCGCTCGTGACCGACTTCGGCATCGCCCAGGTGCGCACGGCCCGCGGCGAACCCACCGGCACTGAGATCGTGGGCACACCCCAGTTCATGAGCCCCGAGCAAGCGAGTGGCGAGCCCGTGGACCATCGCAGCGATCTGTATTCTCTGGGCGTCGTGGCGTTCTATGCCTTCTCGGGCGCGATGCCGTTCGAGGGCGATACCCCCGCCACCATTCTGGCGAAGCACATCTCGCGACCGGCGCCACCGCTCCGCACCGTGGCGCCCGGTCTTCCCGGCACGCTGACCGGCCTCGTGGACCGGCTGCTCGCCAAGTCGCCGGCGGACCGCGTGCAGCAGGCCGTGCAGGTCACCGACGCGTTGGGCGGCGTGGTGGAGCGCCGCCACGAATTGCCGCCTGCGGTACGCGCGTTCATCGCCGATCGCAAGGCGGATGACACGCGCGCGGCGGTCATCGGCCTCACGGCCCCGTTGACCCTGGGCATCCCGGCGGCGTTGCTCTTCACGGGCGAGGCGGTTCTCACCCTCGCTGGATTCGCGTTGATCGGCGGTTTGATCAGCGTGCCGCTGTCATTCATTGCGCTGAGCGCGCGGCGTTTGCTCAGGGCCGGCTACGGGCGGGATGACGTCCTTGTGGGCCTGCAACAGGACGTGGACCGACGCGAGGAAGAACTGGTTCACCTGTTTGGAAAGGATCACGAGGCTGACGCCCGCCGCCTGCGCCGCTGGGGCGCGGCGGGAGTCGGGGCCGCGATCGCGATGCTCACCCTGAGCGGCGCGTCCGGGATGCCCGAGGCCGCGCTCGTCACCGGCGGCCTGTTATCCGCCGTGGCGGGCATGGTCGCCTGGCACCGCGGCGACAAGCGCACCGACACCAGCGGCAAGCGGCGCCTCAAGATGTGGCGCGGCGCCATCGGCCGGCTCCTGTTCCGTCTCGCGGGAATTGGCGTCGAGGCAAGGACCGGGGCCCCCGCCCTCACGCGGCGGCCCACGGAAGTCGCCATCGGGATGGTGGTGGAGGGGTTGTTCGAGGCGTTGCCCAAACCCACGCGGGAAGCGCTTGGCGACTTGCCGGGCGTGGTGCACGCACTCGAGGCGGACGCGCAGCGCATGCGCGAGCGGATTCGCGAACTGGATGCGTTGCTTGCCGGCGCGGGAGTGGGGGACTCGCACGAGGACGCGCGACACGCGATGGACCTCCTGCGCGAGGCGCGGCAGGCGGCCACCGGTCGGCTGGCGCAAACCGTGGCGGCGCTCGAAACGCTGCGCGTGGATTTGCTGCGCCTGCGCGCCGGCACCGTCACGCTGGACAACATCACGCACAATCTCGGGGCCGCGCGCGAGCTGAGCGATCAGGTGGAACGACTGCTCGCGGGGCAGGATGAGGTGGAACGCCTCAGCCGCGCGGCGTCAGAACGGGCCCCACGCGCCCGCGCCTAGCAGCCGCACGGTTCCTCGCAGCATCACCATGGAGACCTGCTCCAGGCGCGGCGCCACGAGCACGCTCGGCGCGGGGAACTCGTATCGCTCGCGCGCGTACAGCAGCTGCACGCCGATCCGTCCCGGCGCGTACTCCACCCCGATCGCGGCGCTCGCGGTGGCGTCGGGGTTTCCGCCACCCGAGACGGCGATGGACGGAAGCAGCGTGAACCGTCCGAGGGCGGTGAGGCCGGGCGCGGCGAATGGGACGCGCGCCGCGGCGCCGAGTTCCACGAATCGCCAGCGTTGCAGCGCAATGGGCGCGTCATAGGTGCGCCACCGCACGCCGCCGTTCAGCCACAACCCACGGAGGATTCGGGTCCCGGCCGCGACGCCAAGCTCGGCCATCTCGCGCTGCTGAATGGCC
>DATMAW010000164.1:0-6927 GCA_035559715.1 Gemmatimonadales bacterium | reverse complement strand
GGAGATCACGCCGCTCTCGATGGTCGCCAGGATGTTCATGAGGTACTCATTGGCCAGCACGACTTCCGTGTAGAGCTGGGCGTTCTTGATCGCGATGCCGGCCTGGTTGGCCAGCGTGGTCAACAGGCTCAGGTCCTGGGCATAGAACGGGTCGCCGGACAGCTTGGGCCCGAGGGCAATGGCCCCGATGACCGCGTCCTCGAACACGATGCCCTGGAGGACGGCGATCTTGTTGTCACGGAGAAAGCGCTGAACCTCGGTCGGGGGCACGGCGGTGGCTGGGTCATCGCCAACCATCAAGCGTTCGGAGTTCTCCAGATCGGAGTGCACGAATGAAGGCAACTCCTCGAGAACTGGCATTTGCGCCGTGGGAGCCAGACACGTTCCGATGCTTTTGAAGACGCCGTCCTCGTCACGCACGAACACCAGGACTCCCTCGGCACCGGTGGCCGATCTGAGTGGTGGTGCGACGACAGCTGCAAGGTCGCGTAGGCGCAGCAGGCGGCGCAGGGTCCGGCTGACATGAGCGACAGTTTCCGCGAAGCCGAGACGAGATCGGTACAGGTAGCGATCAAGCAGGTGACCGGCCAGGTCTCGGGTCGGTGGCACCAGAAGCGTGACGGCAACCAGCGCGAGCAGAAAGCTCAGCGACTCCATCGAACTTTGGCCGAAGCCCAGTGGCCTGAACAAAACAACGAAGAGGCCAACTGGAATCAACGAGACCGCGCTGGCGATGACGATGGTAAGGCCACGGTGGACCACCAGCCGGAGGTCGAGCAATCGATGACGAATGATGCTGTGGGCGGTCAGAAGAACGAACGGTGTTAAGAAGTAGGGACCCAGGTGGGTGTGGCTGGTTTGACCGGTGAGAGCTGGAAGCAGGAGATTCGACCCGAGGGCTCCTGCCGATGCTAGCGTCACCCCTGCTGTCAAGTACCAGAGATGGAGTCGAGCGAGGCCCGTTGCTCGACGGAGTCTGGCAACCAGGGTCGCGATGTCGAGGCCGCAAGCGAGCAGCATGTAGGCCACGAAGGGACCATAGAGTGGCCCCACCTGCCGCGTGAATCCGATCGGCGAGATGGTCGGGTCCGATGCCACGAGAGATGAGAACGAGGCCAGCCCAGCAAAGAGCAGGCCTCCTGAGGCAACGGAGCGAAACACGGCGGGCGGCGGCCAGGCCGCCGGTGAAGGGTAAGAGCGGAGAAACGCCAGAAACGCGGCAGGCGTGAGGCTTGCGCTGGCGAAGGTGAGCTTGAGGGCGAACTCAGAAGGTGCGTGTAAACGCAGGAGCGCTATACCAATCGTCCAGGCGGCTGTGAGCAACGTGAAGACGGAGAACCAGCGATTTACCGGGCTCCTTGGTTTGGCGCGAAAAACGAAAATCGCCAGGGCGAGCAACACAGTGGCAAGGGCGAGCAGACCCACGTGCGTCATTGGTGCACTCCTTTGCTTCGGGGAGACCGGGAGGGACTCGCAGGCCGGACAACCTGCGCTTCGTGGGGTGGTGGCGTAGGCAGCGACGTGAAGGTGGCGACACAGGCCGGGGATCGCCTCGAGGGCCCGCCGTTCCAGGACGCAACCGCGGTGGGGGGCTCGCCGTCGACGCTGGCGGTATTACGATGAGTCACTACTCCCCCCCGCGTGGATCGTGGGTGCTGCCCGTCCGAGGCGGCCCGATCTGGTGGCTGCTAGAATAGGCGAACAGCTGACGGGATGTCTAGGGATCTCCTTTGCTGTCACTGATTTTTCACAGTTACCCGGACTGGTGGTGCGGACGATTCTCAAGCGTTTCGGGAGTCTGGGCTGGGCGGGTTCCCGACGTCCTGAGGGCTGTAGAAGCACAGGGCACGTGGTCAAAATCGGCGTGCGCTTTATGCGGTCAAACGTTCATGCTGCTCGGGCCCACGGACCTGCAGCGCGTTTGTTGGAGACGCATCGCAGGGCGGCCGAGGCTGATCCGGGGGGCGAAGGACATCGAATCAGGTGAACCGGGGCGGCACCCGGGGGCGAAACTGCCTGCGCAAGGCGGTGGGGCACTACCGGTGATGCGCACGTCGTTGGCGGTTGGCTCCAGATGACCGGTCCGGTCTGGGATCTCGTAACGCTTGGCGAGGTGCTGTTGCGCCTTGCCGTGCGTGCCCCGGATCGTTTCGAGAATGCCCGGACTTTGGATGTCCAGTTCGGCGGGGCAGAGGCCAACGTCGCTGCGGCGGCGGCCCGACTTGGTCTGAAAACGGCGTTGATCACAGCTGTACCCGCAAACCCGTGGGGCGAGCGCATTCGGCGGGAACTTGCTGGACACGGTGTGGACTGCTCGTACGTCCGCACGAAACCCGGTGAGCGGTTGGGCCTGTACTACCTTGAATATGGGGCTGCGCCTCGACCCACTCGAGTCCTGTATGACCGGCGTGACTCGGCCTTTACGCGACTCAGCCAGGAGGAAGTCGACTGGACGGCGATTCGAGCGGCCCGCGTGGTCCATCTCACAGGCATCACACCGGCGCTCGGGCTGACGAGTCGCATTTTGGCGGAGCGTATACTGGCCGAGGCCCCAGCGCTGTCGTTTGATGTCAACTATCGCGCGGCCCTGTGGTCGCCATCCGAAGCCCGCACGTTCGCCATGGCGGTCCTCCCCCGTGCTCGCTACGTGTTCGTCGGCTTGGAGGAGGCGCGTTCGGTTTTCGATCTCGAGGAGGCACCGGAAGAGGCGTTGAAAGCGCTCGCGGTATACGCGCCCCGGGCAACCGTCAGCCTGCTGATGGGGGCTGCGGGATCGGTGACGTTCGACGGACAGCGTATGGTGCGTCCGCGAACTTCGTATCCAGTCGAGGTTGTAGACCCCGTCGGAGCTGGGGATGCCTTCGTCGCCGGGTTCCTGTGGGCAGCACTGAGGGGACGGGACATCCAAGTGACTGTCGATACGGCGGCTGCTGTTGCGGCGTTGAAATGCTCCGTGTGGGGTGACATCGCGACCATTAGCCCGGGGGATGTGGACGACGTCCTGACAGGACGCGCGGGCATTCGGCGCTAGCCCCCCCGCAGCGTCCCGATCGAGTCCTTTCGCAGCCGGCTGGCCATTTCTTCCTCCTCGTCGTAGCCTTACGCTAAAATGCCCTGCAATTCGTCGGAATTCAGCAAGAGGGCTGGCCATGGCTCGACGGGAGGTCGTCATCACCGGACTCGGGATCGTCTCTCCAATCGGGACCGGAGTCGAACGCTTTTGGTCGGCAGCGCTGAGCGGAATCTCCGGAGTTGGGCTAGCCACTCGGTTCTCTTGCGACTCGCTACCCCCTCCATGCCGGGTGGTGGCTGAGGTCCGTGATTTTCAGGCCGACATGTGGTTGCCAACCGTTGCCCTTCGTCGAGCGGGCCGGTTCAGCCAGTTCGCAGTGGCAGCGGCGAGGATGGCTCTTGAGGATAGCCGGGTTTTAGAGGCCCAGGTTCGGAACGAGCGGGTGCAGGTTTCCGTGGGGACCTCAATGAGCGGTGTCGTGGACATCCACGAGCACAGTTTCAGTGCCTTCATGCGGGGTGAGGAAGTCGTGCCGTGGACCGTTTTAGAGTTTCCGGCCCACGCGGCCACCAGCCACATCGCGATCACGGCGCACGCCCGCGGGCGCGCGATGAGTGTGGCGACGGCCTGTGCTGCAGGACTCGACGCCATCGCCTTGGGGGCCGAAAGAATTGCCTGCGGCGAAGCGACGGTGGTAGTTGCCGGCGGCTGCGAGACGCCCCTCTCCGCATACTCGTTGCAGGCGTTCTACAACGTGGGAGTGCTGGCAAAGTGGAGCGGGCCGCCAGAAGCGGCATGCCGACCCTTCGAGCGCCATCGGACGGGGTTGGTGCTGGGGGAGGGGGCTGCCATGGTCGTCCTAGAGGACGCCGAGCATGCACGCTCGAGAAGAGCAAAGGTTTACGCCCGCTTTTTGGGAAGCGATAGTGCGGCGGAAGGCGAGCATCTCCGCAAGGTTGACCTTTCCGGTGGGGTGATCGCCGATGTCTTCGGGTCGGCCCTGCGCCGGTCCGGACTCCGCCCAGATGACATCGACTACATCGCCGCGCACGGCAACGGAATGATCGATTACGATCTGGCAGAGACGGCCGGTATAAAGCGAGCTCTCGGACGGCACGCCTACAACGTGCCGATTTCATCGCTCAAGGCGATGTGTGGCCAATCGTTGGCGGCGAGCGGCGCTATGCAGGTAGTCGCCGCGTGCTTGTCGCTCCGGGACCAGCGGGTGCCGCCGACGATCAATTTTCAGGAGCGTGACCCAGAGTGTGATCTCGACTATGTTCCGAACAGGTCGCGCGCGGCCCGGATTCGAAATGTTCTGGTTCATGCCCACTCGATGGGAGGGTCTCACACAGCCGTGGTTTTAGGGGCTACAGGCGAATGAGTCTTGCGACCTTTTCGTTGATTGTTCTCGCTTTCGCGATTTGTGGCTTGGGAGCGGCTGTGTTTCGGGCAGCTCCGGCGCGCGCTGTCAACCGCTGGTTTGTGGCGTGGACAGGCCCGATGGGTTGCTGGATTTTCGCGGTTGCAGCAGTGCACGCCGGCTGGTCACCTGAGTGGTGGGGCAGATTGGCGTTCGCGAGCGCGAGCATCTTGCCAGGGGCGTTCCTCGGTTTCACGACCATTTATCCTCGTCGCGGGGAATGGCCCCCCCGCTACATCGTCATAACGGCCGTCGTGATCGGAATTGCCCTTGCGGCGCTTTCAGTTGGAGGATTGGTCGTTCACGATGTCAGGTTGTCGGACGAGGGTCTGCGGCGCGAAGCTGGCCCGCTGTACGGAGCTTTCGCCGGGTACTTTTTGATCTGCTGGCTGACGGCCTTCGGAATATTTGTCGATCGATGGCGTAGGGCCAAAGGTCTGGCGCGGGTTCAGTTGCAGTTTCTCGGTGTAGGTCTCGCGATTGCGACAGCTGGCGGTTTGACGGCGAACCTCCTGCTACCTCTGATGACGGGTCGGTCCTCGCTGGCCATGCTGGGGCCCTACTCTGTTCTGCCGTTGGTCCTTCTGGTCGGTCACGCGATCATCCGTCACCGACTGCTCGACTTGCGATTGGTGATCGGCAGGGGGGTGGCGATGATCGCTCTTGTGGCGGCACTCAGTGGACTATCCATTGCCGCGCTGAGGATCGCCAGCCCGGCCCTGGCGAAGAACGCAATTGCGTTGCCACTCACCGCGCTCGTCGCGGCGTTGATCACTGCTATCGTTGTCTCCGCTCCCGTGGCGCCTCATCTCACTCGAATGATTGATCGCTATCTCCTTCGGGGCCGGCCCGACCTTGACCGAGCGCTCCGTGACGCCGTTCGGGACCTTGCGCGGCTTCTGCGTCCGCTCGAGGCCGCACGAGCGCTCGAACGGATTGTGCAGGAGGTTCTGGGCGCAGAGTGGATCACCGTGCTGATTCGGCCCCTCGGGGCGTCGTTAGCTGATATGCCAAAAGCTTGGGAGCGCGTTGGGCACGAGATCCCCGAGGAAGTCGGCGCGGCAGCCTGGCGGCTGTCGGCTAGAGAGGGTGTGTTGTGGGTGGTGGCGGGCCGCGGGGATAGTTCATGGCTGGCGGATCCGGACGAGGCGGCGCTGGATCGCCACGGAATCGAGGTCTTCGTCGCGCTCAAACGGAGCGGGAACGCGCTCGGGATCGTGTTGCTGGGTCCGCGGCGCGACGGCGAGGCATATTCGGCGGCGGCGGTCCGGTTTCTCGAGGAACTGGCGGTGGTCGCGGCGACGGTACTCGAGACCGGCTATCTTCATGAGCACCAATTAACGCTGGAGCGGGACCGAGAGCGACTGGCGCACATCGCGCGGTTGGGCCGGTCGTACGCGACTCTGGCGCACGAGATAAGGACACCTTTGGCGACGATATCGAACTTCGTGTCTGGACTATGTGACAGGATCGACGACCCAGAGTACCGTGACTTGGTTGTCCGCTTGGTCCCTGCTGAGGTTAACCGGATTGTCGCCCTGGCGGATCGACTTCAGGCCTTGGCACCGAGTAACGACCGGAGGACTGAGGTGGTCGACCTCGTTCGATTTACCAAGGAGACCGTGTCGCTATTGACCGGGCCCGCCGAGAGGAGCGGCCATGCGATTCACCTCGAGGTGAGCAGTTCGCCGCTCGAAATCCTAGGAAAGGCAGACCGTCTACGTCAGATGCTGCAGAACCTCATAAGAAACGCGATCGAGGCGATGCCGGACGGGGGCCGGGTGCTGATCAGCCTGGTGTCGGACGGGTCAAATGCGATCGTCCGGGTGGTGGACGAAGGAGGGGGTCTGAGCCCCCAGTTGCTGGATTCGCCGTTCGAGGCCTTCGTGAGCACGAAGCCCGCCGGGCTGGGTCTTGGATTGTCGATATGCCAGGAGATCGCCGCGGAGCATGGCGCGCGCATCTCATTGCGGAATCGAACCGAGGGCCGCGGGGCAGTGGCCGAGGTCGTTTTTCCGCTCGCGACGTCTGAGGCGTCGCTCCCTGCGACGCTGAAGGCAGGAAATGGGGCGTCGTGACCGGTGCTGAGGGTGAAGAGGCCGGTGTTGCTGATCACTTGCCCGTCGGGGAGGCGTCGGTGGCGAGGCCGGCGACGATGGTGGCGCCCGGCAGGCGGCGGAAGACTTCGGGCGAGGTGCGGATCTTGGAGGATCGGCTGCCGCTGCCCAGGATGATCCAGTCGAGCGCCATCACCCGTTCGTCCACGTAGATCGGCAATCCCTCCGGCAGCGCGAACACCGTCACGCCGCCGAGCATCATGCCGGTGAGGGCCATCGTCTCCGCGGCCGAGGCGAACGACACCCGGGACACGTTCATGAGGCGCCGCACGGCGTGGTTGACGTCCAGCCGGGTCGTGGCCTTCACCACGCAGGCGGCGTACTGGCGGGGTTCCTTCTTGGACGCCACCAGGATGGTGTTGGCCGCATGGTCG
>DATMAW010000163.1:0-12499 GCA_035559715.1 Gemmatimonadales bacterium | reverse complement strand
GCCCCCGGTGGCCGTGCCACCGACCGTAAAGGGCACCGACACGGCGAGCCCCGAGGCCGCCGACAACTGCACCGTGGCCGTCACCGTTGCCACGCCCTCGAGATTGCTCTGCGCCGCCCCCGCAAACGCCACCGCGGGCGGTGCGTCATCATCCGCAATGGTGACAGTGACCTGTTGGGCGCCGTCTTCGGTACCGTTGGTGACTCCCGTTATGGCGACGATGACGGTCTCATTGACCTCGTCGAGCTCATCCTGCACGGCCGTTATTGTCACGGTACCCGTGGTGCTGCCGGCCGGGATGACGATCTGCGTTCCGCTGGACAGGAAGTCGGTGGTCAGCATAGCGGTCCCGGCGAACCCGAGATCAATCGTTACTGGCATGCCGAATTGCGAGCTTAGCGTGGCAGTCACAGTCGCGCTTCCACCGCCTTCCCCAACGCTCGTGACGTTGGCACTCAACGTCACCGACGGTTGGGACCCCGCGCTAACCGTGCTGGTGAACGGGCTCCCGGAGATCGCCGTACCGTTGAGCGTAATGGCGACGTTGTCTGTGCCCGCCGCGACAGGCGTATAAACGGCCGTGTACGTACCATTCCCATTGTCCGTCACGGCGGGGCTTTGGACATTGGCGCCGGTGATCACGACGGTCACGGTCGCGCCCCCGGAGGTGAGGGGGTTCCCAAAGGCATCTCGTGCCTGGATGGTGATGTTCGTGACCAGACCGGCCACACCGGAAGGAACTGCGGCCGTGCTTCGCGCCGCGACCGCGGGACCGGCAACGAACGTCACCGTGGCGTTATCCGTGATCGTCGTGCCGTCCAACGTGCCGGTGATCGTCGCCGTGCCGGTGACGGTGGGTGCCGTCAGCGTCGCGCCATAGGTCCCGTTACCGTTGTCCGTGACCGCGCTCAATGTTCCGGCGGTGGTGCTGAGGAACACTGCCGATCCGCCCGCCGACAGGCTGTTTCCGTTGGCGTCTCTGAGCTGAACGGTGATCGCCGAGGTAGCGCTCCCGTTGGCCACAATGGAATCCGGGCTCGCACCGATCGTGGTCATCGCGGGAGCCGCCGCACCCGCCACGAATGTCACTACCGCATCGTCCGCGATCGCCACCCCGCCAACGGTGCCCGTGATCGTCGCTGCCCCCGTCGTGGTGCTTGAAGTCAGGATCGCGGTGTACGTGCCGTCGCCGTTGTCCGTCACCCCCGAGAGTGTGCCCAGCGTCGTCGCGAGTGAGACGATTGCTCCCCCTGTCGTGAGGTTGTTGCCCAGAGCGTCCCTGAGTCGGACCGTGATCGTCGCCGTCGCAGCACCGTTCGCGACGAGCGAGGTGGGACTTGCAGTGATGGCGGATCTCGTCGGGCTCGCGGGCCCGGGATTCACCTGGAACGCATTGCTCGTGACCGGGGGTAGATTCGTGGCGCTCGCCACCAGTCGATAACTCCCCGCGGTGTCAACCCTGAGCTCGGCAAACGTGGCCACGCCGTTAACGGCCCTTGCGCTCGTGGTGCCTTGCAGCGTTGCACTCGCTGGTCCGGCTTCGGGCGGCGCGCCGGTTGCACCGGCACCTGCCAGCGACAGATCGATGACGCCGTTGAATGCGGCGTCGGTCGCACCACTCGCCTCGACAGCCACTACTTTCACGGCGGGTGTGATTGATGCGCCGGCCGTCAGCGCTGCCGGCTGCACGGCGAACGCCATTGCCACGGCCGGTACCGCGACCCGGAAATCAGCAGTCGTTTCAGCGTTGCCGCCGTACGCGGACCATCCGCTCACCCGGCCGGTTTCGTCTAAGGCGCGCGCCTGCCAGTGGTAGTCGGCGTCGTCTGCCAGTCCCACCAGCCGAACGAATGCCGTTCCGCCCCTTCCAACGGGACCGCTGGAGTCCGTTGCGATGCCAATGAACGACGTACCCACCGGTCGCACTTCCACCTGCAGTCGCAAGGCGGCGTTTGGATCGGGGTCGGTCACGGTCGCGGCCAGCACCAGATCGCGCGTGTCCACCGTGTCACCGATTGGGACAGAGGTCGAGCTGTCCGGCGCGAGCTGGCGGAGAGCGGTCGGGGGAGCAGGTGGCTCGGGCGCCGCGACCTCGAGATCGGCTTGGGCGCTGCTCGAGAATCTCACCCACGCGCTCGCGCGTCCCGACCGGTCAATCGTGCGAGCTTGCCAGTGATAGCGGCGGTCGTCGGCAAGGCCCGCGATGGTCACGGTCGCCAGGGACGATCCTGGAACCTCCACGCTGGAGCCGTGAGGTACCCCCTGGAACACCGAGTCGACCAGTTGAATCTCCACTTCGAGGCGGAGAAGGTCGCCGGGATCCGGGTCGCTCACTCGGCCCCTGAGCACAACGGTTCGCTCGTCCGTGACACCACCAGGTGCGATAGGCGTCGTTGCGTCGGCCTTGAGCTGTGAGAGGTCGGTTGGCGGCGCCGGCGCCTCCGGAATCGCGACACCGAAGTCCGCCCCTGTGGCGCCCGCGAATTCGAGCCAGGTGCCCACTCGACCTGTGTTGTCGCGGGCGCGCGCGCGCCAGCGATACGTCGCATTGTCGCTGAGGCCGGACAGCGGAACGAGGGTTTCCCTGCCACTCACACCAAACGACCCCGAGTCGGTGGGGCTGCCGGTGAATGGTGTAGCGATGGGTCGAACCTCCACCTCCAACCGCACCGAGTCCCCCGCGTCCGGATCGGAGACCCTGCCGCGAACTAGCACGACTCCGTCGGCAACCGTTTCTCCCACGGCGATGATTGACGTCGAGTCTCTCCGTACCTGGGTGAGCGCCGCCGGTGCCGACGGCGCTCGGGGGCGATTCACCTCGAGCGTGTAGGCTCCGGTTCGGGCCGAATCCACGGTGGTCGCGGCGACGCCGTAGGTGCCCGAGCGTGGAAGGCGGAAATAGCGCAGGCAGGCCGAGCCGGGCAGAACGCTGCAGTTCGTCGCGTTGCCGAGTGGCGCGGCGCCCGGCGGCACGCTGTCGAGCAGCACGCGCGGCGCGAAGCTCGACGACGTGAGCCACACGCTGATCGAGTCTCCGGTGACGCCCTCGAACCGATACACCCGCGCAAACCGGCGGGGATTCCCCGAGTACGCGCAGTCGCCCGCGTGCAGCGTGTCCACCATCGTGGTGCCGAACGCCACCTGCTCGGGCACGCATGGATAAATGATGAACTGCACCGGCACGCGAGTCGGATCCGCCGGGTTGGCGGCGGCAGAGATGATCAGCGTGTCTTGGTGCGCACCGACCGGCAGGCCCTGCGGATTCAGCGTGACGTCAATGGTGTCCGGTGTGGTGCCGCTCGTGGCTTCCGGAACCAGCCACGCACTCCCCAGGGCGCGGCTCAGCACCCACGCGGCGGTTCCGGCGCCGGAGACCGTGATGCGAATGGCACCGACCCGCGGGGCGGTGCTTCCCACGGCCGCGGAGTCGATGACCTGCGCCGGCGTGACCGCGAACGTCCCCGAGGGGGGAGGGGTCACCAGCTTGTCGAGCTCGCACGTGGACACGGCTGTTGCCGAAGCGATCAGCAACAGTCCACGCGCGAGCCGTGAGGTGCGGAAACGCGGTCGGGGGAATCTGCGGAGATCCATTTGATTCCAAACCCGCTCGCGCAAGACGCGTGAGCGGGGTACTCACTTTATACCCGCGCGGCCCCGGAATCGCCAGAGCTAAGTGCAGCGGAGTGTTGCGGTTGCGCGACACGCATGTGACGGCGTGCGGCCGCCAGATGCTCACATCTCCACTTGGACCCCGACCTCGAAAACCTGCTCCGGTGGGATGTGGAAGAACGCGGTCGCGCGGGCCGCGTTGCGGGACATGAGGCTGAAAAGCCGTTCGCGCCACCGTGCCATCCCGGGACGTTCCGTGGAGAGCAACGTCTCGCGCCCGAGGAAGAACGTCGTTCCCGAGACAACGACGTCGAGCCCGTGGGACTTACACTGCTGGAGCACGAACGGGATGTTCGGATCCTGCATGAACCCGTACCGCGCGACCACGGAGTAGAAACCCTTGCCCAGCGCCTTCACCTGCACACGCTCCGCCTGAGGAACGTACGGCACCTCCTCAGTCAGAATGCTGAGGAACACCACTTTCTCGTGCAGCACCTTGTTGTGGGCCAGGTTGTGGACCAACGACGGCGGGGTGATGTCCGGCGTGCGCACCATGTAGACCGCGGTTCCCGGCACCCGCTGGGGCGGGTCGGCCGCGATGTCAGCCAGCAGGACTTCGAGGGGCACGGAGTGCTCGAGCAGGCGGCGCGCTAGGATCTCGCGTCCCGTCTTCCACGTGGACATCAGCGTGAACGCTCCACCGGCGATGACGAGCGGGAACCATCCCCCCTGGGGAATTTTCGCGGCATTCGCCGTGAGGAACGCCAGGTCAACGGCGACGAACGCGACGGTGCCCAGTACGCAGGCGACCAGGGGCCAGCGCCACACCTCGCGGCTCACCACGAACAGCAGCAAGCTGGTGATCAACATGTCGCTCGAGACCGCCACGCCATACGCCGCCGCGAGCCGGCTGGACGACTCGAACCCGACGACGAGCGCGATGGTGAACACCATGAGCGCCCAGTTCACCGCGGGCACGTAGATCTGGCCGATTTCTTCCTGCGAGGTGTGCTCGATTCGGAGGCGGGGCACGTAGCCCAGCTGAATTGCCTGGCGCGTGAGGGAGAACGCGGCGGAGATGACGGCCTGCGATGCGATGATCGCCGCAGCCGTGGCGATCATGATGACGGGGTAGAGCGCCCAGCCGGGCACGAGGCGGTAGAATGGCGACGAGGCGGCGTCGGGGTGATCCAGCAACAATGCCCCTTGGCCGAAATAGTTGAGGAGGAGGGCCGGGATGACGACGGCGAACCAGGCGAGCCGAATCGGCCGGCGACCGAAGTGCCCCATGTCGGCATATAACGCCTCGCCCCCGGTCACCGCGAGGAACACGGCCCCGAGCACCAGGAACCCCGTCCACTGATTGCGGGCAAAGAAGGACACGGCATGGGTGGGACTCACGGCCGCGAGCACTTCCGGGGCCTGCACGACCTGAGCGATGCCCAGGATCGCGAGCAACCCGAACCACACGAGCATCACCGGCCCGAATACGGCACCGACGCCCGCCGTCCCTCGCTGCTGGAACACGAACAGCGCGACGAGGATGGCTATGGTGATGGGGACGACCCAGGGCAAGAACACGGGCGTGGCAACTTGCAGTCCCTCGACGGCAGACAACACCGAGATGGCAGGCGTGATCATGCTGTCGCCGTAGAGCAGTGCGGCGCCGAAGAGCCCGACGGCGAGCAGCAACCAGCGCTGCTGCGACGGCGAGCCGGACCGGCGAGGTCCGATGAGGGCGAGCAGCGCCATGATCCCTCCCTCGCCCCGGTTGTCGGCGCGCATCACGAACACCAGATACTTGAGCGAGATCACGATGACGAGGGACCAGAAGATCAGGGACAGCACGCCGAGGACATTGGCCGGCGTCAACTCGACGGGATGCGACCCGGTGAAGCACTCGCGCAGCGCGTAGAGCGGGCTGGTGCCGATGTCCCCGTACACCACACCCAACGCGGTGAGCGAGAGCGTAACGAGATATCGCCCGCGCGGTTGGGCGCCGGCGGGCGTGGGGGTGGTCACGGCGAGTGGGGACGGGATGGCACGGGGGTGATTCTCGCCGCCGGGACGCAGGTTCTCAAGGGGTGCGCCAGGCCTAGCCCTTCACCACGGCCAACGGTTCCAGGCGAGCCACCTTTCGTCCGATTCCGGCCGCGTGCACCACTTCGACCACCCGCGCCACGTCCTTGTAGGCCTCAGGGATCTCTTCGTCCACTGTGGCCCGCGTCGCCCCGCGAACGTAGATGCCGCGCTCTTCGAGCTCCTTCGGCACGTTGCGGGTCCGCGCGAGCTTCTTGGCCTGATGGCGGCTCATCCGCCGGCCGGCGCCGTGACAGGTGGATCCGAACGTTTCGCTGAACGCGCCGGGTGTGCCGACCAGCACGAACGAATAGCGGCCCATGTCTCCGGGAATGAGCACGGGCTGGCCGATGTCGCGGAACCGGTCGCCGAGTTCGGGATGTCCGGGCGGAAACGCGCGCGTGGCTCCCTTACGATGCACGCAGAGCCGGCGCTGCTGTCCGCCCAGCTCATGCGTTTCGAACTTGGCAATGTTGTGCGCCACGTCGTACACGAGGTCCGTGTCCGAGGCCACCGATTCGGAGAACACCGCCGCCAGCGATCGCCGAACGTAGTGGGCCATGAGCTGGCGATTGGCGAACGCGAAATTGGCCGCCGCGTTCATCGCACCCAGGTACGCGCGCGCCTCCGGGCTGGTGAGCGGCGCGCAACAGAGCTGCTTGTCCGGCAGGTCGATGCCGTACTTCGCCGCAGCCCTGACCATGGTGTCCAGATAATCGTCACACACCTGGTAGCCCAGACCGCGAGAGCCGGAGTGGATGAACACGGTGACCGTTCCCACTGTGAGCCCGAGCTGCCTCGCCACGGCGTCGTCGAACACCGCGGCGACGTGTCCCACCTCGACGAAGTGATTCCCGCTCCCCACGGTGCCCAGTTGATCCCGCCCGCGCTGTTTGGCCCGCGCGCTCACGGCATCGGGATCGCCCTCCAGCCTGCCCCCCGCTTCGATGCACTCGAGGTCCCGCGGCGTTCCGTAGCCGTTCTTCACGGCCCATGCGGCGCCCATGCGGAGCACCCGATCCAGTTCCGCGGGTGACAAACGGACATCCGAGCGAGACGCCCCCACACCCGAGGGAATCAGCCCAAAGAGCGTGTCGGCAAGGCGCTTGAGGCGCGGGCGAACCTCGTCCACGGTGATGGGCGTGCGGAGCAGCCGGACACCGCAGTTGATGTCGTAGCCAACACCGCCAGGGGACACCACCCCTTCGTGCTCGTCGAACGCGGCGACCCCGCCAATGGGAAAACCATATCCCCAGTGGATGTCCGGCATGGCGATCGAAGGCCCAACGATCCCGGGCAGGTGCGCCACGTTCACGACCTGCTGGATACATTGATCGCCCTCGAGATCGTGCATCAGTTCGGCGTCGGCGAAGATCAGGCCGTCGGTACGCATTCCGCCGGCGCGCGGCACACGCCAGCGGAAGGCGTCAATGCGCTCGACGGAAATCGCGGACGGCTGCATGAGGAGCAATCTACCAGGGGAGAGACGAGGCCGCCGCCCGATGCGGCCGCGCAGGGTCGAACTCGTCCGCCGCGCCAGCGCCGCTTTAAACGTCGAAGACCACCTCCGCCACCCACTGCCTCCCGTTCTGTCTCACGCTCAGGTCGTGCCGAGTGACGGCCTTTACCTCGGGCTGAGTCTCGTGGCGGGAGGGGTCGAACCGCTCGCCCCAGACGGAACCTGCCAGCGTGAGGCCGGCTCCGTGCGACGCAATCTCTCGGACCTCGACCACTGCCGGAACGAACCGGTCACGGTAGTACAGATCGAACAACGCCCGGAGAAATGCCAACAGGAGTTCGGACTCGCCGCCTTCCCCGCCGGAGACGGTCAGGTTGTGGCACTCCCTGGGCATGACCTGGCTCGAGCCCGCCAGCAGCTCCCGTACGACAGCCGCGGCGTCCGCCAGGACAGCCGGCAGGCTGTCGGCCGTGATCTCAACCTTCAGGTCGGCGGTATGGGGGAGCCACCTGTACGCCATGAATTCGCACCATGTCGCCGAGGATAAGGTACATAAGCCTGGCGTTCTGCCCGTTACCCTTGGGGGCGTGAGCCCCAGGATCGTGCTTCCGCCGTCCGACGCCGAGTGGCAGGCGCTCGCCCGTGAAGACTTCGAGGCCGCCCTCGAGGCTGCCCAGTGCGCCCTTGGGCTCCTGGTTCGGGTGGTGCAGGGCGAACGTGAGCGCGAACTGGCGCGGGCGATCTTAACCGCGCTCGTCCGGATCGAACTCGCGGCCAAGCGGACTCGGCTCTGAGGGAGGCTGCCCGAGCCCCCAGTCGCTCGCGCCGCGGTAGAGCCGCCGCCGGTCGAGAGAGGCGATCGGCCCGGACACCGGGCCGCCGACGAACTCGCGCAGGTCTCGCAGTGCTTCGGCCACGCTCGCCGTCTTGGCGCTGGCGTTGTCGGCCCAATGGAGCACTTCTGCCTCGAGTGTCATGGGCGGCACGGGACTGCCGAACTCCAGCCGCCCGTGGTGCGCCAGGACCAGATGGAGCAGGATGTCGCGCTCCACGTCCGTGCACGGCGGCTCAGGCTCGGCTCGAAGCCGGCGGTCCAGCATGAGCGCCCCCAGGACCACATGTCCGAGCAGCGACCCTCGCTCCGTGTACTCGAAAGCACCGTGCCACGAATAGCTCTCCAGTTTGCCGATATCGTGCAACAAGGCTCCCGCGATGACGAGGTCGAGGTCCGCCCCGCACGCCCGGGCGATGGTGCGGGCGATGGCCGTCACCTCCACCGTGTGCTTGAGCAGCCCGCCGAGCTTGGCGTGATGCCCGTGAATGGACGCCGGGCACTCGCCATAGCGCTCGCGGAACTCGTCGTCCTGATAAAAGAGATCCACTACACGCGTGAGCCGCGGCTTCCGGATTTCACGCCGGCGTCGGTCCAGCGCCTCCCAGTATCGCTCCACGGGTCCAACCGAAGGCAGCAGGCTGCGCACATCCGCTGCCCCCTCGGGCAGCAGCCGGAGTGAGACCACCTTGAGCTGGCGGCGATCCCGGTACGGCACCACGTCACCGATGACCTGTACCACATGCCCTCGGCGAATGCCGGCCACCTGGTCCTGCTGTGCGAGCCAAAACGGCGCGGTCGAGATCTCACCGGTGCTGTTGCTGAGCGTGAGGATGGTGTAGGGATCGCCGGAGTCGGTGGTTCGGGACATCACGTCGGTGACGAGCAGAGTTTCCTGGAGCCGCGTGCCGACGGGCAGCGAGGGAAGATCAGTCATCGCCAGGTGGCGTCCTCTCACGTCGTCTCGACCATCGTCCCGGTCTTTTCGAGTTGATACGCCATGGCCTTGAGCCTGGCGATGCGGGTGGCCATCGGCGGGTGCGTACCGACGAGATCCGCGAGCACGCCCTCCTTCGCGGACGAGCGCCGGCCGAGCGGGTCTGCGATACAGAGGTGGGCTGTGCCCCGCTTGATCGCCCTGGTGGGCTGCGCGGCGTCCTCGATCTTGCGCAGGGCGGCGGCGAGCGCTGCCGGGTTGCGCGTGAACTGCGCGGCGGACGCGTCGGCGAGGTACTCGCGCTTGCGGCTCACGGCGAGCGCGAGCAGGCGGGACACGAGTGGCGCGAGGATGAGACTCACAAGCCAGATGGCCAGGATCAGCGCGCCAAGACCGTCCTTCTTCCCACCCCGGGAGGATCGCACGCCGATGCGTCCATGTCGCCCGGTGCGAATGACGCCGTCCGAGATGAGCGCCATGACGCCAACCAATGCGGCCAGCAGGGTCATCAACTTGACGTCGTGATTTCGGATGTGCGCCATCTCGTGGGCGATCACACCCTGCAGTTCGTCCCGGTTGAGCAACGGCAGCAGTCCCTCGGTCACGGCGACATGCGCGTGCCGCTCGTCCGTGCCGGTGGCAAAGGCGTTCGGGTCCGGATCCGGCACGATCCACACCGCGGGGCGCGGCAATCCCGACGCGATCGCCATCTCCTCCACCACGTTGAGCAGCGTTTGCTCCTCCGGCCGCCCGGGCTGCACGAGTTCCCACGCCCCGGTGGCCCACAGCACCTGCTTCGGTCCGTTGCGCCAGCCGTACCAGGCCATGCCGGCGGCGACGGCCGTGGCGACGATGCCGAACCAGGGGAATGTGTGCCGGTAGTCGCCCGGACGGGCGTCGGCGGTCATGAGCGAATACGCGTAGTCGCCGCCGAAGCCGATCCACGCGAAGAACAGGAGGAACACCACCACCAGCAACGCGGACCGGCGGCGATTGCGGCGCTGCTGGACGAAGAGGTTGGCGTCGCTCACCCGGTCGGCTTCTTGGACAGGTCGACCTGCGGCACGGCCCGCTCAGCCTCTTCGGCGATCTCCCACAACTCCACGGGCTCGGCTTTGGCCAGGCCTGCCACGAGATTCCACGGGAACTGGGCCTGGCGCACGTTGTAGCTGGTGGCAGTGTCGTTATACAACTGCCGAGCGAACGCTACGCGGTTTTCGGTGGATGTCAGCTCTTCCTGGAGCTGCCCGATGTTGCCGGTCGCCTTGAGCTGCGGGTACTGCTCTACCACCACGTTCAGGCGCGAGAGCGCGGCCGACAGCTGGGCCTCGGCGGCTGCGAGCTGCTTGACGCCCCCGGTTGGCAACGCGTCACCCTGGATCTTGACGGCCTGGTTCCTAGCCTGAATGACAGCTTCGAGTGTTTCGCGCTCGAAGTCCATGGCTCCGCGCACGGCGTTCACCAGGTTCGGGATCAGGTCGTGCCGCCGCTTGAGCTGCACGTCGATTTGCTTCCAAGCGTTCAGCGTATCGCCCTTAAGCTGAATGAGGCCGTTGTATGCCGTGATCACCCAGACCACGGTCGCGGCGATGAGTAGCAGGAATACCCAGGTCATGGATTCCTCATGTTGGCGGTTCCGGGGGGCAGCTGCAAACTGGTGGCGGCATCCGCCGGCGACAAGGTGGGTTTTCGTTGTACGGAGGGCGGCCGTGCGGCGTGGTAACGCCGCGGGTTGTGCTACCGGTCGAACGCCGAGGCGGTGAGAGGTGCGGGGCGGTGGCCGCCGGGCGCCGTGTCCCGTTCGGCCACCAGGCGCGCCAGGGTGAGCCTGACCGCCTCGGCCACGGCCTCGGCATCGACGCCGTCTCGGGCCAGCGGGTGGTCTTCATGAACGAGGAGCTCGACCCCGCGTCCTACCTGGACACGATGCCACTTGCCGGCCGTCGCTGTGTCAGGCGCCTGTTCACCCGAAGCCAGGAGCCACGATCGCAGTGCCCGACCGGCCCTGCCGCGTGGTGCCGCATCTTCGCCGAGGAATGGGAGGCGGATGGGCGCGGGGAGCGCTGCTCCCAGCGCGGCCGCCACGCGCCGCTCGAGAACGTCTCCGGTATGCTCGGAGAGTTCCTTGGCGATCGTGGCCAGCGTTGCGCCTTCCATCTGGCGCAACTTGATCGTGAGAACCTGCAATAGGTGCCGGTACGAGTAGGTGGCCGCCGTGCCGCGTCCGTCGGGCGGCGCCACGAGCCCGCGTGTGACGTAGAACCGAATGGTACGCTCGTTCGGCCGGGGTTGTGCCGCGGCGTTGACGGGTCGCACGCCCGAGGACGCCAGCATGGCGGCCGCCAGTGTGGCGAGGTCCCGCAGGCTCCAGGGTGCGAGGTTGCGGTACTCCCGCAGTGCCGTCAGGGCGTCGGCGGATGGCGAATCCTGCACGTGCGTCATCCGAGGCGGCGCTGCGCGTCCGACGGGAGTGTCCGAAGCATGGCGTCGACGGCCGCCAACTCGAACGGCTTGGGCAGCACCGGGAGTCGGTGCAGCTCCAGCCACTCGCGATCCGCCGGTTCATCCACGTCGCCGGACATGATGATCGTTCGCGTGGCGAGTTCGGGTCGCCGGGCAGCGATCGAGTGATACAGCGTGCGGCCGGACATGGTGGGCAGCCGGAGATCCAGGAACACGGCGTCCACGTTCTTGGCGCCGTCCAAGACGTCCAGCGCTTCTTCCCCGGAACCCGCTTCGAGCACCACGTTCCCCGTGCGTGACAGCCAGCGCTGGAGCGCGCGGCGCACGGCCGTTTCATCGTCCACGATCAGGATCGTCAGTGACTTGGTCATGAAGCCTCCGCCATGGCGTCGGCCGTCCGCGAGAAATAGCGCATGCGCACGAGGTGCAGCACCTCGTCCGGCGTGAGCGATACGCGCGCCTCGCCCGGCGTCACACCCAGGACATCCTTCATGTTCATCGTCAGGGAGCGGGTCTGTCCATACCCCAGGCGCGCCGCGACGTCTTCCACGGTGTACCCCGGGTCCTGAAGCAGCCGATGAGCGTACACGACCCGCAGTGCGCTGAGGGTCTGGCTCGGGGGTGGCAGTTTGGCCCTGGCAAACCAGCGCACGCAGGTCCGGCGGTCCATCCTGGCCCGATCCGCCAGGGCCTGAACGGACTGCACTTCCGCCGGTTCCCGCAGGACGATCTCGATGGCCCACCGCAGCTGGGGCGGGCATGCCGCCAGAAGGTCCCCGATCGCGTCGATCAGCCGGCGCGAGACGGCATGCGCCGCCTCACTGATCAACGCGTCCGCCAGCCGCTGGGGGTGATCATCGTGCCGTTCCACCAGAACGCGCCGGACGCCAGACCGTCCCAACTGCAAGAGGACAGGCGCCAGTTCGGGCGACAGAGTGGCGTACAGGATTACGGGCATGGACGGGAACAACGCGTGCAACCGTTCGATCCCCTGGGGGCGAGGCGGCCCCTCGAGGGACGGGTCGGCCACGGCGAGCTCCACCGGCCGGCGCAGTACCGCAGATACGGCGTCGTCCCAGGTGCGCACCGGTAGAAAGCCGAATCGCCGGCCGGCGGCGAG
>DATMAW010000162.1:0-6931 GCA_035559715.1 Gemmatimonadales bacterium | reverse complement strand
TCGGCAACATGAAGGGCAGCAAGCTGTGGGCGCTCGCGTTCAACCAGTCGCATGACTGGGAGCACTACGGCAACATGGTGACGTACTTCCGCCTGAAGGGGCTGGTGCCGCCGTCGAGCCGCGGCGGGATGTGACCTCGGCACGCCGAGTGGCCGACGACTAACGAACGGCGTCGGCGAGCCGGCCCGAGCGGATGCGAACATCCGCTCGCCCGCTGCTCGGCATTGTTCGTCAGTACCCAGATAACAAAAGGGCGAGCCGGATTCGGCTCGCCCTTCGGTTTCAACGTCGCGTCCCTCGTCCGGCCGTGTATCGCTACTTGCCGGACGCCGACAGCAGCTCGCCCAACACACCGAGCCGTTCCTCCCAGTAAGCTTTCATTCGACTGGCGGCGTCACGGTCCTGGAGCGTGGTGTGCTGCACCGCCACCTGTGACTTCTTCCGATCCTTCGCCGTGAACCACAACTGCACGGACGTGCCGTCGCCCCAGGTGATGCGCATGGATCGGCTGGGCGTGGCCGTGCGGATGGCGAGCGGTGCGCCGTTCAGCCACTTCTCGCGCGTCCGCTTGTCACTGAACGCCTTGAACAGCTTGGTGACAGACACGGGGAATGTCTTGCTCTTGCTCGCCTCGTACGATCCGCCACGCCGCTGGCCAATCTCCCGCAGGCCCTTGATCCGCTCGTAGCCCACGGTCACCGTTTGTGCCCACCAATCGGGCACCTTGTACTTCTCGTGCACATATTCGGCGAGGGCCCGATGCGGCCACGTGTGGGCCTTCACGTAATCGAGCGCGGCAACCCAACGTTCCCACGTGCAGCCGGTCTTGGCCTTCACGGCCTCGTCGCTCATGCCGGCGAGCCTGGCGTACTCCGCAGGCGCCGGCTGAAGCGGTGAAACGTCGGGCTGCTTCTTGAGGAGTTGGGCGCGGGCGGTGGTGTAGGACTCGCCCGTCTTCCGCATGCGAGCGCGCACGACGCGCTTGAAGTCTTTGTTGGAGGGCATCGCAATCCCCTTTGGTCAGGCCACGGCCCACGCCCCCCAGCGGCGACGAACCGCAGCGTTCCAAAGGTCGATCGAGACTGATCCGGGAGTCTGCCCCCCTTTGCCTCCCGGGAACCCTTGCTGGGGCAGGGTTGAGGAGGTTGGGCGCGGATCAACGCCAGCTCTAGAATGCGACCCGGCGCTCGGGAGCGCAAGCCCGGGCCCCCGGCCGCCGCTCCACCGCGCCGACGGCGGGCGACGATGACCGGCGCAGGCTGACGGCGGACGCGGCTCCCCGCTTCCCTGTTGAGGGCGTCATGCGCAGCTTACGGGCTCGCCCTCCATCCTCGAGGATTGTCACATGCTCCGTCGCTCGTTTGTGGTGGCGCTCGCCGCTGCCCCGCTCGCCTTTGTCAACTCGCCGCAGGGAACTCCGGGTATTCCCGCCAGCGCCAGCACGGCCGCGGCGCGGCTCCAGGCCAGTCCCCGGCACGCCGAGTGGGTGAAGATCCCATGGGAGCCGGGCTCGCAGGATTCCATCATGGCGTGGGTGGTCTATCCCGTGACCCAGGCGAAGGCGCCGGTGGTCGTCGTGGTTCATGAGATCTTTGGTCTTTCCACCTGGGTGCGCGCCGTGGCGGACCAGGTTGCTGCCGATGGGTTCATCGCCATCGCGCCGGACTTCCTGTCTCGCGTGCGCGGCGGTCCGAGCAGCCAGGAGCTGCCGTCGGCGGAGGCCACGCAGCTGATCCGCGGCGTGGATCCGGCCGAGCGGAACCGAGTGATCGTGGCGGCGGCGAACTACGGGATGATGCTCCCGTCCGCCGAGCAGCGATACGGAGTCATCGGCTACTGCTGGGGCGGAGGAACCGTGTTCATGCACGCCGTGCACGGCGGCGTCACGGGCTTTTCGGCGGGCGTGGCGTATTACGGGATCGCGTACGTCATGGGCGGGGTCGCGGCCACTCCGACGTCGCCGGCGGTGCCGGGTACGGTGAACGCGGACTCACTGGCGAAGATCAAGGTGCCGCTGATGTTGCTCAACGGATCGC
This sequence comes from Gemmatimonadales bacterium, assembly GCA_035559715.1. Taxonomy (GTDB): domain Bacteria; phylum Gemmatimonadota; class Gemmatimonadetes; order Gemmatimonadales; family GWC2-71-9; genus JACQHC01. The sequence goes on along the minus strand of DATMAW010000162.1, from coordinate 4,895 downwards.
GCGACGCGCGCATCGGCGCCGCGATGCCCGCGATTGATTCCGTGATGAGGGCGCTGGGAAAGGACTACCAGGGCATCAACTACGAGGGCGCGATCCACGGGTTCCTGCGCGCCCAGGACGATCCGGCGAGCCAGCAGAACCAGGGGACCGAGGCGGCGAACCTGGCGGCGTCCAGGGATGCGTGGCCCCGGACGGTGGCGTTCCTGAAGAAGCACCTCAGGGCGTAACTCGCGCGAGGCGCAGGGAGAAAGGACCTCCTGGCTGGGTTGCGCTCGCGCAACTCGCTCCACGCTTCTCGGGTGCTGGGTTCGCTGTTCCGCCCCGTCACGGGCCTGCCCGCACCTCGTTTCGCAGCACGCCCACGCTGCTCACCTCCACCTCCACCACGTCGCCCGCCGTGAGCGGCCCCACGCCCGCCGGCGTTCCCGTGAGCACGAGGTCCCCTGGCTCCAACGTCATGATGCTGGAGATATAGGAAAGGAGAAACGGAATCGAGAACGCCATGTCGGAGGCGCGGCCGTGCTGGCGCACTTCCCCGTTTACGCGACAGGTGACCTCGAGAGCCTCGAGGGGCGCGACCTGATCCGCCGGTAGCACGCGCGGCCCGACCGGACAGAACGTGTCGAACCCCTTCGCACGCGTCCACTGGCCGTCGGTCTTTTGCAGATCGCGCGCCGTGACATCGTTGGCGCAGGTGATTCCGCCGATGGCCGCGCGAGCCTCGCTCTCCGAAGCCCGGCGAAGCCGTTTGCCGACCACGACGGCAATCTCGCCTTCATGTTCCACCTGTCTGGATTCCGGCGGGAGGACGATCGCGTCACCATCCCCGATGATCGCCGACGGCGGCTTGAAGAACAGCAGCGGTCTGTCGGGCAGGACGTTGCCGAGTTCTTTGGCGTGCTCGGCGTAGTTGCGACCGACGCAGACGATCTTTGACGGGGATACGATGCGCATGTGGGCCTCCGGAGACAAAGCGTTGAGGAGTAAGGACTGAGGGGTGAGGAGGAAGGGGCCATCCCGCCCCTCACCCTTACGCGCCGGGGAAGCCGGCGGCGAGATTGCACGCCATGCTTCCCGCCTTGGGGGCTCTGCTTGCCGTCGCCGCCGGTGTGGCCGTCCTTGCCGGCGGCGGCGAGATCCTGATCCGGGGCGCGGTCTCGCTCGCTCGCCTCGCACGGATCAGCACGGCCGTGATCGGGCTCACGGTGGTGGCCATGGGCACGTCCATGCCAGAGCTGGCAGTGAGCCTGCTCGCCGCACTGCGCGGCAGCTCGGACATCGCCATGGGCAACGTCGTGGGTTCGAACATCTTCAACGTGGCGGCCATCGTTGGCCTGTGCGCACTCGTGGCTCCGATTGCGGTGCACATGACTGCGGTGAAGCTCGAATGGCCGTTCATGTTCATCGCGTTGTTCGTGTGTTTGCTCCTGGCCCGTGACGGCCGCATTGATCGGCTCGAAGCAGGCTTCTTCCTCGTCTCCCTCACGGCCTTCACGATCTACATGGTGCGCCTCGCGCGTGCGGAGATCGCGCCTGCGGATGAGGCCAGGATTGCGGCCACGGTGGAAGAGCGCACCGTGCGATCCGCGCGATTGCAATGGGCGATGGACGCCGGCCTGGTGATTGGTGGGCTGGTGCTGCTGTTCGCGGGCGGTCGCCTGTTGGTCTGGGGCGCGGTGGAACTCGCCGAGCTGGCCGGGCTTTCCGAGCGTGTCATCGGGCTCACCGTCGTCGCGGCGGGTACGAGCATGCCGGAACTCGCGGCGTCGCTCGTCGCCGCGCGCCGGGGTCAGCAGGAGATCGCCCTCGCGAACATCATCGGCTCCAACATTTTCAACGTGCTGGGCATCCTCGGCATCGTAGCGCTGGTTCAACCGCAGACGGTCCACCCCCAGATCATGGCGAGCGACAACTGGTGGATGGTCGGTACCTCGTTCGCCTTGTTCCCCCTCATGATCACAGGCATGCGCATCAACCGCTTCGAGGGCGGGGCGCTGTTTTTGAGCTATGTCGTGTACCTGTACCTGCTGTTTTGAACGGCGGAAGGGGTCAGGGTTGAGGAGTTAGGGGACCGCCGCCGTTCCTCCTTCCTCCTCACTCCTCACCCCTCACGCCTTTTCGTTTCAGTATCGGCTCCAGCACCGCCCACACGTTCCCGGCCATGATCTCGTGCCCCTTGGCCGTGGGATGAATCCCGTCCGGTTGATTCAGCTCGGGCACGCCGCCCACGCCTTCGAGCAAGAACGGAATCAGCGCGGCCTGATTCTCGTCGGCCAGCTCGCGGAAGATTCGTCGAAACTCACCCGTGTACAGGCGGCCCATGTTCGGCGGCGCTTCCATGCCGGCGATGACGACGGAGACCCCGGGGTGGGCGGCTTTGGTGCGCGTGATGATCTCTTGCAGGTTGTTTCGTGTCTGGCCGATTGCCTGGCCCCGGAGGGCGTCATTGGCGCCCAGTTCCAGAACCAGAACGGCCACCGGCTGCGACAGGAGCCAGTCAATGCGACGCAAGCCGCCCGCCGACGTCTCCCCGCTCACGCCCGCGTTGACCACGCGATAGTCGTAACCCGCAGAGTCGATCTTGCGCTCGATGAGCGCGGGGTATGCTTCTTCGGGCTCCACGCCCAACCCGGCCGTGAGGCTGGTGCCCAGGAACAGAATGACCGGAGCCGCACTCGCCCTTTCCGTCGAGTCGGCGGGCGTGCCGCTGCGCTGCTCCCGGGCGCCGCAGCCCACCGCGACGACCGCGGCCAGAAGGCCAAGCAGTACATGCCGCATGGGCGTCAATGCTAGTTGGTCACCCCGGTCAGGTCCACGATTCCAGCACGGGCCCACTATCTTGGAAGCCTCCGATTGAGTCGCAGCGCATTCCCCAGGGGTCACGATGATCGAAGTCCGCGGACTTGAACAGACGTATACCAGCGCGGGGCGGCCGCTCACGGTGCTCAAGGACATCACGCTGTCGGTCGAGCCCCGCGGGTTCGTGGCCGTCGTGGGGCCGTCGGGCAGCGGCAAGACCACGCTGCTCGGCCTGCTCGCCGGACTCGACCGGCCGAGCGCTGGCTCCGTGACGCTGGACGGCCAGGATCTCAACGCGCTCGACGAGGACGGGCGCGCCCGCTTTCGCGCCGCGCGCGTGGGATTCGTGTTCCAGACGTTCCAATTGATTCCCACGCTCACCGCGCTGGAGAACGTGCTCGTGCCGCTCGAACTGTTGGGCAAGGGCGGAAACGGCGCCGAGGCGCGGGCGCTCGATCTCCTCGCGCGCGTCGGGCTCGGCGAGCGGGCGCATCACTACCCCGCGCAGCTCTCCGGCGGCGAGCAGCAGCGCGTGGGCATCGCGCGCGCCTTCGCCAACGAGCCCAGGATCCTGTTCGCCGACGAGCCCACGGGGAACCTCGACGCGGACACCGGTCACCAGATCATCGCGCTGCTGGAGCGGTTGAACCGCGAGGCCGGCACCACGCTCGTCCTGGTCACACACGATCCGGAATTGGCCGCGCGCGCCCGCCGCGTGATTCGGCTGCACGGCGGTCGCATCGTCTCCGACACCGTCAACGCCCGGTGACGCCGTTCGCCCTGGCGATGGCCCGGCGCGAGGCGCGGGCCAGCCGCCGCCGGCTCGCGCTGTACATGAGCTCCATCACGCTGGGCGTGGCGGCGCTCGTGGCGATCAATTCCTTCCGCGAGAACGTCACCGCCGGCATCAACGCAGAGGCGCGCAATCTCCTGGGGGCCGACATCGAGCTGACTAGCCGCCAGCCGTTCGATTCCGTGATCGAGGGATTGCTCGACTCGGCGCGGCGGGAGGGGATCGAGCTGGCGCGGGTCACAAGCTTCGCGTCCATGGCGCTCGCGATCCGAAGCGGCGGCTCCCGGCTGGTGGAAGTCCGGGCCATCGGTGGCGCGTTCCCGTTCTACGGCGCCATCGAGACCGACCCGCCCGGGCTGTGGCCCAGGCTCCAGGAGCAACGGTTCGCGCTCGTGGACCCGGCGCTCCTGGTGCAGCTCGGCGCGTCCGTGGGCGACACGCTGGGGATCGGCGAGACCAGGTTCGCCATCGCCGGCATCGTGACGCGCACACCCGGGGAGATCGCGCTCCGCACGGCGATCGGGCCACGGGTGTTCATCCCGGCGCGCTATCTCGCCGAGACGGAGCTGCTGCGCTTCGGCAGCGCGGCGCGGTACCGGGCGTTTCTCCGCATGCCGGACGATGCCGCCGTGCAGCGGTTTTTGAATCGCAACGTGCAGACGCTGCGCGACCGGCAGGTGGGGTTCGACACGGTGTCGGAGCGCCAGGACGAGTTGCGAGACTCGATGGACATGCTGGCCCGCTTTCTCGGCTTGGTGGGCCTCGTGGCGCTGCTCCTGGGGGGCGTGGGCGTGGCGAGCGCGGTGGCCGTGTTCGCGCGCGACAAGCTCCCGATTGCCGCGGTGCTACGCTGTCTCGGCGCCACGCAACGAGACGTCTTCGTGATCTACGTGCTCCAGGCAGCCGCGCTTGGGCTCGCGGGCGCGGCGGCCGGCGTCGTGATCGGGCTCGTGGTGCAGGCGCAGCTGCCGGACCTGTTGAGCGATTTTCTCCCGATAGAGGTGGGCGTCTCGCCCGACTGGCTCACGGCGCTCGCGGGGCTCGGGATCGGCGCCTGGGTGGCCGTGCTGTTCGCGCTGCTGCCGCTGCTCGCGGTGCGCAACGTGTCGCCGCTCACGGCGTTGCGGCGCGACTTCGATGAGGGACCGCGACGGCGGGACCCGGTGCGCCTGGTGGTGCTCGCGCTGCTTGCCGCAAGCGTGCTCGCGATCAGCCTGTGGCAGGCGCCGAATGCGGCGTGGGGCCTGAGCTTCGCCGGGGCCGTGGCCGTCACGGCGGTCTTGCTCTGGGCCAGCGCCACCGG
>DATMAW010000161.1:0-78211 GCA_035559715.1 Gemmatimonadales bacterium | reverse complement strand
CGTGGAGCTGGTGGGCGACGAGCCGCGCGAGTTCGCCTCGAGCCCGCCGGACCTGTGGGCCACGTTCCTGGGCCAGCACGACGACCTCGAAGCCGCGGGGATCTGGCTCACCAGCATCGAGCACTACTGCGACCACGATGGCTGCCGCGCCGTGACGGACGCGCTCAGTCAGGCCATGGAGACACTCGCGTCGCTGCCGGACGGGTGGAGAGGGGGACTGTAGCAGGGCGGCAGCGACGCGAGACCGGGCCTCTGCAGGACCGCCACGCCCGCGTCACACACCAGATAATCCGCACGCAACGGCAGGCGAGGTGTCATCGGGAAGGCGAGGATCGCGGGGATACTCTGCCGCGTCCTCAGTTTCGGGACCGCGCGCTGGATCAGGTTGGTGGAACGGCTGGGCGCCGCCGCGATTCGGTGGGTTATCGCCACCGCGCACGGCCGGCAGGTGCAGCTTGCCCTGGCGGGACATGATCTCGTGGTGGGGGAGACGATACTGCGCGAGCTGCCCACCCATCCAGAAGCCGTTGGCGGCGGAATGGGAATCCTGGCCGAGTAGTTAATTCTGGTGAGGGGCGGCCCGGCACCCCAGGGCCTGGCCAGCAGGCCGCGCAAGAACGGGGGCTCCGCAGCGACCGAGCGCATCCGCTCGGGCCGCGATGCCGAAAGCCGTTCTGGTGGGTGACCTCAGATCACGCTGACAATCCGAACGTTGCCGCCGGCTTTCGGCAACACCTCTGCCGCGCGATCCCCCAGTACGAACGCCGCCGTCGCCGCTGCATCCGCCGTCATGCAACCGTCGGCGCGCACCGTCACGCTGTGCCACGGCGCCTGGGCTGGTGCGGCACTCGCGGGATCCATGAGATGATGATACCGCCGGCCGCCGTACTCGAAGTACTGGAAGTAATCGCCCGACGTGGTTACCGCGGCGTCCTCCAGCGCCACGTCGCCCACGAGCTTCGCGGGATCGTCCGCCGAGCGCACGCCGATGCGCCAGGGATCACCGTCCTCCGACGCGCCCATGGCGTAGATGTCACCACCAACATTCACGAGTCCCCTTCGAATTCCCCAATCTCGCAGCACCTGCACCGCGCGATCCACGCCGTAGCCCACGGCGATCCCGCCCAGGTCTATGCGCACCTCGGGGTCAGAGAGGCGCACCGCCACGCCGCCGCGGACTCGCCCAAGGTCCACGCTGCGATAAAATCCGCGACCCGCGAGCCGCCTCACGGCGCGCTCGGGCGGTGGCTCGTGGCGATGTGTCACGTCCCACAGCTCGACGATCGCGCCCACCGATGGGTCGAACGCACCGCCCGTGGCCACGGCCCACTCAAGCCCGGCCTCGATGACCCGCGCCGTCTCCTCGCTCACCACCACGGCCTCGCGCGCGGCGTGACGATTCACACGACCCACGTCCGACGTGTCGCTGAACCTCGTGAGCATCCGCTCCACGCGGACGAGCTCCGCCGCCGCCGCGTCGAGCGCGCCGTGAGCAAATCGCCGATCGTGGTGCAGCACCGCGAACTCCCCCAGCGTGCCCATCACAGGCACGGTGCGGCGCACGAGCCGATCGCGCCGCCGGAGCAACGGGAGCATGGCCACGACGAACGCACCCGCGCCGAGGGCCAGAATGTCCCGGCGGGAGGGAAGGGACGATGATCTCGCTTCGGCGTTAGACATGGGGCTGCTCCTCGAGTTCTTCCGTTCGGTCACACGCGCCACCCAACCCGCAGGCGCTACTCATGCCGCAACCGCACCTCCCGCGCGCCCGTCCACCGCGGCTCAGCGCGAGCAGGCCGTACAGGGCGAACAACGCCGCTGCCGCCGCGATACCGGCGAGGATCGTCATGCGGTGGACAACAGTCCGGCGAAGCCCATGAAGGCGAGCGACAAGCTGCCGGCGATCAACAACACGAGCGCCGTGCCACGCGCGATGTCGGGCACGTCCACCAGCTCGGTGCTCTCGCGAATCGAGGCCATGAGGACGAGGGCGAGCGTGAGGCCCGCGCCCGCGCCGATGGCGAAGAACAGACCCTGCCAGAAATCGTACGCCCGGTTGGTCTGGAACACCGCGAGCCCCAGAATCGCGCAGTTGGTGGTGATCAGCGGGAGATAGATGCCGAGCGCGCGGAACAGGGCCGGGCTCACCTTCTTGATCACCATCTCCACGATCTGCACCAGCGAGGCAATGACTACGATGAACGAGATGAGCCGGAGGTACGGTGCCACCGGCAGCACGAACGTGTTGAGCGCCCACACGGCGATGGAGGTGAGCACCAGCACGAAGGTGTTCGCGGCGCCCATCCGGAGCGCGGTCTCCACCCGGCCGGACACGCCGATGAACGGACACAGGCCGAGGAACAACATCAGCGTGAAGTTGTTCACCACCGCGGCGGAGACGAAGATCCAGATCAAGTCGCCCATCAGGCCGCCTTCCGCGCGGGCACGCCGGCCACGCTCGGCGCGGCCGCGCGCGTGCGCCGCCGCTTGATCCAGGAGAGAAACAAGAGAATCGTCCCCAGGGTGAGGAAGCCGCCGGGCGGCAGCGCGAAGATTACCCAGGGCTCGAAGTTTGGTCCGAACAGTGGGACGCCAAGGAACGTGCCGTACCCCAGAACCTCGCGGACGCTGCCCATGAGGAGCAGCGCGAGCGTGAAGCCCGCTCCCATGCCCAGGGCATCGAGCACGGATCGTCCCACGGGATGGCGAGAAGCGAAAGCTTCCTGCCTCGCCAGGATGATGCAGTTGACCACGATCAAGGCCACAAACGCGCCGAGCGCCTTGTGAATCGTGGGCACCACGGCCTGGAGCGTCATGTCGGCGATGGTGACGAACGTGGCGATGATCAGCACGTAGGTGGTGATGCGGACCTCGTTCGGTACCAGGCGCCGCACGCTCGAGACGAGGAAGCTCGACGAGACCAGCACGAACAGCGTGGCGAGTCCCATGGCGAGGCTGTTGGCCACGCTGTTGGTAACCGCGAGCGTGGGGCACATGCCGAGCGCCTGAATCAGCACCGGGTTCTCGCGCCAGATCCCGCGGATCAGGTCGGCCTGTGGGGTCGCCTGCTTCACCGGCGTCATGGGACGCCCTCCGCGACGTAGCGCTCGATGGCCGGCCGGACGCGCGCGATCGCCTCGTTGATGGCGCGAATCACCGTGCGCGAGGAAATGGTTGCCCCCGTGATCATGTCAATCTCGTTCGGCGTGCCCTTGCCCTGGCGGGACTTCACTCCGACCAGCGGGGCCAGCGCCCCGGTGAATTCAGCCACGAAGGCGCTGTCCTTTTCGATCTTGTCGCCCAGTCCCGGCGTCTCCTTGTTCTCCAACACCTTCATCGCGAGCAGTGTACCGTTGGCGGCGTCGTACCCGAAGATCAGCCGGACGACGTCGGCGAAACCGGGTCTCGCGGCCGGGATGGCGAAGCCCGCGATCGCGCTGTCCGAACCGAAGCCCACGTAGATCTGCTCCACCCTGGCGGGGTCGGCGCCTTGCGGCGGTGACGACACCAGCGTGTCGTTCACCAGGAACAGCGTGTCGTAGCGCGCGGGATCGCGCAGCACCTCGCGCACGGCCTCGTCCAACGCGGCGGCGCGATGAGCGGTGATGGCCGGCAGCGTGGCGCGGAACGCCACGAGGATCAGCGCTCCGGCCACTGCCCCGGCCCCTGCCAGCGTCACGATGAGACGGCGCGGCGGAACCGCGGGTGGCGGGGTCCAGGCAGCCGGCGTGGTCACGGAACCGCCTTCCCGGTGCCGAACACGCGGGGCTGCGTCGCCCGATTAATGAACGGCACGAGCGCGTTCATGATCAGGATGGCGTACATCACTCCCTCGGCGAGACCGCCCCATAGCCGGATCACCACTACCAGAATCCCGATGCCCGCGCCGAACACCCAGCAGCCGAGGTTGGTCACGGGTGACGTCACCATGTCGGTCGCCATGAACACGGCGCCCAGCATGAGGCCGCCGGAGAACAGCATGAAGGCGGGGTCCGGAACGCGAGAGTTCGGCACGAGCTGAAGCGCCGCCGCGAACGCCGCGACGGTGACGAAGATCGCAATCGGAATACGCCAGTTGAGATAGTTGCGCGCGGCGAGGTAAGCGCCGCACACGAGAATCACGAGACTCGATGTTTCGCCCAGCGAGCCACCCGTCGTGCCGAGGAAGAGATCGGCCAGGGGCGTCCCCTGCTGCTCGAACTTCATCAGGCCGAGCGGCGTGGCGCCGGTCGCGGCGTCCACCGAGGGGCTCCTGAACGGCAGGGCGAAGGTATCGCCGGCGAGCGCCCACCAGCTGTCGCCCCGCACTGGCCAGGTGGTGAGCGACACGGGGAACGCGGCCTGAAGAAACGCACGGCCGAGCAGGGCGGGGTTGAAGATATTCTGGCCCAATCCGCCGAAGATGAGTTTGCCGAAGCCGATGCTGAACGCCCCGCCCACGAACGCCATCCACATCGGGAGCCCAGGCGGGAGCGTGAGGCCCAGGAGGATCCCCGTGATCATGGCGGAGCCGTCGCGCAGCGTGCCCGGTTTGCCGAACGCGCGTTCGGTAAGCAGCGCGCCGAGGGTGGCGGCGGCGATGACGAAGAACGCGCTCGGCCCAAAGAAGTAGATCGCCGTGCCCGTCACCGGCACGAGGCTCCCCACGACGTTCCACATGATCGTGGGTGTGGAGTCGCCGCTCGAGAGGTGAGGCGACGCGGTGATGAGGAACGCGGGCCGACTCATGCCGCGGACTTCTTGCTGCGAACCGCCACCTTGGCCGCCTGGAAGAGCTGCGGCAGCGGGATGTGCGAGGGGCACACGTACCCGCAGCAACCACACAGCATGCAGTCGGCGAGGTGCGCGGCCTCCATGTCGTCGTACCGCCCCATGAGGGCTAAGCTGCCGAGCAGTTGCGGATTGAGAAAGACCGGGCAGGCATCGAGGCAGTGCCCGCAGCGAATGCACGGATACGCGGACTGCGGCTTCACGTCGGCATCGGTGAGCACCACCACGCCGGTTGTGCCCTTGGTGAGTGGCACGTCGAGGCTCGACTGCGCCGCTCCCATCATGGGGCCGCCGAACACGATCTCGCGCGCCTGTGGAGTGAGCCCGCCGCACGCTTCCAGCACGTCACGCAGTTTGGTGCCGACGGGCACGATGAAGTTGCCGGGACGCCGCACGCCGTGCCCGGTCACCGTGACGATGCGCTCGACTAGCGGGAGGCCGGTCTCGAACACTTCGGCGATCGTGGCGAGCGACGCCACGTTCTGCACCACGACGCCTACGTGGAGCGGCAGCTTGCCGGACGGCACCTCGCGTCCGGTGACCGCCTTGATCAACATCTTTTCGGCGCCCTGCGGGTACCGCACGCGGAGCGGCAGGACGGAGATATCGAGGTCGCCCGGCAACGTGGACCGCAGCGCGCGGATCGCGTCAGGTTTGTTCTTCTCCACGCCGATCACCGCGCGGCGAACGCCCAGAGTGTGCATCATGATGCGGATGCCGAGGTGCACTCGCTCCGGGTATTCGGCCATGGTGCGGTGATCGGTGGTGAGATACGGCTCGCATTCGCAGCCGTTCACGATCAGTAGCTCGATCTTCGTGTCTTTCGGCGGCACGAGCTTGACGTGCGTGGGAAACGCCGCGCCGCCAAGCCCGACGACACCCGCGTCCTGCACCGCCTTGACGATCTCGGCCGGCGTGAGCCCCTGCCACTCGGGAACCAAGCGCGGGCGCTGCGCCTGCGGCGAATAGCGATCCACGGCGATCCGAATGGCCGGCTGCCAGGTTCCATCGGGATGCGGCCACAGATCCACGTCGGTGACCGTGCCCGCTGCGGAGGCATGCACCGGCGAGGACACGAAGCCGTCCGCCTCCGCGAGTTTGTCGCCGCGCTCCACGTGGTCACCGATCCGGGCGATGAGTCGTGCCGGCGCCCCCGTGTGTTGCTTGAGTGGCAGCACGATCTCGTCGGGGTAGGGAAGCCGCCGAATTGGGACGCGGGCGGTGAGGTCCTTTAGGTCCGGCGGATGGACCCCGTGGCGAAAACCGGACGACCAGGGCGCGACGAGGCTCACTTGAACCGCTCGGCCCGCTTCAACCATTTCTGGAGGTCTTTCTCGTTCGGGTTGAGCGGCGTGCCCGGATGAATGATGCTCACCGGGCACTTCTCGGCCGCCGTCACCAGCTCGCGGAACGTCCCGGCGCGCGGGTCCTTGATGTACGCCTGCTTCTTGTCGTTGTAGGCGAACATGCGGTTGTTGATCCGCGTGCACTCGTCGCACGTGGTGCAGCGGGCGGACTCGATGTAGGGACCGAGCCCGGCTTCTTCTTCCTCCTCCGCGGCGAGCGGGGCAGCAGCGGTGGCAACGGTCGGAGCGACGGTGGTCGCGGCGAAGGCCGTGGGAGCGGCGGTTCCGGCCGCAGCCGCTGTCGGCGCGGCCGCGGTGTCACGCACCGTGATGGGAGCGACGCCTGGGATATCCATCGCCGTTACCTTGGCCACCAGCTCGCGCACGGTCTGCCCGTCCGAGGCCTTGATCAAGCCTTCCGCGAGCTTGCGCGCGATGATCTGTGGATAGCGAGCCTTGAGGTCGGCGAGGCGTGACTCGTACTCCGCTCGCAGCGCCTCGAGCTTGGCCTCGAATTCGGCTGAGACCTCGGTCGCGATCGTCCCGCGCACCGTCGGGGCCACGAGGATGCCGGCCATCTCCTGAAGTTGTGACCAGAACCGCAGCCGGTCCTCGGCGAGGCGCACCATCTCCTGCGACACCTGCAACCGCTTCAGCTGCCTGTGGTCGTCCAGTACGTACAGGAACGGCGTCTTCTCGGCGCGATCTTCCGCCGACAGGCCGAGGTACTCGTGGAACGCAACCAATTGGTCCTCGGGCGCGTCCGCCGGCAGACGTGAGAAGTGTTTCTTGAAACGGGCTTCCGTCGCCGCCCAGTCCGCGACGGTGACGGGCAGCTGCATCGTTTTCTCGACGCCCTCCTCCAGGTATTTCAGCTCGTACGTTGGCCATCTGTCCCGGGGCGCGGGATTGCCCTCGAGATCAATGCACTCGGCCACCGTGGCGCCCGCGTCGGGGTCGTACCTGAGCAACGGAAACGCACGGGCCTCGAGTGCGAGACGCGCCGCACGCACGGCGGCATCGTCGCCCAAGCCATGCTCGGGTGGGCAGGGGCAGTGGAGGATCATCACGGCGGGCCGGCGCGACTGAAGCGCGCGCAGCACACCGGCCATCAGATGCGACGGGTTTGCCTGTGACGACTGGAGCACGAACGTGTTGCGATGCGCCAGCGCGATCAGCGCCAGTTCCTTGCGCACTTCTTCTTTACCGTGATGCGCTTTCCCGTACGCGGCCATGTCCGACACCTGACCCAGGAAACCACTGGTGCACGCCTGGCCGCCGGTGTTGGAGTACACCTGGGTGTCGAGCACCATTACGCGCACCGGCTTTCCGGACGCCAGGAGCCGCGACAGGTTCTGGAATCCGATGTCCATCATCGCGCCATCACCGCCCACGGCGAAGATGGGCGGGCACATCGCGAACTCCTCGTCCGTGAACTGATGCCAGTCGAACTTGGTGAACTCGGGCTCGTGCTTCTTCGGGTCGTACGTTCCTTCCAGCTCCAGCTCGGCGCGGCGCACCGCGATAAAGCCGTCGGCCATCTTGCGCATGTGCCCCTCGAAGATACCGATGGCGATGGACGGCGCGTCCTGGAACAGGTGATTCACCCAGGGGAACGGATAGGGGTTGAACGGATACGTGCTGCCCCACACGGACGAACAGCCGGTGGCGTTCGCGATGCCGAGCGTGGAGCGGCCGTGGCCGGTGGGGCCTTCCGTGTATCGCCAACGCAGGTCCTTGAGGTCGGCGATCTCGCGCGCGATCCGATCCACCAGCGTCTTCTTGGCGGGGTCGAGCGGCACGGTGACGTGGTCCGGGTCGGTCGCAGCGACGGCATCCAGCTTCGCATCTGCGGCGAGAAGTTGGCGGGCCTTGGCATCGAGCCGGGCGATTAGATCGTCCAGCCGCTTCACGTAGTTGGCCACGCGCGGCAGCATCAACGCGTTCACAGCCGAGAGCACCAGGTGCACGGCGGTCTTTTCGCCGCAGCCCATGCAGGCGCCGTCGCCGCCCGCCATGGAGCGGTAGTTCTGCTTCTTCAAGAGCAGTGAGGACAGCACGCCGATGCCCTCGTCCACGCTCGCCACGTTGATGTAGCGGTCCTTGGTGTCGGGGAGGAGCTGCCACAGCTTCCAGTTGCGGCGCAGCCGGTCCACCACCTCGTCGTCCTGCCGCACGGTGCGCAGGGCGTTGTCGGGGCACACCGCGACGCAGATGTTGCACCCCTTACAGGCCTCGGGGTTGATCGTGACCGAGAGCAGGCCGCCGGTGCCTTTCTCCTTGCTCTCCGGCACGTCGAAAAACGGCCCCGTCTTGGCAAGCGGGAATTCCGCGATGGCCGCGTGCACCGGGGCGAACTCCTGATCGAGCGCGGCGCGGCGCTCGGGATCGAGCGCGAGCTTCTCGACCGTGGCCCGATAGGCATCGGTGAGCACCGCGCCAAACGTGGTGAACGGGGCGCCCTTCATGATACGCCGCGCCTCGCGTGACAGCGGCTTCACAGCCTGTCGCAGCCGGTCGAACGTCCGACCGTTCTCCACGCTGCGAATGGCCGCCTCGATCACCTCGTCAATGTCGTTGACCAATCCCGGGATGGCGGCGTCGGGGCACTGCGTCCAGCACTGCGCGCAGCCGGTGCAGCGATCGGGAATGAACTCCGGCACCTCGAAGCGGACGTCGGTCATGTCCCGCATGACGCTCGTCGCGGCGGGAATCGCGCTCATGGCCGCGAACGGATCGGCGATGCCGTCCTCGCCGGTCCTGTACAGGAACCCCACCTGCTCCCAGAAACGCCCTGGGCTCGCGATCCCGCAGGCTGCGCCGGTCGCGAACGACGCGGGCATCACGGGCAGGCTGCCGTGCTCGAATGGCTTCTCGGCGAGGTTCGCGGCGTCAATCGCCACGACCTCGTCGTACCCGCGGCGGATGACGCGCAGGTTGTCATCCACCACGCGCTCGCCCAGATGACCGAACTTCTTGGTGAGCTGCTTCTTGATCCCGGCGAACAACTGCTCCTCGGACAGTCCTGACTTCTCGCGCAGGTCGGAGGCGCGGAAGAACGCGCCCATGAACGCCGCGCCCTGCATGCGGTAGCGCAGCTCGGCTTCCGAGGCTTCGCTGGTGGCGATCTTGAAGCCGTCCAGCGTGAACAGACGGATGCCGCGCTTCTTGATCTCTCGCTGAGCGGTGGCCGGGAGTTCCGCCCAGAACTCGGCGGGTGAGAGATCGCTCTGGATGATGAACACGCCGCCGTTCGCGAGCCCGGCGATGGGATCCGAGTGGCGAAACACGTTGGGGTCCGGCGACAACACCACGTTCACGTGACGCAGCTCGCAATTGAGCCGCACGGGCTCGCCCGCCAGCACGGCGTAGAACGTGGTAGGCTGTCCTTTCTTCTCCGAGCCGTACTTCGGGTTCGCCTTGATGTAGAGGCCGAGCAGCTCGCTTGCGGTGAGCGCCAGGTTCTTCCCCATGGTGATGGCGCCCCAGCCGCCCACGGAGTGAATGCGAATCGCCGTCGCTCCCTCGGGCAGGAGATCAATGTCTCCCGCCGGCGCGAGCGACAGGTGGGTCAGGTTGGGATAGGCCTCGAGCAACTGCTGCTGCCAGATTTGGAGCTTGGGCAGGCGCGTGTCGGGCCGCACGAAATCGAGACCGAGGTAGAACTGCCGGACCTTCTTGCCATCCGGCAGCATGTTGAGGACTGCGGCGGCAAGGTCGCCGGGCTGCACGTCGCGGCTGCCGAGCCCGAAGCAGCCGCTGTAGAAATCGGGTACCTCCTCCGGGTGGCAGGCGGTCACGCCGTGATGCGGCAGGCCGTTCTTGGCGCGGCCGTTCTCGATCGCCTTGGACATCGCCGCGCGGATCTCCCGCAAGAGCGGCGGATCCACGGCGAGCGGTTGGTCCACGCGCTCGAGCACCACCGCGGCCTTCTTCCCCTTGAGCAGCCGGCTCACGAGATCGGCGGGGAAGGGACGGAACATCGTCACGTTCAGGACGCCGATCTTCAGGTTGTGGTGCTCGCGCAGGTGGTCGCACAAGGCTTCCGCGTTCCACACCACGGAGCCCTGGCCCACGATGACGTAGTCCGCATCGTCCAGGCGATAGCCGGATGCGCGGGCATAGCTCCGCCCCGAGAGGGCCGCGAACTCGGCGAACGCGCGGTCGGCGAGCTCGGCCACGTGATCAAAGTAGAACGGCCGCTGGGCCGCGACGCCCTGCGCGTAGCTGTCCTGGTTCTGCACCACGCCCAGCATGGCCGGGGCGTCGAGGTCGAACAGCTCGGGGATGCGGCGCCGTTTCTCGCCGAACACCAGCCGCTGGGCCGGCGTGGGCGTCTCGATCATGTCCGACGGATCGCCCAGGAACTCCTTGACCAGCTCGCGCTCCGGCATCCGAACGGACTCGATCACGTGACTCGTGAGGAAGCCGTCCTGGGCGCAGATCCCCGGCGTGAGAGCCAGCTCGGCGATGCGATGGGCAATGAGATTCAGGTCCGCCGACTCCTGCACGTTCTTGGCGAACAGCTGGAAGAAGCCGGTGTCGTCCACGGCGTGATAGTCGTCGTGGCCCGCGTGCACGTTGAGCGCGTGCTTGGCCATGGCGCGGCAGGCCATGTTGAGCACGTACGTGAGCCGCTTGCCGGCGGCCGCGTACAGCGACTCGTGCATGTAGGCGATGCCCTGCCCGCTGGAGAAGTTCGCGGCGCGCAGGCCCACCATGCTCATGCCCGCCGTCACCGCGGCGGCCGCGTGCTCGCCTTCAGGCTCGAAGAACAACAATTGGCGGCCGTTCACGTTGGTCCTGCCTTCGGCCACCGCCTGGGCCCAGCCCTCGCCCATCTGTGTGGACGGCGTGATGGGATAGGCGCCCGCGGCCTCGCTCGCCGCGGTTTCCATCTCCACGACGGCCGTGCTGCCGTCAACGGCGGTGCGCACGCCGGGATACTTCGGTGGCGGCGCCTGTGGGTTCGTCTTGCGGAAGATCATGCCAGGACTCCCTCCGGCTCGGGGGCACGCCGGGCGAACTGCGCTCCTTCGACCCACGCGATGGCCCCGGTGGGACACCGCGCGGTGGCGGACACGTCGGCCAAGTCGTTCTTGCCGTAGTCAATCACGGGCAGGCCGTGCTTCATGGTGATCAGACCGGGAGCGGCATCGAGCGCGCACTTGCCGCACGCGTTGCACGCCACGCGGCACATGGCCACGGCGCGATCGCCTTCGAGCGGGTTCTTGCACTGCACGATCAGCTTCTGCTCGATCGGCATGAGCGTGAACAGATCCTTGGGGCAGGCCGTCACGCAATCGCCGCACGCGGTGCACATCTCGGGAATCACCACTGGAAGGCGGGTGGGGCTCATCACGATGGCGTCGAAGTCGCAGGCTTCGGCGCAGTCGGCGAAACCCAGGCAACCCCAGGCGCAGGTCTTCCCGCCGCCGGCCACCGCCGCGGCCGCCCGGCAGGTGGCAAGTCCGATGTACTCGGCCTGCGGTGGCGCCACGTCGCACCCGCCGGCGCAAAGCAATCGAGCCACGCGTTTCTCCACCTGACCCGCGTCCACGCCGAGGTACTGGGCCACGCTCGCGATGCTGTCCTCATCCATCACGGTACAGTTCGCGGGTTTCTTCTTCCCGGCCACGAGGTTCTCGGCGAACGCGCGGCATCCGGCTGACCCGCACGCCCCGCAGTTCGAGCCCGGCAACATGCCCGCGAGCGCGTCCACGCGCGGGTCCTCGAACACTTTGAAACGACGGTGCGCCAGTGCGATCAGCGATGCGAAGCCGAGACCCAGGCCGCCCAGGATCACGCTCGAGCCGAGCACCGCGAGAAGCAGGTCCATTTCAGCCCACGTCGGAGAGGTCGGCCTGGGACAGGAGCCAGGCCGCGAGTTTGGCGGCCGGGTCCGTGGGGGCGGGGGTGGCGGAGGCAGCTCCGTTGCCTTCTGCGGCGGGCGCGGCACTCACCGCAGCGGGCGGAGTCGAAGCGAGCGTCGAAAGCAACCGTAGCTCTTCCTGCTGTTGCGCCACGGAAAGCCCGCCAATCGGGCGACGCGCGGCGGCGTCCGGCAGGTGGTCAATCACGAGTCGCGCGCCCGTCGCGGCCGGATCGTGCGCGAACCGCGCGCAGCCATCCGGCACCAGGGCGGCGATCCCTGGGCCATTCCACTCTGCGAGACGCTTCAGCCGCGCGGGGTCGTTGGTCTGCATCACGAACGTGCCGGGCGTGACTAGGCGAGCGAGCGGTGCGGGCGAGCAGGGACCGATCACCACCAGCACGATCTTCAGATTCCCGTCGAGGTATGCGGCGAGCCCCGCCGCGTTCAGCTCGGAGCCGTTGACCTGCACGACGAGCGGCGGTGCGAGCATGCGTTCCGTGCGTGTCCACCGACCGAAGGCAAACGATCCGAGCGAGCGCGCGTGGTCCGCGAACCGGTAGTTGCCCGCCCGCACCGCTGCCACGGCCCGCGCTGCGCCGAACGCACGCCCGATCCGCGCCAGCGCCCACTCCACCGCGTCCTGGAGCCGCTCGCCGGGGGGCACCTCGATCACGTGCACGCCGTTCTCCGACATGGTCAGCTCGCGCAGCGTGGCGAGCGCGTGCTCCACGGTCTCCAGCATGTGGCCGTTCGTCGCCTCCGGCTGCTGCAGCAGGGCGGCGAGACGCGCCACGTCCACGCGGCCGGCCCCGAACGGCCCCAGCTCGCCCGCCATGCGGCCCGCGCGATCTTCGGCGGTGGTGGTGATGGCCACGAGCCGGTGCTCCACCTCGGTCGCTGTGGATTGCAGCAGCGCTCTGAACGAGGCGATCGCGGGTGCGAGCGCCTCCAGTGCCGCGGCGGTACGGGGATCAGACGGCATAGCGATCCAGCTCTCGATCCAGCAGCTCGACCTTCTCCGCGGGCGTGCGCTGCGGCACGGCGCGGATCTCGTTGTACCGCGGCGCGGCGGCATCGCGGTAGAACAGACCCAGCCGGAACACGCTTGCATCTTCGGCCAGTTCGCGGGCCCGGTGGAGGTCGCTGGGATCGTGCTCCAACCGGTTACGATAGACGTGATCCAGCTCCGGCACCGTGATCCCGTTGGGATGTACCAGGATCTGGTTCCTCCCGGGCTCGCGAGCCGCGGGGGTGAACAGCGAGTCCGAATACTGGGGGCAGCGCTGGAGGATCCGCACGAACGCGAAGCCGCCGTGGTGGTATGCCGCGCGCAGCGTGGCGTAGAGATGTGCCGGTATCCAGTCGGCGGTTTGGGCCACGAACGAAGCGTTGGTGACGCCGAGTGTCGCCGTGAGCGGATTGAGCGCGCGGAGATAGGTGCCCTTGGGTTGCGTGTTGCTGGGGAACCCTTGCGGCGTGGTGGGCGACGTCTGGTTCTTGGTGAGCCCGTAGATCGCGTTGTCCAGCAGCAGCGCCACCATGTGCGTGTTATACCGCGTGGCGTGCACCCAGTGCGCGGCCCCGATCGAGCAGCAATCCCCATCTCCCATCACGGCGAACACGTGCAGGTCGGGGCGGCGCAGCTTGATGCCGGTTGCCACGGGCAGCGCGCGGCCGTGAATGCCGTGGAACCCGTACGTCTTGAGGTAGTGCGGGAAACGGCTGGAGCAGCCGATCCCCGACACGAACACCGTACGCTCGGGCGGTAATTGCTCGGCCTCGAGCAGCTTCTCCACGGCCGTGAGGATCGCGTGGTCACCGCAGCCGGGGCACCAGCGCGGGATCGCGCCCGCGTAGTCCTCGATGGTGAGCGCGCGGTCCTCGTCCTCGTAGGCGCAGGAGAGCAGCGAGCAGGCGACGGTCATGTGGCCTCCCCCGCGCCGAGTCGGTCGCGAATGGCGCGGTGGATCATGCAGGGGCGAAGTGGTTGCCCGGGGACGCGCGTCCAGCAATCCACGTCCACGAGCGTCTGGGCTCGGAGCAGCCAGGCGAGTTGTCCGCGACGGCGGTTCTCGTCGGTGATCAACGGGTCGGTGAGATCGTCGCTGTAGTTGATCTCGACCGTCATAACGCGGCGGAACTGGCGGAAGATCTCGCGCAGTCCGGGCTCGAGCGGCGAGAGGAAACGGATATGGAGCGCGGAGACGTTCAAGCCGTCGGCGCGCGCGCGATCCACGGCTTCTTCGATCGCGCCCTTGGTGCTGCCCCAGCCCACGACGAGCAGGTCTCCTTGCTCGGGTCCGTACACCTCGGGCGGCATGAGCGTGCGCTGGAAGGCGGCGAGCTTGCGGCTCCGCATCGCCATGCCGCGCTGGTTGATCTCCGGCGTGTACGCCACGCGGCTCTGCTCGTCGTGCGCGAGCCCGGTGGCGGTGAACATCCCGGCGGGTTGCCCCGGGATCACGCGGCGCGAGAGGCCGGTCTCTGGGTCCCACTCGTAGGGCCGCGTGCCCTCGGGCACCGGCGCCAGGTCCGGCGGCGGCCCCTGCCACGTTGCCAGCGGCTCGGGCCGCGGGAACGGTTGCACGCCGGTGGCGAGGTTCGCGTCCGTCAGCACGATCACGACGGTGCGGAACGCTTCTGCGAGCCGGCGCGCCGTGGTCATGACGTGGAAGCATTCCTCGATGGTGGCTGGTGCGACGACGATGCGCGGCGCGTCGCCCGGCTGGCCGAACAGCGCGGCGAGCAAGTCGGACTGCTCCACCTTGGTCGGGAGCCCGGTGCTCGGGCCGCCCCGCTGCACGTCCACGACCACGAGCGGCGTTTCGGTCATGATGGCGAGGCCGATGAACTCGGTCTTGAGCGCCATGCCCGGTCCCGACGTCACGGTGAACGCGGTCTTCCCCGCGAACGAGGCGCCGAGCGCCACGCCGGCCGCCGCGATTTCGTCCTCGGCCTGATGCACGATCCCGCCGTAGCTCTCGAAGATCTCGCCCAGGTAGTGTGACACCGACGTTGCCGGGGTGATGGGATACATGGCGCAGAGTTCCATACCCGCGGCAATCGCGCCCAACGCCACGGCCTGATTGCCATTCATCACCACCATGCGCCGCGTGCTGGGCTTGGCGGGCACTTCGATGCGGAACTTGAGGTGCTCGGCGGCCCACGCGTATCCCAGGTCGAACAGTCGCACGTTCTGATCGGCGACCTCGGCCGCCTTCTTACGGAACGCCTGGCGAATCGTCGCGCGCGTTTTTTCAGCGTCGCGGAAGTACACCCACGACAACAGTCCGAGCGCGAACATGTTCTTGCCGCGGCGCGCGTCGTCCACGATCGTGAGGCATTGCTCCTCCATCGGCACGCGCACGATCCGATAGCGCCGCTGCGACAGCTCCGCCATGGCCTTCGTCCAGGCGTCACGGATGGCCGGATCGGCGTGATCCGCCCACATGTCTTCGAGAAGGATGATCGCGTCCTCGGCCAGCGCGTCGAGCCGATGGCGCGCCAGCAGGACTTGCTCGTTGAAGGCCACCACGAGATTCGCGGCGTCGCCCCAATTGGTCACCGGCTCGGTGCCGATGCGAACGCGATTGCCGCTCGCTCCGCCGGGCGTGCGCGCGGGTGGCTGGATCTCGGCGGGGATGATCTCCACGGTCCACACGCCGTTCCCCATGCGGGCCGAGACCAGGCCGAGAATCTGGCCGCAGCGTTGCGCGCCCTCGCCGGAGTCGGAGACGATCTCGATCGTATGCTCGGGAACGCGGAGCACGGCGGGTTCCTTCGAGGCCGGCTCATCGCGTTCCGGCAAGGCGGTGGGGGCGACCGTCGCGACGGGTGTCATCGTCATCGGTAACTCTCTCGCTGTGCGCGGCGGCCCGTTTGCGGGCGGAAGCGTGGAGGGCTTCAAGGGCGCCTCGCAGCCGCGTGCCGCTACGCGGCGGGCCGTTCGCGTCGTTCGGTGTTGTGATTTAAAGGAAAACGGCGGAGCGCAGCCGGAAATGACCGTGAAGGGATCTTTAGGCGGCGTTGACGCACGCGCGCTCTGGCTCGCATCCTATTGCCACGACACAGCTAAGAGCTGGCGGTTTCGCGACCCCGGCGGTTGCGTTCGGCCGCCTTACTCTGGCAGTCTCATGAGGAGCACTTATGGCACGCGCCCTCTTTTCCCGGAACAGACTCGAGCTCACATCGTCTCGGTTCTTACTCGGCCTCGTAGCCGTCATCGGACCGGCCGTCGCCGCGTGTGATCGTGACGAAGCCGACGAGTTGAGCGAGGCCTTCAGCGAGGCCCGGTGGGTGGACCTCAGCTACGCGTTCAACGCGCAGACGATCTACTGGCCCACCGCCGAGGGCTTCAAGCTGGACACGGTTGCCGCCGGGATGACGCCGGCGGGCTACTACTACGCGGCGAACAACCTCCGGACGTCCGAGCACGGCGGCACCCATCTCGACGCGCCAATTCACTTCGCGGAAGGCAGGAACACCACGGACCGGATTCCGCTCGAGCAGCTCGTTGGACCTGCGGTTGTCGTGGATGTCTCGGCGAGTGCGTCGGCGAACCCGGACTACCTGGTCTCCGTCGCGGACCTCGAGGCGTTCGAGCGGGATCACGGCCGCATCCCCGGCGGCGCCATCGTGCTGTTCCGCACCGGATGGGGAAGCCGCTGGCCCGATCGCGCACGCTACCTCGGCACGGCTCGAACCGGGCCGGAAGCGGTCCCCTTGCTTCACTTTCCCGGAATCGATTCCAGCGCCGCCCGATGGCTCGTGACCAACCGGCGTGTGGACGCGGTGGGCATTGATACGCCGAGCATTGATTACGGTCAGTCAACGACGTTCGACACGCACCGGATTCTCTACGCCGCCGACATTCCGGGGTTCGAGAACGTGGCGAATCTGGAGCGGGTGCCGGTGAGGGGGGCGTATGTGATCGCGTTGCCGATGAAGATCGAGGGAGGATCGGGCGGGCCGCTCAGGATCGTGGCCGTGATGCCGGGGTCCTAGGAGCTCGCCTGCGCGATGCTCTTCAAGGAGTTGGCGACCGGAGCGGATGCACTCGCCCGCGCGATGCCTATGGGCCGAGCCAACTACGATCGCCAACCGGGCCACCGGGTTCGCGTCCCGGCATCGCTCCGGCGAGGGCACCCACTCGGTCACGCCGCGGCGCCCCCTCGCCGACCCTGAGCCGCTCTCACCTTCCTACCTGAGTCCCAGCTTTTTCCCCGCGGCGAGCAGTCTCACCGACTCGCGGATCCGCCTCTCGCGCGTCGCCGGTTGCCTGGCGAGGTGGATCCACGCGACAAACTGCCGGCGGTACGTCGGCGCCAGCTCCCGGAAAAACTTCCACGCCCTGGCGTTCGCCCTGAACGCTTTCGCGATGTAGGGCGGCAAATCGGGGACCGAGGGCTTCGGCGCATATCGCGCGCCGGTCGGCGCGGCGGCAAGTCCCGCGGGGGCCAGCTGCCCTGCCGCTTTGAGCTCGGTCCAGCGCTTGCGATTGCTGTCCGACCATTTGCTGGTGGGTGTGCGCGGCGTGTACTTGCGGGCGTAGCGGTCGGCATCGAGTCGCTTGACGAGGCTGTCCACCCATCCAAAGCACAGCGCCTCGCGCACCGAGTCGTCGTAAGCGATCGTTGGCCGGCCCGTGTGCTCCTTGTGAAACATGAGCCACACGCCGGGGCTCGATGTGTGGTTTTTCTCGAGCCACGCCCGCCATTGGCGACGGTCTGCGAGTTCGAGCAGCGGGATCTCTTTGGTCATGGCGTTAGACCGCGCGGTCTGCTGCCCGCTTGTCCAAACGCTTCAGCTTGCGGGCAACGCACACCAATCCGCGCCACGAGCCGAACAGGAGAAGCGTCCAGAACAGAGCGGACACGCCGATCATGGTTAGCCGATAGCCCAGCCCTCCCAGGGCCAGGTCCCTCACGAACAGCCACGACTGAACGGCATAGCCGGGCGCCAGCACTACAAGGGCCGGGATGTGGTCCGTGTGCTGGAGACCTAACGCGGAAACGAACGCCATGCCGGCGAACAGCGTCGCCACACGGATCACGAAGCGGATGGTCACGCGAGGGCGCTCACTCACGGAACGAGCCTTCTACATAATCGCGCTTGCTCACGGGCTGGGAAAGGCGCTAATTAAGGCGCATCGCTCTCCCGGTCGTGGTCATGGCGATCGTCGTTGTCCTGCTTGGGTTTGTGCTGTGGCCCCTCGCCGTGGCGGCGCAGACCGCCGGAGACACGATCACGATTGCAGCAGGGGAGCACTACGGCGCAGGCGCGCTGCACCGCTGGTTGTTCGGCACGGAGTACCGCGCGCTCTGGACCACGCCCATCCGCGCGCCCGTGCTCGATCTCCGCACGTTCGGCGGCGGTCTCACTCCCACCACCGCGGGCGGCGGCCGGCAGACGAAATCCCTGCGGTTCCGCGGCGCCAACGGGCAGTTGTACGGATTCCGCTCGATAGACAAGGACCCCGGCGTGCTGCCCGAGATCTTCACGGGCACGTTCGTCGAGCGGCTGGTGCAGGATCAGATCAGCTCGGCGCATCCGGCGGGACCTGCCATCACGGCTCCGTTGATGGAAGCCGCCGGGATCCTGCACACCGATCCCATCCTGGTCGTGTTGCCAGACGACCCGGGCCTGGGAGAGTTCCGCGAGCGGTTCCGTGGCACTCTCGGGTTCATCGAGGAGCGCGCGATCACCGAACAAGCGAGGCCATTCGCGGGCGCGCGGGAGATCCTGGACGCGGACGGACTGTTGCCCAGGGTTCGGGCGAGTGCCGCGGACAGGGTGGACGCGCGATCGCTGCTCAACGCCCGCTTGTTCGACGTGTTCATTGGCGACTGGGACCGGCACGACGGCCAGTGGAACTTCGTGCGGTTCGAGGACGGGGCCACGCGGCGCTGGCGCGCGCTCCCGGAAGATCGCGATCAGGCGTTTGCCCGCTTCGATGGCTTGATGCTCGGCATCGCGCGGCTTGCGGCGCCGTTGCTCGTGAACTTCGGCGAGAAGTACCCGGGCATGTTCGGGCTCAACTGGAACGGCCGGGAGATTGACCGCTTCCTGCTGTCCGGGCTCGAGAAGGCCGTCTGGGACTCGACGGCGGCGGCGTTTCAGCGGCGCATGACGGATGCAGTGATCGAGCGAGCCGCGGGCGCCATGCCTCCCGAGTACCGGCCGCTCGACAGCGCGCGGCTCGTGGTTGCGCTCAAGCGGCGCCGCGACGACCTGCCACGCGCCGCAGAGGAGTTCTACCGCCTGCTCACTCGGCAGTCGGACGTGCACGGCACTGACGCGGCGGATGTGGCGATGGTGGACCGGCGCGACGATGGCGCGGTGCTGGTGACCCTCGGACCGGCCGCCGGCACTCCGTATCTGAGCCGGCGGTTCGTTCCTTCCGAGACGTCCGAGATCAGAGTCTATCTGTACGGTGGTGATGATCGCCTCGTGGTGCGTGGGGGGGCGAGTCCCATCACGCTGCGCGTGGTGGCCGGCGGCGGCGCGGACGAGATCGTGGATTCCTCTAATACCGGTGGCGTGCGTGTGTATTCGGCGGACGGCGACCGCGTGGCGGGCAGCGTACCGGTTGACCGGAGGCCGTGGCCCCATCCGGAAGGCTGGGCCCCCGACCGCGTCGTGCCGCCGCGAGACTGGGGCGCCCGCTGGCAGCCGGTGGTGTGGCTCAGCTACGCGCCGGACGTGGGCGCGTTCCTCGGCGCGGGCACGTTCCGCACGGGGTACGGATTCCGCCATGTGCCGTTCAAGTCGTGGTTGCAGCTGCGCGGTGGCTACGCGACCATGGCGCGGACCGGCAGGGGCGATCTCGGGGCAACGTTGTTCCGATCCAACTCGCGCCTGCGGTTTCAGCTCGCGGCGCGCGCGTCGGGGATCGAGGTGTTGAACTTCCACGGCTTCGGCAACGAAGCGCCGGCGCCGGGCCCCAGGGAGTTCTATCGCGTGGCGCACAGTCAGTTCATGCTGGCACCGTCAATCGTCGTTCCGCTGGGTGATCGCGCTGACTGGACGATCGGACCATTTGCCAAGTACTCGAGCACGGAGACCAATCCGACTCGGTACTTGTTCACACTGCTGCCCCTGTATGGGGCGGGAAAGTTCGGTCAAACCGGTCTCCGGACGGAGTTCCGTCTCGACACGCGCGATGTACCTGCGGCGGCTCGGAGCGGCGTGCTGCTTCGCGCGCAGGGGAGCGTGAGTCCGGATCTGTGGGACGTGGCGCGCACGTTCGGTGCGGTGGAAGGCGAGGCCGCCACCTATCTGTCGGCGGGCCAGGGAACCGTGGTGCCGACGCTTGCGCTGCGTGCCGGCGGGCGAAAGGTCTGGGGCCCGTATCCGTTCCAGGAGTCCGCGTTCCTGGGCGGCAGGTCAACGGTGCGGCTGGGGCGAGAGAACCGTTTCGCCGGTGATGCTGCGGTGTTCGGTAACGCCGAGTTGCGGCTTCAGCTCGCGGAAATCTTCTTGCTCTTGCCGGGGCACTTCGGCGTGTTCGGCCTTACGGACGCCGGCCGCGTGTTCTACGACGCGGACCCCGCGGGCGCGGATACGTGGCACACGGCGGTGGGTGGCGGGTTCTGGATCTCGTTGCTCACCCGGGCGAGCACGGCCTCGGTGGCGTTGGTGCGCGGCGACCAGCGGCGGTTGGGGGTGTATGTGGGGGGTGGAATGGCGTTTTGAGGTCACCTTGCGGTGCTGCGGTGGGCGACCGGGTGGCCATTGCCAGTAGACCCTTTCCCTTCAAAGGAGCCACGCGCAGTCATGACATCTGATTCGACGTCTGGGGGCTCCGGGGGCCAGGGGTCAGCACGATCCGACCGGCGGATGAACGCGGACCGGCGCGCGCAAAGTCGTGACCGGCGACGTGCGGAGCGGCGGTTGCGGATGCTCGCGGTGGTTGGTTGGCTCGGCCCATAGGCATCGCGGAGGCGAGTGCATCCGCTCGGGTCGCAAGACTGAATGTTGCCACGGAGTAGATCGGCGCGATCCACCACACGAATCGTCGCGTCGTTCATCTCACTCTTGAGCGGACCCGCCGACCGAACGGCACCAAATTGAGCCGCCCGGCGAGCCACCGGCTAGTCCCGCGTTCCGCGCGGAGGACCCGGCTCAGAAGTAGCGATGCACGCCGAGTGCGACGTTGCTGTCGTGGCGTAGCGCCACCGGCGGCTCGCTGGCCGCGTCGCCCAGGAACGCCATGGCCTGGAGCGTCACCGCGGTCGAATTGGAGAGCCGGCGCGCCGTCTCGAACCCCACCGAAGCGTTGCCGGTGACACGGTCCACCGAGCCGCGGAGACCCACATGTCCGTCACGGTAGAGCAGGCGGCCGCCGACACACACGTCACGCTCCAACGACGTGGGCGCCCTGGCTCCGCGGCTGTCGTGCACGTATTCCACGAACGCGCTCACGTAGTCCGCCGGCGCGAATTCGAGTCCCGTACCAACGGCCACGTAGCGACCTGACGACGGGTTGCCGCTCGCGGCTTCCAGTTTGCCCAGCCAGCGGCCGTGAGTCCACTGGATGTCCACGCCCACCCGCCGGACCACGTCGTAGCGCGGCAGTAATCGGCCAAAGCCTTCCTCGCCGATGAGGGATTGGAATGCCGGCTCGCGATCCGTGCCCCGAAAGAGACTCAGGCCCACGTCCCACTCGCCGAAGCCCCGCGTGCCGCGCACCGCCCAGTCCATGCGATGCCTTCCGTCCGCGGGACCGAATGCCGGCTCGTCTGCGCTCACCATCTGACCGGACCACACGCGCGCGGCCCGTCCCACGAACGGCCGGGCACGAAACCACGGCAACAGATAGAAGTCCACCGTCCCCGTCCCCCAGATCCCGCGGACTCCCAGGTTGACCATAGGCTGGCCCAGCTTGAGTCCGCCGCTGACACCGGGGACCATTGCCCGCTGGTTGAGCACGTCCACCAGCTGCGCGGACTCCAGCACGCCCCAGGACACTTGGGAGACGCCGGCTCGCAAGGACCACCGGCCGCGCGTCAGCCCCGCGCTCAACTCATGCACGTCGGCGAGAACACCATAATCTTCATCACCGGCCCGCACCGACGCCCCGAACGCGAGGCGCGCCGCTCCCAACCGTGTGCGGCCCGCGGCGCCGGCGACGATGACCGGTTCATGGCGCGCCGGGCCGACCCCGGCCCCCGGCGACGCATAGAGCCGCTCCGTGATGCCAATGTCGCCGCGCCATTGCGCGGAGGCCGCCGCAGGCAGCAACCAGGCCAGCGCGCACCCGAACGCCAGGACAGCCCTAGCAGGCGGCGGAAACACGGGGGATGCGCAGCGACCGAGTGGATGCGCTCGCCGAAGCCTGCGAGGTTTCATGGCGTTCGACCCAGGGCGTCGGGCTCGAAATCGCTCGCGCGAAGCCCGGCGCCAAACCGATACGCGGTCCACAGCAGCGTGGTGCTGGCCAGCGTCTTGTGGTTCACCATCTCCATCTCGTCGGCGCGCCAGAAGCGACCTGCCCGCAACCGATAGCCGCGGTAATGGAGTGTCTTGACCTGCGAGCCGGCGCGGTCGAAGTAGTCAATGCGGATCGGCCGATCGTCGCCGTCCACCCACAGGAGCTGACGACCGTAGGCGGATCCGGGATCCTGCGGAAACCGCTCCACCGCAGTCACCGGGACGCCGTCCAGCGTGTCGGCGCGCGTCTCGCCGTAGCGGTATCGGGCCGCGTCGTCGGGCGCGACGTCTTCATACGAGAACTCCGTCCCCATGAACGAGCTGGAGCGGCCCTGCGACGCGATGCGTTTCACCCTGCCCACCGCCGGCAGATAGAGCCACTGCTCGTTCTCGCGCCCGGGCCGCGTGGCCGTGAGCAGCGCCGTTCCCCGCACGTCCCGCGGTCGCTCGAAGACCACGATGGTTCGCTCGACGCCGGGCTGCTCCAGACTCAGCAACCGCACGGTCCAGGTTCTGGCATCGCCCCGGCGGGCTTTGAGCACGATCGTGATCTCGGCCGCCACGTCACCGTAGCCCTTGAGCTGGGCAATCGCGCGTTCGGCGATTTGCCGCCCCGATTCGGATGCCGCCTCTTGCGCCCCGAGGCGTTGGACCGGCGCGCCCAGCACGAGGAATGCGGCAGCGCGGCCGAGTCTCAGGGCCTTCACCGTTCTCGACGCGTTCATATGACTCGCTCCAGTCGGCGCGGCAGGGCCCCGCGTGCCGGGGCGCGCCTCCATGCCACGGCCACGATCGCCGGAAAGACGAACAGGTTGGCGGCCAGCGCGGCCACCGCGCTCACCACCGTCATGAGGCCGATGAGCAAGAGCACCTGGAAACTGGACGCCAGCAGCACCGCGAATCCCGCCACCACGACCACGGTGTTCATCACCAGCGCGGGGCCCGCGGCTTGCAGCGCCTCCTCCAGCGCCGCCTCCACAGCCGGCGTCTGTGTCGTGGCGCTGAGGAAGCGCCCCAGTAGATGAATGGAGTTGTCCACCGCGATCCCAAACGCCACCGAGAAGACTAGGATGGTGGACGGCTTGAGGTCGAACGCACCGAGCCGCATGGCGCCGAGTAACACGGCCAGCGGGATCAGGTTGGGCAGGATCGCCAGCAGGCCGAGTCGAACCGAACGGAACATCCACATGACGCAGGCACAGATCAGGATCATCGCCAGCGCCACGCTCGGGACCAGGTTGCGGAGCAGCCTGGCGGTGAACGCCTGGATCATGATCACCGTCCCGGTGGGTCCGGCCGTCCCATCCGGGAAGGGGTGCGCGTTGAGATACGCGTCCACGCGATCGAGGAACGGTTGCAGTTCGACCGACCCCGCGTCTCGCACGGTGGCAATGACCTGGGCCTCGCCCTCCGGCTGCGCATAGAGGGAGCGCACCACCCCGCGGTCCGCCATTTCGACCAGCAACAACAACTGGGCTGCCTCTTCGGTGGAGGTGATCACGCCCTCGTTGCCGCCGGTATCGTCGAACGCGTGCGCGAGCGGCGTAATCAGATCCGCTGGAGCGAACGCGCTCAACACCAGTGGGTCGCTCCGCATGAAGTCCCGAACGCCGTTCATCCAGGCCAGGGCTTCGGGGCGGTGCAGCGGCTCAGCACCGCCCGCCTTGACGTGGATCACGAGCTGGAACAGGCCGAATCCCCGCGACTCGATCCAGCGGATGTCTCGCATGATCGCCGCCCGCCGGTTGATGTCGTCTATCAGCAGGGTGTTGACCCGGAGCCCAAGGCCGAGAATGAGTCCCGCCACGCTCAGGCTCCCGAGGCTCAGTGCCACCGTGCGACGCCGGCGGCGAAGCTGCGCCACCCCGGCGGCCACGAGACGGCGGATCCAGGGAGCGGACAGCCCGCAATCGTCGAACGCGCGGGGGCGTACGAAAGAGAGCAAGACCGGAAGCAGCGTGGACGTGAACGAGTAGGTGAGGAGGATCGCCAGCGCGGTGAACAGGCCGAAATCCATGACCATGCCGATGCCGGTTCCGGCGAGGGTCCCAAAGCCAATGGCGGTGGTGAGCGATGTGTAGAAGCACGGCACCGCGAGCGTGGCGAACGTGTGCGTCACGGCGTCCGCCGCAGGCTCGGCCGCGGCCAGGCGCCGGCGGAACTCGGCCACGAGGTGGACGGCGTCGCTCATCCCCACCACCAGGACCACCACCGGGATGAAGCTGGTCAGTACGCTGATGGGCTTCCCGAGAACGCCCATGAGGCCCACGGTGCAGAGATACGCTGGCGCCACGGAGGCCAGCAGCAGCACCACCTGGAGGGGATGGCGCAGGAAGTACAACAGGACAACTCCGGAGATCGCCACGGCCGCGGCGGCCAGCACGTTGAGGTCGCGGGCCAGCAGCTTGGGCGCGCGGGATCGGGCGATGGGCAGGCCGCCCAGCACCAGATGCGCGGACTGCACGCGGAGCGCGGCGAGCCGCTCGGTGAGGGTCTCTTCCACCGCGCGCCGGCCGGCGTCGTGGTTCTGCTCGGGAGCCAGGTAGCCGTGCAGGGCGAACACGTGCTGGCCAGCGTCCCACAGGAAACCTCGGAGCAGGGGATCGTCGCGATGGCGCGCGAGGCGCGCGGCTACCACGTTGTCGGTGGTGATCGAGTCCAGCAACGGTACCAGCGACAGCCCGGCGTCGCCTTCCGACTCGGCCACCAGCGCGTTGCCGATCCACCGCACGTCCTCGAGGCCCGCCTCCTCGAACAACCGGGCGGCGCGCTCCATGTCGCGGTACAGGACGATGCCGGGCGGGCGGGCGTCCTGCCAGAAGAGGGTGACCTGTGCGTCCTCGCGGGGGAAGGTGTGGCGATAGGCGTCGAACGCCTCCCGCTCCGGCCCGGATGGGAGGAAGAACTGCTCCACGCTGAAGTCCACGCGCACACGGCGGGCGCCCAGGACCGCCACCAGGACGACGACGCCCGTGGCGCCGAGCACAGCCGTCCGATGACGAATCAATCGGCGAAAGAATGCCAATGCGCGTTGATGCATACCGGGCCAAGGTCCGGGCCCGGCGTCAAGCCGGTGTCAAGAAGTGGCGTGACTCGACGGCGCTCCAGGCACGCGTCATGGAGGGACTACTTCGCGTACCGATCGGCCCCCAGGAGATGCAGAGAGACATAGGGCTCGTTGCCCACCACCCGACTGTCGTGCGGCTCCGGGGGATGTAGAACACCGTGCCGGGCGTCAGGTCGAAGATGCGGCCGTCGTCGAACGCCGCGGTGGGGTGGCCGGCGAGGCTCCCCTTCTCGGAATTGCGTACCTCGTCGGGTCGGTCGAAGAGCTTAGCCCTTGTTTGGAGACCTCGATTCTCCGCTCTGTGGCCAGCCGCTTGTAGTCCCTCCCAGCGTACCCGGATCTAGGTCAGAGGTGCCAGGGCGCCAACCAGCCCTCCCGGGGCTGTCGGGGACCGCATCATCGTGCTTGCGATGTCGGCGAGGGCGGTGGACCACGCACAGCGGAGCGCCCGCACACAGGTGGCGTCGAATTGAGTGCCCGCGCCGTGCTCAAGCTCGACGATGGCCTCTGCCGCCGAGAGCGGGAAGCGGCGATACGGCCTCGCGCTCGTCATCGCGTCGAACGCGTCCGCCACGGCCACGATGCGCGCGCCGAGGGGAATGGCGTCGCCGCGCAACCCATCCGGCAGACCGCGCCCGTCAACGCGCTCGTGGTGCCACCGAACGATCCCCAGGATCGTCGGATATCGCGTGCCGAGCGGCGCGAGCATGCGGGCGCCGAGCGTGGTGTGAGCCATGACTCGACGGTACTCATCGTCCGTGAGCGGCTCCGGTTTGGAAAGCAACGCCTTGGGCACCCCCACCTTGCCGATGTCGTGCAGCAGCCCCCCGATCCGAATCAGGCGGACTTCCCGCCGTGACAGGCCCAATTGACGGGCCATGGCGTGGGCAAGGCCCCCCACTCGGATGGAGTGCCCCGCCGTGCAGAGATCCGACACATCGAGCTGCCTCGCGACGCCTATAACAGAGCGCCAGCGCTGTCTCTCGGCGATTCGGCTGCTCCTGCTTCGGGCCCTGGTCCGAGCCGGGAAAAACGGGGGCGGGAGCCGCCTGCGGGCCGTCGCCGATACGATTCGTTCCATGTTGTAGCTCCGAAGCAGACTGTGGCGGTGGTGCGTCGCGTATCGGTTGATGAAAGAGGCAACGTGCGCGCCACGTCACATATCTCTGGAAATTGTTTATTGACAACGTGTTACAATGACACCCCAGAAGCCAAGTACTGGTACGTTTTGTGCTAGCTGACATGCCTTCACCCACACGCAGCCGTGCACCGAGAGGAAAACGGAGGACTGTTGGGCGTCACTCGCGTACTTGTTGTCGAGCTTTCCAGGGCCTTCGCCGACATCTGGGGGCAAGTCCCAGGAGGCGGAGCGGTAGTCTCATTCCTGGACGCGAACGATGCCTGCATAGCGACTCCGGAGGTTGCCGCTGTTGTCCTCGCAGCGGGTGGCGCAGAGCAAGAGGCCCGCAACTGGCTCGATGCGCAGAGGGAAGGCCTGTCATGTCCTATTCTCGTCGTTGGAGCCGACCCCAGCCGCCGCACCGCCACGGCACTGGTGCAGCGCGGTGCCGCTGACTACTTCGCCCTCCCCGAAGACCTCGAGCTCCTGCGCAATGCCCTCGGGGCCGCGGTTGATCGCCACCGCCATCACATGCGGCGCGCGGAGCAACTGCAACTGAAGGCGAAGGACGAGGCCTTCTCCGCTCTGGTCGGGGACAGCGACGCATTGAAGGCCACCCTCGCCCGCGCTTCAATGATCTTGCAGCGGCGCGACGCAACGGCGCTCATTGTCGGAGAAACGGGGACTGGAAAGGAGTTACTCGCTCGCGCCATTCACGACGGCGGCCCCCGGCGCGCGGCCCCGTTCGTCGCGGTCAACTGCTCCGCGCTGCCGGAACGCCTGGTGGAGTCCGAGTTGTTCGGGCACGAACGTGGCGCGTTCACCGACGCCCACGTCGCCAAGCCGGGGCTGTTTGAAGTGGCCGACGGAGGTACGCTGTTCCTCGACGAGGTGGGGACCCTCCCCCTCGAAACGCAGGCCAAGCTGCTCAGGGTCCTGGACGACAAGAGCATTCGGCGCGTAGGCGGCACGAAGAGCCGGACCGTGGACGTGCGCATTCTCGCCGCTACGAACGAGAACCTCGAACACGCCGTGAAGCACGGGACTTTCCGCAGCGACCTGTACTTCCGGCTTAGCGTCATCGTGCTCGAGTTGCCGCCACTGCGGGAACGGGGAGAGGATACGATCCTCATCAGCGCGGCCCTACTGGAGTCGCTGGCGCGACAGCACGGCCTCCCGGTCCCGTCGCTGACGCCCGAGGTCCGCCAGGCGCTCCGCAGTTACCACTGGCCCGGGAATATTCGCGAGCTGAAGAACGCCGTCGAACGCGCCCTGCTGCTGTCCCCGCCAGGGGAGGTGCGGCCGTCCGAGCTCGTACCTAGAGGTGATGCAGCCCCAATCCCCTCCAGTGGCAGCCTGCCGTTTCCGGCGTCGCTGCGGGAGATCAGTCGCACCGCCGCCCGCCTGATGCTCGAACAGTGCCAGGGCAACCGGAGTCATGCGGCACAGCGCTTGGGCGTTTCGCGACAGCGGCTTCGGAGACTGATCCAATCAGGGCAGCTGGACTAGGGTCGTCCCACGTGAACGAGTGGTCTGAAATCAACCAGTTGGCACGTTTCAGTCCCTGCTCACGGCTCGGGATGACAACGCAAGTCATTCAATCGCAACACGTTGTAACAGTTGGAAGATGGGGCATGCCGTGTGCGTGGATGAACTGCACCGCGTTCGGGGTCGCGCGCCCAACAACAGGGCTGGGCGGCGACAGGCGGGGAAGCCTGGTGCAGACGACTTTTCGACCCAAAGGAGGATGTATGCGTAGGGCCCTGAAAGCGTGGGTGATCGGCGCGACGCTTGGCGCGCTGGCATGCTCGGAGCCGATCGGCCCCCCACGCCCCACAGCCGTGTTGGACGGCCGGCCCGAAGTCGCCATGCACTTCCTCCGTTGGCCCGACCGTGGGAGCGCACCCCGATTCGTTGTGGTGCCACGTTTGCCGGGCCGGGTGTTGGCGTCCGCGCAGGCCGAACCTACCCCGCTCGAGCGGTATCAGGCGAGTATCTGGGCCCGCCGAGGTCGCGCAGAACAACTGCGCATTGACTACGCTGGCAGCGGCGGAAACGCCCCCTTCCTCCAGGTGACGGTGCCGGCAGACGCCCTCTTACGGCTGCCTGACGGATCGGCCGTCGCCGAGGGCGACTCCGTCCTGATCACACTCACCATTGATTCCTCACTGGTGCGAGTGAAGTTCGGGCCGTCCGGTCTCCAGTTCAACCCCACGAGCCCGCTGGCCCTCGACGTGTACTACGGGGGAGCCGAGCAGGATCTCGACGGCGACGGGGACGTGGACGCCGACGACGAACTGCTCCGCGAGCAACGCCTGGGCGTCTGGTATCAGGAACTCACCGGGATCCCCTGGGTGCGCGTGCCCGCGGCTCACGACGCCACACTGAAGCGGTTCTCGGTTGCCGTGTTCCACTTCTCCGGCTTCGCCGTCTCCTGGTAGCATGGACTATCGGCAGCCTCTCATGCAGCTCAGACAGGCCATCTACTACTCGGACACTGGCCAGCACGCGGCGGTGCTGCAGCATCTCAGCGGCTCGTCGCAGGAGGAGCTGGAGAGTTCGCCCACGCTCGCGCTGCTGTGCGGTATCGCGCACGCGCGACTGGGGCGCCATGGGGAAGGCGCGCGGTGGGTCGAGGTCGCATCTCATAAGGCGCGCGAGCGTGGGGACCGCGCCGTGGAGGCGAGGGCGCTCAACGTCCGGGGGGCAATCGCCCTGGAGAGCGGTAAGGCGGCTGAGGCAACCGAGTACTTCATGAAGGCGCTCGCCGAGGCGCGCGGCGACGGAGACCACAGCACGGTCGGTCGGGCCTGCAACAACCTCGGCATCGTCGCCATCATGCAGGGCGACTACGGGCGAGCCGTGGGCTATCACACGATGGCGGTGGCTGCGTTCGAGCAGGCAGGAATCCCCCGCGGCATCGCGGAAGCGCGCCACAACATGGCTCGCTGCTATCGGGAGCAGGGAGATCTCACCCGGGCGCTGGAAGAGGCGGATGAGGCGGTACAACAGGCCGACGCATCCGGTGACCTGGCGCTGGCTGCTCAGGCGAGAGCCGGTCGGGCCGAGATCCGAATCCTCGCCGGCGACGTGGCCGTGGGGCTGCGGGAAATCTCGCACGCGCTGCGCAGGCATCGCGAGCTGGGTGACGTAGTCGGCGAGGCGGAGGACCTCCGGGTGCTCGCCCTGGCGCTCGCGGGCGCGGAGCGACCGGCCGAGGCTGAACCACTGCTGCACACGGTGATCGCGAAGGCCGAGGAACACGAGCGCCCATGGCTTGCCGCCGAGGGTCGGCGGGACCTCGCACGCCTGTTGAACGTTCTCGGACGGCACGGAGATGCCCGCGACGCCGCCCTGGCAGCCCGCAGCGCTTTTAGCCGCTTGGGCGCGACTGCCGAGGTCCGCAAACTGGACGACCTCCTCGCGGAGTCCTTGCCCGCCCGATAGGGCCTCTCCCGGGCGGGGGGACGGGAGCATCCCGCCGCCGCACGTTACTCCACTCTTCGGCAACGACGGACGTCAGCGTGGCAGTGGCTCGCGTAGTTGCCGCCAGCTCGGCGAGCCGCTGCTCGAGTTTGGCGTCGAACCGAGTGAAGTTCAGTTCGTTCAGCTCCCGCAGGTCGGTGCGGTACGTGGCATCCACGTCGTTGAACCAGTTCACGAGTTCGGTGACGATCTCCTCGCCAAAGCGATCGTAGAACAGGGCGGCTCGGCCCATGGGCATGGCGGAGGCGAGTGCATCCGCTCGGGTCGCAAGCGCGAGAGCCGTGCTTCCGAAACGTCGCGGAGACTGAGCCCGCAGGAACCGTTACTCGCTTCATCGCATTAGGTTTCATCACCCGGTATTCCACATGACCGTGCCCGCCCCCTCCCGCCGCCTCGTTGCCGAGCGCACCCCGGCCCGGTCCCCGGGGTCAGGTGCCTCACTGCCCGGAGACGTGGCGTTTCAGGCCTGCCGCCGCGTCGGCACGGCGGCCCTCGCGTTCGCCTTCCTGTGGCTGATCCCCTTCGGTCTGTACCTCTCGCTGTCGCGCTTCGGCCCGGACCTGATGGGGAGCTACGCACAGATGTGGCCCATGCCCGGCGCACTGATTGCGGGAGCCGGCGTGGTGGTGTCTCTGGGAATGGTCCTGATGTCCAGGGCATTCGAGGACCGCCACGCGCTGCTGCTTGACCTCGGGCTCGTCTTCGAAGTCGTCATGGCGTTGCTCACCGGCCTGTACACGCTGTGGGTGCCGCCGGTGGAGTTCCGCGGCATCTCGTTCACCTGCATCATCATTCTGGCGTACCCCTCGATCGCTCCCAACACGCCGAAGAAGATCCTCGTCGCGAGCCTCGCCGCCGCCACGATGGATCCCGTGGCGTGGGGCATCGTCAAGGCGATTCGCGGCCCGGAGGTGGCGCTGGGCGCCCGGCAGATGTTCGAGGCCTTCGTCCCGAGCTACATCTCCGCTTTGCTCGCCGTGCTGCCTGCGCATCTGATCCGTCAGCTCGGGCGGCAGGTGCGCTCAGCCCGGGAGCTGGGGAGCTACCGCCTCGGCGAAGTGCTCGGCGCCGGCGGCATGGGTGAAGTGCACCGCGCGGAGCACCGCCTGCTGGCCCGTCCCGCCGCAATCAAACTGATCCGGCCGGAGGCGCTTTCCCGCGCGGGACGCGACGGTCGCGTGGTCGTCGAGCGATTCAAGCGCGAGGCCCGCGCCGCCGCCGCCCTTCGCTCCCCACACACGATCGAGCTGTACGACTTCGGCACGGCGGACGATGGCACGCTCTACTACGCCATGGAGCTGCTGGACGGCGTGAATCTCGAAGCTCTGGTGCAGCGCTTCGGTCCCGTGCCGCCCGAGCGCGTCGTCCACTTCATACGCCAGGCCTGCCTTTCCCTGGGCGAGGCGCACGCGAACGGTCTGGTCCACCGCGACATCAAACCCTCCAACATCTTCGCGGCCCGGCTGGGTCTCATGGTGGACTTCATCAAGGTGCTCGACTTCGGCCTGGTGAAGGCCGTGACGGGAAATGGCGGCGACACGCGCCTCACGGCGCCGCAGATCGCCACGGGCACCCCGGCCTACATCTCGCCGGAGGCGGCCGTGGGCGATGCCGTGGACCCGCGAGCGGACATCTACTCGCTGGGCTGCGTCGCCTACTGGTTGCTCACCGGTCGCACCGTGTTCGACGCCGATACGCCCGTGAAGATGATGTACCGCCACATCCAGGACCCGCCCGTCCCACCCTCGCAGCTCGCGGAATTCGACGTCCCGCGAGAGCTGGACGACCTCGTGCTCGCCTGTCTGGCGAAGAAGCCCGAGAGCCGCCCGCAGAGCGTGACCGATGTGATCCGCCGGCTCGACGCCGTGCCGCTCGCCGAGCCGTGGACCGAAGGGCGCGCGCGCCGCTGGTGGGAGGCGCACCTGCCGGCACCCGAAGAATGTGGGCCGTGCGACGCCGGTGTGCTGCGACCAGCCGCAGCCGTTGAAGAGCAGGCCCCGGCGTCGGTGTCATAGCCACTCCACGACCACCTTCCTGAGTCGCGGGTCGCAGCGTACTGTATGCGGCCTCTTCCATGCGCGTGGACTCTTCCGCTCCATGACCGCACTCGATTGGGCGACGATCTCCGCGTACTTCGCCGCACTGGCCGGTCTGATCACCTGGGTGGTGCGGCGCAACAAGGACACGGCCGCCGACTACTTCCTCGCCAACCGCGATCTTGGCTGGTTCGTGATCGGCGCCTCGATCTTCGCGTCGAACATTGGGTCCGAGCACCTCGTGGGGCTCGCGGCGTCCGGCGCCACCGATGGCGTGGCGCTGGCGCACTTCGAGCTGCATGCCTGGTGCCTGCTCGTGCTCGCGTGGGTGTTCGTGCCGTTCTACATGCGCTCGTTTGTGTTCACCATGCCGGAGTTTCTGGAGCGGCGCTTCTCGCCGGCGTCGCGCTGGGTGCTCGCGTGTATCTCCCTCGTGGCCTATGTGCTCACCAAGATCGCCGTGGGGATCTTTGCCGGCGGCGTGGTCTTCGCCACGCTGCTGCCGGAGATGAGCCTTTCCCTCGGTGGAGTGCGCCTCAACGGCTTTTGGATCGGCTCGGGGATCGTGGTGACGCTCACGGGGCTGTACACGGTGCTGGGTGGCATGCGCGCCGTGGCGTACACCGACGCATTACAGACGTTGGTGCTGGTGATAGGATCGGTGCTGCTCACCACGCTCGGGCTGGCGAAGCTCGGTGGCTGGAGCGAGCTTCGCGCCGCGCTCTCGCCGGAAATGTTCAACCTCTGGAAGCCGATCATCCCGACCGGCATGGAGGGCACGTGGGCGCCGGTGAAGGAGGCGGGCCGCATCGCCTGGTACTTCAACGGCAACTTCCCATGGCCCGGCATGCTCTTGTGCGCGCCAATCATCGGGCTGTGGTACTGGTGCACCGATCAGTACATCGTGCAGCGAGTACTGGGTGCGGCCAACGAACGCCAGGCCCGCCGAGGCAGCATCTTCGCGGCCGGGCTCAAGCTGATGCCGGTGTTCATTTTCATCATCCCCGGAATGATCGCGCTGGCGCTGGCGAAGACGGGCAAGGTGCCAGGTCTCGCGCAGATCGTGAGTCCCGACGGGGAAGTGGTGAGGCCCGCGGCGCAGGCGGTGTTCCCGCTGATGGTGCAACACGTGCTGCCCGCGGGCGTGCGTGGTCTCGTCGTCGCGGGACTCCTGGCCGCCTTGATGAGCTCGCTTGCCGGCGTGTTCAATGCCGCTTCGACCCTCGTCACCATGGATCTGTACCGCAAGTTCCGGCCTGCCGCCACGCAACACCGCCTCGTGTGGACGGGTCGGGTCGCCACGGCCATCATGGTGCTGATCGGGTTGATGTGGATCCCGGTGATCCAGGGGGCGCGCGGGTTGTACGAGTATCTGCAGGGGATGTCGGCGTACATCGGCGCGCCGATCTTCACGGTGTTCTTCTTCGGCGTGTTCCATCGCCGCTTGAACGCGCAAGGCTGCCTCGCGGCGCTCGTGGTGGGATTCGGACTCGGCGCGTTCCGGCTCGCCGTGGACACACCCGTCACGCTCGGTATCGGCGGGTTGGCGCAGGGATACGCACCGGGCTCGTTCCTGTGGATCGTGAACAACCTGTACTTCCAGTACTATAGCCTGTTCATCTTCGCGGTCTCGGTCGTCGTGATGATCGGCGTGAGCTACCTGACCCGGGCGCCGGACGCGGCATCGCTCGAGGGCCTCACGTACGCCACGCTCACGGCGAACCAGCGTGAGGAATCGCGGGCCAGTTGGAATCACTGGGACGTGATCGCGTCCGCCGTCGTCCTCGCGACCATCCTCGGGGTCTACCTGTCGTTCGGCGGGTGATTCGGATGCCGCAATTCGGCCGCGTTGCCGTGTGGTGGGGCCTTGCGTTCTCGCTCGGCAGCCGTGCGTCGGCCGTGGCGCAGGCGCCGGTGTGGCTCGAGAACGCCGCCCTGCGAGCCGAGCTGGGGGCGCGGGGGCTGATCTCCCTCACCGATCGAGCGCGGGGCGACACCTATCGGTTCCGCACCGATGAGTTCAGCGTGACGTTCGACGGTGTGCGATACGAGAGCGCGACGCTCGGAAATCCCTTGCGGCGCGTCGAGGCGCAGCGTGTGACGTATGCGTGGAGCGCCGGGCCGTATCAGCTGGATGTGGTCTATGAGCTGGAGCCGGACTGGCGCTTCGTGAGCAAGCAGCTGCGTGTGACGGGCCCCCGCGGGGCGGGGTACCGGGTGGACGAGGTGACGGTGTTCCGCGCGGCGCTGGACGAGTCGCCGGTGGAAGCGTTCGTTCCTCCCACCGCGCGCCCCCGCGTGGGTACCGCCGATTACGGAGCAGCGCTTCGGTTCGCTGACGGCCGCGGCCTGCTCGCGGTGGTACAGAATCCGTTCCTCCAGGTGCTGCGAGATGCCGATCGCCGAGGGGAGTTCGCGCTGCGCTACGCGCCCGCGATGTCGTGGCGTACGGCGGATGGAACCTTCGCCGCCGATCGTGGACTGCTGGCGCCCTATCGCCTGACGGGCCGGCGCCAGCCGCTGCACATGACGCCCGAGTGGCGCTACGGCGCGGCGGACGAGGCGCCCGGTTTGGATGAAGCGGAAGTGGCGACGTTCACCGATCTCGCGCGCGCGTTCCTGCTCCACCGGCCCCAGCGACCCACCAACATCTTCGTGGGTTGGTGCGTGAACGATTATCAGATTGACATCGCCACCACCGCCGGACGTGCCGAGTATCGCAGGGTCATGGATCGCGCGGCCGAACTGGGCGCCGAGTACGTCTTGTTCGCGCCGACCAACTCCGCTCTCTCGCGGCGCGTCGAAAGCGCCGACGACTGGAGCTGGGAGAATCTCCTCTGGCTCGGCCTCGGCCAGCGGCTGCGGCGCAATGAGTGGGATCCGCGGCGGGACACCGTGCCGGCCAGCGTTCAAGAGATGCTGGACTACGCGCGATCCAGGAACCTGAAGCTCGTGGCGTATGTGTATCCGGTGGTGCCGTTCGCGCAGAATCCGGAATGGCTGGTTCGGTCGCCGCGCGATTCGACGCGGTTCTACGCCGACCTCGGCGTGCGGAGCCTGCAGGATTGGCTGATCGAGACTCTGGTGGCCTTCTACCATCGAACCGGGATCGGCGGTTACGCGTTCGATCACACGTTCCTCAACTATCCCGGCACGAGCCCGTACGCGCAGTGGTGGGGTTGGCGGCGCGTGATGGAAGAGCTGCGGCGCCGCATTCCCGACATCGTGATTGATGGGCGGCAGGCGTACCACCTGTACGGCCCGTGGAGCTGGCTGGCCGGAAGCTACCCGCATCCCACGTTCAACGACGAGCAGCCCGAGAGTTTCGTGCCGTTTCCGGACGTGCACTTCGACCGAGTGTCCGCAGCGCGGCAGCGCTACACGGCCTACCTGTATCGCAACTACGAGTTCGCGCCGAACGAGATCGTTCCGGGGTTCATTACGCACCAGACCCCGCGGATTGACGACACGGGCCGCATGCCGGAGATGCGCACCGAGCGGGACATCTTCCCCACACCGTTCCGCCTGCGCGATTGGGACTACCTGGGCTGGCGGTACTCGCTGCTCTCCTCCATCGCCACGGGAGGCTGGAACAACGTGCTGAACATGATTCCGGCGCGCGACACCGCAGAGTTCCGGCACCTCTCCCCGGAGGACATCGAGTGGTTCCGGAGATGGATTGCGTGGACCGATCACAACAAAGACTTCTTGCGGCGCACGCGCGCGATCCTGGGGCAGCCGGCGCTGGGCAAGCTGGATGGGACCGCTGCGATGGTGGGCGATCGCGGGTATGTGTTCCTGTTCAATCCCAACGGCCGCCGGCTCGACGCCGCGTTGCCGCTGGATTCGACGATCGGCTTGACGCAGGGTGCGCGGTACGTCGTCCGGGAACTGTACCCGCTGGACGGCCGGTTCGTCGGAAAGCCGGAGGCGGGCGTATGGACTCGCGGCGATCGCCTGCCCGTGGCGATGGACGGCGGATCGGCCCGAGTGCTGGAGATCGCGCCGGCGCCGGGCGTTATCGAGGCGCCCATCTTGTTCAACGCCACGGGGTCGGCCGCGTTGGACGGGAGCGTGTTGCAGCTCACGGGCGTGCGGGGCGAGGCAGGAACGAGTGACCGTCTCCTCGTGCTGCTGCCGCGAGGTCGCGCGGTCACGGCCGTGCGGTTGGGCGATCGCCCGGCCGCGTTTGCCCGCGTTGCCGAGCACGTCGTGACGCTCGACGTGCGCTTCGCCGGCGCGCCGTTCCGCCAGCTTCAGCAGGTGGGCGACTACGATCCGAGCTTCAGGGGTGGTTCATTCCGCGGCACGTTCTCCATTCCGCGCCGCGTGTTCGATCAGCTCGCCGCCCGGCGGCGCGCATGGCCAATTCCGTGGACGGCCGAGGATTATCGCACGCCCTGGCTCGTGCCGGAGCGCCTGCTGCTGTTCGTGCAAATCGCCGAGCCGGACGATCGGTGGGTGGTGCGCATGCGGATTGACGGACAGCCGGTGGATCTTATGAAGGCGTACTCGTCAATCCGACCCTACGCCCGCGCGTTCGTCGGGTTCTACGCCGACGTGTCACACCTCAGTCCCGACGAGCTGCACACCGTGGAATTAGAGCTACCGCCGCTCAGGCCGGGGCAGTTTCAGGGACTGTTCTTCGAAAACGTGGAACCGCAGTACGCCGAAGCGATCGTACGGTAGCCTCTCCAGTCGGCTGCTCAAAACCGAGCTCCAGGGTTCTCGCGACCCGCTCGGTCGCTCGCTATCTCGCTCGTCTACCAGCAGCTTGCTGGACTTGTCAGCGCTCCACGCCGAACCGCCACACGGTGCGCGACCGATACTCCTCGCCGGGCCTGAGAATGGTTGACGGGAACGAAGGCTGGTTCGGCGAGTCCGGAAAGTGCTGCGTCTCGAGGCAGAACCCGGCGCGGTGCGGATACACCTGTCCGCTCTTACCGGTGATCGTGCTATCGAGGAAATTGCCGGAGTAGAATTGCAGTCCCGGCTCGGTCGTATAGACGTCGAGCGTGCGCCCGCTCGCGGGCTCCACCACGCGCGCGGCGTGCACCAGGCCCGGCCCCGCCCGATCCAGCACGAAGTTGTGGTCGTACCCACCGCCGTGGCGGAGCTGCTCGTGACCTTCGGCGATCCGGGCCCCGATGGGCGTCGGCGTGCGGAAATCCAGCGGTGTCCCCTCCACAGGCGCGATCTCGCCCGTGGGGATGAGGGTGGAATCCACCGGCGTGTAGTGACTCGCGTTGATCATGAGCACGTGACGCAGGATGTTCCCGCTCGCGTGGCCCGCCAGATTGAAATAGCTGTGCTGCGTCAGGTTGACCGGTGTGGGTTTGTCCGTCGTGGCGTGGTAATCGAAGATCAGTTGATTCGAGTCCGTGAGCAGATAGCGCACGCGCACGCTGAGGGTTCCCGGGTAGCCCTCCTCACCGTCGCCGCTGGTGTGCGTGAACACGACGCCCACCCCGCTGTCCGACTGGAACGGCTCGGCGGCCCACAGGGCCTTGTCGAATCCGGTGACCCCGCCGTGGAGATGGTTGGGGCCGTTGTTGGTGGCGAGGCGATAGGTCCGGCCGTCCAGCGTGAATCGGCCTCGCGCGATGCGATTGGCGTAGCGGCCGACGATGGCGCCGAAGTAAGGGGACGCCTGGAGGTAGCCCTCGAGCGAGTCATGACCCAGCACGATGTCCGCCATCTCACCGTGGCGATCGGGTGTCTTGAGCGAGAGGATAATTCCTCCGTAATCCACCACACGGACTTCGAGGCCGTTGGCGTTGGTCAACGTGTGAACGTGCACCGAGTCCTCGCTGGGCAGGAACCCAAACAGCTCGCGCGTCACCGCAGCGGAGTGTCTTGTGACCTCGGTCCCGCACCCCACGAGCAGCGCGAGCCCGGCAGTGACGAGCCAACGGAAGTCAGGTACTCGCTTCATGAGTCGTAACAGTGCCTTGAGAGAGTGGACGTCGCTCGGAACGGGCGAGGATCACGGCCGCCGTCATGTGCGCCGTGACATTCGCGGTGGTCTTGAACATGTCCGGGATCGCGTCAACCGCGATGAGGATCCCGGCGCCTTCGGCGGGCAGGCCCAGCTCGACCAGCACCGGCGCCAGCAGGAACAGGCTCGCGCTGGGGATCCCGGGCACGCTGAAACTGATCAACGTGGAGGTGACGACGAGACCAAACATTGCACCCAGCCCAACGCTCACGCCGTAGAGCTTGCCGAGGAACAAGACGCCCACGACCCACGCGAGTGGCACGTTCACTCGGAACACGGACACCCCCAGCGGGAGCGCGAAGCCCGTGACGGCCGGGGGGGCGCTGAGTCGGTCTCGCGCGCCGGCGATCAACGCGGGGAGCGCGGCGAGCGAGGACCTTGAGCTGAAAGCCACTGCCTGTGCCGGGGCGACGGCAGAGGCGAACTGGCGGATCGGCACGGCCCCGAATAGCCCCGCGATGAGATACAAGAGCAGCGTGTACACCAGCATCACGGCGGACAGCGTCAGGATGTAGTGAACCAGCGCGCCAGCCGCCGCCGCGCCCATCCGGGCGCCGAGTGCCAGGGCCAGGGCGAAGATGCCGACGGGCGCCACGGCCAGGACCCACCGTACGATCGTGAGCATGGTCTCGCTCACCGACTGAAACAGGCGGACCACAGGTTCCCGCCTCGCCGGACCCAGGCGCGTGAGGGCCAATGCGAACACGAGCGCGAATACCACGACCGGGAGCATGCTGCCATCCGCGGCCGCTTTGATGGGATTAGCCGGAATGGTCTCGACCAGGCGCTGGGTCAGCGAGGGCATTGGTGTCGGAGCTGTCGTCGCAGCCGCGCCGGCACGGAGACTCTCCGCAGCAGCCGGCGTCACGTTCAGCAGGTCGAGCGACAGCGGGGCCACGGCCAGGGTGAACAGGCCGCCCGCGAGCAACAGCCCCACGAACACGGGGGCGGCGAGGCCGCCCATCCGGCCGATGCGCCGCAGGTCGGAGTGCTCGGCGACACCGGTGATGACCAGCGCCACGACGAGCGGAATCACGGTCATGCGAATGGCGTTGGTCCACAGCGTGCCGAGCGGTTCGAAGGCCAAGGCGATTGCCAGCGACCGGCCGCCCAGCGCGGCCCCGCCGATGCCGAGCGCCAGTCCCATGAGCAGCGCGACGAGGACGCGGGCGGTCACGTGATAGTGCTGGAGCGGTGGAGTTCGGTGGAGTGGGTGCGAACGGTGACCAATAGACCGCGCCGGGACGCCACGGTCAAGCGGGGGCGGGAGCGTGATGTTTCCAGCGCCCCTACACGATCTCGCCCCGGCTCGGATGGCGTCGTTCGAGCACGACCTGTCGAAGCGCCGGATTGACCGCGACGCGCCTCCTGCCGTGCGGCGGGCGTTGCGCGGCGACGTCGGGGTTTCGGGTCACGCCGGGACTGTTGTTGTCGGGCGTGATCTTCGGCGTCGTGATGGGTCTCCTCGGGGGATTCCTCCCGGCTCGCCGGGCCGCGATGCCCGTGGTCCGGGCGTTGCGGGAGTAGGGGCCCAACCGTAGCTTCGCGCGATCCCACGTTCAATGCGATTCGCTCGATGCTTCCCTCCGCACGTCTTTTCGCCCCACTGATGGCGGCCGCCTTGCTTGCCGCCTGCGCTGCCAAGCCCGCGCCGGTCGCCATGGCGCCGGCCCCACCACCAGACACCGTTCGGATCGTGGACACGGTGCACGTGGCCGCGGCTGCGGATCGAGATCTCGAACAACGGGTCGCGATGCTCCAACTCCAGTTGCTCGGCAAGGACGCCGAAATCGCCGATCTGCGCGAGCAAGTGGATGCCGCGATCCGGGAGGTCGTCCGCTCCATGGCGCGGCTGCAAACGCTCGCGACGCGAGCCGAAGCGGCGTCGGCTATGGCGGAGGCCGAGGTGGCCGTCCAGCAGCTCGAGACCAGGCCCGGCGGCCGGACGGCCGCGGAATACGC
The DNA here is from genome assembly GCA_035559715.1 of Gemmatimonadales bacterium. Taxonomy (GTDB): domain Bacteria; phylum Gemmatimonadota; class Gemmatimonadetes; order Gemmatimonadales; family GWC2-71-9; genus JACQHC01. The sequence continues at coordinate 38,120 of DATMAW010000161.1, read as the reverse complement.
GCAGGCCAAACGCTTGCTCGAGATGAGCAGCGGGGAATTCAACCGGCAGAACTTCGGTGGGTCAGTGTACCTCGCGAATCAGGCCAAGACGGCCGCGTCCACGGCCCGCGGGCGTCTGGCCGAGTCGGCGGGGGATTCACTCCTGCCGGGGGAAGTTCGTTTCAGTGTGCCATTGCGCCTCAGGCTCACCGGGCGGGGCAACGTGCGGAACGGGCCGGGAACGCGATTCGGCGTGGCGTTCACGCTGGAGCGCGGAGCGGTGGTCCTCGCGCACTCGTACTCGGGTCAGTGGGTCCGCGTCAGTGATGACCAGGGACGGCGCGGCTGGATCTTCCACAACCTGATTACGAGCGTGAAATAGTCCCCCTCGACCGGCGGGGTTTCTGCTCGGTGGGCGGGCTCGCGGTCACAACGCAGTTACGACCTTTCTTCTTCGCCTGGTAGAGCGCCGCGTCGGCGGCGGACAGCAGCGCCTGGGCGGTCTCGCCCTGGTCCGGGAATGACGCGACGCCGATACTCAGGGTCACGCTCGCAGATCCTCCCTCCACCGTGAACTGTTCCTGCGCCACGCGCGTGCGGATGCGCTCGGCCACTTCGGCGCCGCCTTCCAGGTCGGTTTCCGATAGCACCACGGCGAACTCCTCTCCACCGTAGCGCGCCGGCACGTCCAGCACGCGCACGGCTTCCTTCAGCAGTTTGCCCACGCGTGCTAAGACTTCATCCCCGGCCAGGTGTCCGTAGGTGTCGTTGTACCGCTTGAAGTGATCCACGTCGATCATCAGCACCGTGCACGGGCGCTCATGACGGGCGCTCCGGCGGATCTCCTGGTCCAGGGCCGTGAGCAGATGGCGGCGATTGGACAGCCCCGTCAGTATGTCGGTCACACTCAGTCGCTCCAGCTCGCGTCGCGACTCGCGCAGCCTCACGACCATGTCGTTGAACACGCGCGTCAGGTATCCGATCTCGCCGCTCGCGGTCACCGGCAGGTCCACGGCGAGATCGCCACCGGCTACCTGCGCTGCCCCCCGAGTCAGGCGATTCAGCGGGCGAACCATCAGCGCGCCAAGGCCATAGGCGAGGGCCCCCACGAGCACGAGCAGTGCCGCGAGAAGCAAGAGCGTGACGTTACGGAGGCGGGTCACCTGCGCGTACGCCACAGCCCGGGGGATGGCCGCGACGACAGACCAGCCGACCTGCGGGACCTCGACGAGACTTCCCAAGACCGGCACGCCCCGCGCGTCGCGATACTCGACCGCCGTGTCGCCCGCAGCGCGCAGTCGGCCGGCGGCAGCGGCCGGGAGCATGGAGTCCGCCTCGACGTTGGCGGCGATCACGACGCCCGACCGATCCACGATCGAGATGTGGCCGGAGCCTCCGGGCTTCAGGCCGGCGAGTCCCTGACTCATGGACTTGAGATTGGTGCGGGCGACGATTCCTCCAAAGAACCGGCCGCTCGGGGCGATGACCGGGACCGCGATCGCAAGGCGAGTCACTCCGTCGTGGTCGCGGTAAGGGTCACCGACCACCACCTCGTCGGTTCGCAGGCGGCGCTGCCAGTTCTCGGGCAGCCGGATTGCTCCCGGTTGCGACTCGCTCGAGGCCACGGCCCTGCCCGAGGGATCCACCACGAGCAGCTCGTCGTAATCCTCCACCCGTTCGTTCACGGACTCCAGATAGTCGCGCAGGCGAACGCGTGCCTGACTCCCCTGACCGCGCTGCATTCGGTCCAGGTTCTCCGACACCTCGTACGAGCTCCCGAACACGCGCAGCTCGTATAGCCGTCCCTTCGTCCATAGATCGACCTCTCGGGCGGCCTGCGACGCCGCGCTCACCAATTCCTGGGAGATCTTCTCGATCAGGGAGCGCCGGTTTTGTGTGTACGAAATCCACGCCGTGGCGAGCCCGGGGAGCAGCGTGGCGGTGATCGTGAAGGCCACGAGCTGGTTCTTGATGCCTGTCAGCCGAGCTCGGGAGAGGGCGCTCGACACCGCACCTTCCCAGACACTCGTGGAGATTCGCTTCGCGGCAGGCTCGGTCATCGAAGGGGAGGGGTCGTTGGTGGCGGGCGCCGATGGCGCGTGGTCTGTTCGTAGCCGAACGCTAATCGAATCAGCAGGGGTTCGCTCCAGGCGCGTCCGAAGAACGTGATGCCGGCCGGCAGCGTCCCGCCCCGCGTGTATCCCATGGGCACTTGAATGGCGGGCCAGCCCGTGGCCGGGGAGAACAGCTGGCTGTTGTCGCCATGGGGCGTGTTCAGGTCGCCAATCAGGCGCGGGGGATTGCTCCAGGTGGGGTACACTAGCGCGTCGAGGCGGTGGCGATCCAGGACCCGCAACACGGCGGCTCGTAGCCCCTCGCGGAACCGCTGATTGCTTTCGCACCCGGGACTGCGATCCGGCGGCAGCGCGGCGGCCTCCGCTTGCTCCAATCGCTGGCGGATGGACGGATGGAACCGCCCGCTCCGGATGATTTCCGCCAGGTCTTTCACGGGTGTGCGGCCCCCGGTGCTCGCCATCCAGCGCTCGAAGTCGTACTTGAATCGGCTGCACGAGCCGGTCTGTGCCTGTCGCAGCGAGTCCAGCTCGGGGATCAACACGGTGTCCACGATGGTGGCGCCGGCCTCCCGCATGTCCTCGAGCGCGCGGGTAAACACCCGCAGCACCTCGGCATCGGCGGTGGGTCGCTCGTACGCCTGGCGCAAGACGCCAATCCGCGCCCCCCGCAGCCCGTCCTTCACGAGCGACGCCGCGTAGTTCGGAATCTCTCGCCCGCGACTGGCCTCGGTCACGGGATCGTCGGGGTCGTACCCTGCGATCACCTGAAATACCGCCACCGCGTCGGCCACCGTCCGCGCCATGGGTCCGGCAATGTCCGCCGCAAGGTTGAGCGGCACGACTCCGGAGCGACTGGTGAGCCCCATGGTCGAGCGGATCCCCACGAGCGCCTGATGGGACGACGGGCCGCGGATGGAGTTGCCCGTGTCCGTGCCGAGTCCCACCGCGCCGCAGTTGGCGGCCACCGCCGCCGCCGTGCCGCCGCTCGAACCTGCCGTCACGCGATCAAGCGCGTAGGGGTTCTTGGTGTAGCCCGGCAGGATGGAGTTCACGGTCTCGTACGGACTGAACGCGAATTCTGCCATGTTGGACTTCGCGAGTACAATCGCCCCTGCTTCGCGCACGCGGCGGACTTGAAAGGCATCGCGGCCGGACACGAACCCCTCGAGCGACAGGGAGCCCGCGGTGGTGGGCAGGTCCACCGTCTCGAAGTTGTCCTTGACGATGATGGGAACGCAGTGAAGCGCCCCGATCGGACCGTTGCGGCGGAAGACTCCATCCAGCGAGTCTGCCGTTTGCAGAGCGCCGGGGTTCACGACGACGATCGCGTTCAGAGCCGGACCGTTCTTGTCGTACGCCTCGATGCGGCGGAGGTACTGCTCGACCAGACCCCGACAGGTGAGGCCGCCAGACCTGAAGGCGGCCTGGATCTCCGCGATCGTGGCTTCCTCAATGGTGAAACCAGACGGACTGGTAGCTGGAGCCGGGGCCGGCGCTCCGGCAGCCTGTGCCAGCGCTTGCGCGGGGAGCAGCACGCATTCGGTGCAGAGGGGCGCGAACAGTACGGTGGCCCGTAGCAGCACGGACCGCCACCCGATGCGCCGGGTGGCGGTTCCGACGACCTCCCGCGTGGCGCCGCGAGTCAGCGCCGGGCCTCCGAGGCGGCAGCGGCCGGGTCGTTCTTGTACACCTTGCCGGCCTTCATCACGAACACCACCCGCTGGAGCGCGGTGATGTCGCTCAGCGGGTCACCGTTTACGGCGATGATGTCGGCGTCCATCCCCGAGGCGATGGCACCGATCCGGTCCGCCATGCCGAGCGCCGCGGCGGCGAGTGACGTCGTCCCGATGAGCGCGTCCATCGCCGGCTGTCCCGCCACCTGCACCCGGTACATGGTCTCGCGCGCATTCTGGCCATGGGCGCCGGCCGTGGCATCGGTGCCCATGATGAGACGCAGTTGCGGCTGCTTCAGCGCGGCCTTGAACATGGCGAGTTTCATTGGGATGCCGCGCTCCATGTAGGCAAAGCCGGCCTCGTCGTAGTTGCCAATGCCCAGATAGCGGGGCTTGTTCTCGATGTAGTTCTGGGACACCAGGCCGATGTTGGGCTCGAAGTACGTTCCGTGTTGAGCCATGAGACGCAGTTCCTCATCCGTCACCTGGCTTCCATGCGTCACGGCCGTGCAGCCGGCCAGTGCCGCGGCTCGCACCGCGGAAGCCGCGTGCGCGTGCACCCAGATGCGCTTGCCGGCGGCGCGCGCGGCCTCGCAGGCGGCCGCGATCTGCGCGTCGCTCAGCGTCTGCGCCCCGCCTTCGCGGATGCTCTTGGAGGCGAAGATCTTGATCAAGTCGGCGCCTCGCGCCGCCATCTCGCCAACCCACCGACGGATCTGCGCCGGCGGCATGGCGGTGTCGGTGAGCGAGGAGATGGACGTTAGGAGCCGCGGGCCCGGGAGCACGCCGCGGGCGATGGCGTCTCGCAGGGGAACGTCGAGCGGGGCTCCAATGGACTGCACCGTGGTGTACCCGGCCATCAGCGTGACGTAGGCGTTCGCCGCGGCGTAGAGCGCCTGCTCGGCCGGTGTCTCGCCTTCGTTGCTCGCACGCCCGTCCTTGCCGAAATGCGACGTGATGTGGACGTGCGTGTCAATCAGCCCCGGCAGCACCGTCAAGCCCGAAAGGTCGTACGTCGCGGTCTGTCCTGACCACGGTTCGATGCGTTGGATCTGGGAGCCCTGGACGACGACCGCGACGTTCCGCTGCGTGCCGCCCCGGCCGTCAATCAACCTGCCGGCGTGAAGGACGACCGGCGCCTGTGCCTCGCTTCCCCGCGGCGTCAGGACGATGGCGGCAGCCGCGATCGCCGTCACGAAGCGGTGCAAGTCACTCCCCTTCATACTTGAATGACACTCGGATCTTGGCGCGGTAGGTCTCGATCTTCCCGTCGTCGAGCACCATGTCGAGTTGCACCACCTCCGCAACGCGCAGGTCCCGCAGCGTTTTCGCGGCACGGGCAACGGCCGCCGCGGCGGCCTTCTCCCACGACTGGGTACTCGTGCCGATCAACTCGATCACCTTGTAGACGCTTTCCGCCATGGCTGATCTCCGGTTCCGGGTCCGGCCGCTGATCCGGCGCCACTTCAGGGGCGCCGTGGATGGCGAGCGCGGCCGCGCCAAAAACTGCCGCGAAGTCCCGGGTGGCGATAGGGCGACCCAGACGGCCGTCGAGCGACGCCGACCGTAACACTTGGGAACGCCGCAACCAATTCGCCGGTTCGGGCGTCGAACGATGTGACACGGACGGACCCTCCCAATGGTACGGCTACGTCTCGCTATGGCGACGCTGGCGGCGGCTGGTCTTTCCCGGCCGGCCGTTGCGCAGAACATCCATCCGACCACGCCACCCGAGATCGGTGCCCAGGCGTTGCGCGGCGCCATTCGTCTGGACGGCATTCTGGATGAGGAGGTGTGGCGCATGGCCCCGGCGGCAACGGACTTCCGGCAGTCGCAGCCGAATGAAGGGGAGCCGGCGACGCAGCGGACGGAGGTGCGATTCGCCTACGATGCGGCGGCGTTGTACGTGGGTGCCCGCATGTTCGCCGAGGGCGGGGCGGCAGGTGTCCGCACCCGGCTCGTGCGGCGCGATGGCAACCTGGATTCCGATTATCTCGAGCTGATCTTCGACACGTATCACGACCACGTGGGACGGTTGTTCTTCCGCGTCAATCCGTCCGGCGTTCGTGGGGACGCCAACGGACTGGGCGGTGGGGAAGACCAGTCGTGGGACCCCGTCTGGGACGTGGCGACGGCCATTGACTCGTTGGGGTGGACCGCGGAACTGCGCATTCCGTTTTCCCAGCTTCGCTACGCAAGGACCACGGAGCCGCAAACGTGGGGCCTCCAGGTCTGGCGACAGGCGAATCTCCGCAACGAGCTGTCCATGTGGTCGTGGTGGGGCCGAACGGAGAGCGGCGGCCCGTCGCGGTTTGGCCATCTCGCCGGGCTCGTGATCCCCCGGGCGCCCGGTCGGGCGGAACTGCTCCCGTACGTCGTCGGCCGCTCCGCCAGTGCGCCGGTGGATGATCCCGCGAACCCTTTCGAAGAGCCCCATGCGCTCGACGGCCGGGCCGGACTCGACGCTCGCGTGCTGCTCACCTCCAACCTCACCGTCAACGCGACGATCAATCCGGATTTCGGACAGGTCGAGGTGGATCCGGCCGTGGTCAACCTGTCGGCGTTCGAAACCTTCTTTCAGGAGCGACGGCCGTTCTTCGTTGAAGGGGCGGGATACTTCGGGTTCGGCGGGTTGAGCTGCTTCTTTTGCTCCAACGTCTCGAGTCTCGGGTTGTTCTACAGCCGGCGCATCGGCCGCGCCCCGCAGGGATCGGGCAACGCGTTCGCGTCGGGGCAGTACGCCGACGTGCCGGACAACACGACGATTCTCGGGGCCGCGAAGCTCACCGGGCGCACGCGCACGGGCTGGTCCATCGGCCTCATGGACGCCGTGACACGGCGCGAGCGCGCAACCATCCTGCAGGCCGATGGATCGCTCGGCCGCGTGACGGTGGAGCCATTCACGAACTATTTCGTGGGCCGGGTCGCGAAAGACCTGCGCGGCGGAGCCACGGTAATCCGGGCCATGGGCACGTCGGTGGCGCGCGACCTCGATGATCCGTACTTCCGGGACCACCTGACCCGGCGGGCCGAGTCGTTCGGGCTCAGCAGCGACATGTGGTTCGCGAGCCGCAACTACCGGCTCATGGTGCAAATGGCGGCCACGCAGGCGTCCGGCGAGCCGGCGGCCATCCTGCGCCTCCAGCGCTCGAGTGCTCGCTACTTCCAGCGGCCTGACCGCGGCAACGGCTCGAACGGGCTCCTGAGCGACGCCTACGATTCATCGCTCACGGCGCTTCGCGGCTTCGGTGCCTATGCGCGGTTCGCGCGCGAGCAGGGCAGCGTGTTGTGGGAAGTGTCCACGAACGTCCGCACGCCCGGGTTCGAGAACAACGACATCGCGTTCTTGTCCCGCGCCGACTACTGGTGGATGAGCGGCAACGTCATGAAGCAGTGGACCAAGCCCACCGGCTGGTACCGCAACCTGTTCGTCCTTGGCGGGGTGCAGCAGCAATACAACTTCGACGGCGATCTCACGGATCGCCAGACTCACCTGTTTGCGTATCTCCAGCCGCTGAACTACTGGGATATCAGCGCGTTCTGGATTCACCGGCCCAGCGTCCTCGACGATCGGCTGAGTCGCGGTGGTCCCGCGCTTCGAAGGGCAAGCTCCGACTTCTGGTCCGCCAACATCTCGACAGACCGCCGCAAGCCGCTTGTGGTGAGCGCATTCGGGAACGTCGGGTGCACGGCAGACGGCGATTGCGATCGCAGCGTCGAGGTTGACCTCGAAGTCCGACCGGTATCGAACGTCGCCGTATCGCTTGGGCCATCGGTGGGCCACGACGAGTCCCGGGCCCAGTACGTGGCCACTGTGTCCGATCCTACGGCGACCGTGTTCTACAGCCGGCGTTACGTGTTCGCGGATCTGGAGCAGAACTCGATCTCGATGAACACGCGACTCAACGTCACGTTCTCGCCGGACCTCACCTTCGAGTTGTTCGTTCAGCCATTGGTCGCGAGCGGAGCGTACTCGCGGTACAAAGAGTACGCGGCCCCGCGGTCCGAACGGCGGGTCGTATATGGCGAAGATGTGGGGACGGTGCAGGTTACGTCGGGAGCGCGAGACACGTACGCGATTGACCCGGATGGGTCCGGTCCGGCCGCGAGCTTCACCGTGGAGGATCCCAGCTTCACCCTTCGGTCGCTCAGGGGCAACGCCGTGTTGCGGTGGGAGTATCTGCCGGGATCCACGCTGTATGTCGTCTGGACCCGGAGCAGCGCGTCGGAACTCGCGCGCGGCAGCATCGTGTTCGGGGATGACGCCCGAGCGTTATTGCGCGAGCCCGCGGAGAACATCGTCCTCATCAAGCTGAACTACTGGCTGGGACTGTAGGACGGTCAGGTGGGTGCGTCGAGAAACTCCACGACGCCCGTCTCCAGCGAGTACTCGGCCCCGATCACTAGGAGCCCCTCGGCCTTGATCAGGTGCTCCAGGATGGCGGAGCCGTGTCGCAGCTGATTCACCGAGGCCTGGATGTTGGCGCGCACGGCCTGCCGCAGCAGGGCGGCCGGCTGATCGCCGAACTCGTGCAGGAGGGGCTCGACCGCCGGCCTGATGCGATCGACGATCGACTTCAGGTGCCTTGACCAGCGGGTCTCCGGCTGCCGGATCTCGTCCAGTGTTGCCATGACGGCGCCGCATTGCGTGTGTCCCAGCACAACGGCGAGACGTGTGCCAAAGCGTGCGGCGGCGAACTCCACGCTGCCGATCTGGGATGGTGCCACGACGTTGCCGGCCACTCGGATCACGAACAGGTCGCCGAACCCCTGATCGAACACCAGTTCGGCTGGCACCCGGGAATCCGAACAGCCGAGGATGATGGCGAACGGCTCCTGGCCCTGGGCGAGTCGGGCGCGCTCCAGGGGGCTCAGGCGCGGCGCTGATCCGGATGCGTCGCTGATGAATCGGCGGTTGCCCGCCTCCAGGCGCTTCAGCGCCTCGTGTGCTGTGATCAAGGAGAGCGCGCGCCGCTCCCGGTGTCCTTAGGACGACGGACGGCTCTCGTCGTCATCCATGTCCAGGATGTAGGCCGGCAGGCGACCGGACGCCATGAGGTACACCATGACGCCAACCAACACCACGATGACGGTCAACACGAGCCAGCCGAGGACACCGGGCTCCTCTCGCCCCTCCGGGGTGCCGAAGGTGACGTAGGTGATGACACCCCACACCAGGACCAGCATGGGCATCACGATCCATAGCATCCAGCGCGGCAGGTACGCCTTCATCTTTTTTCCCACACGCACCTCCAGCAAAGAGCCCCCGTGAGTGGAGGCGATGGCCTCCAAGATGTGGCCACGGTCCTCGTTCAGCGATACCCCGCGGCCTGCAGCTCGAACAGACGCGCGTACCGCCTGTCCGCGGCCAGCAGCTCCTCGTGGGTGCCCAGTTCGGTCACGCGTCCTTCTGCGATCACCGCGATGCGGTCGGCGATCCGCACCGTGGAGAACCGGTGTGAGATGACGATGCCGATCCGGCCTTTGAGGTTTGCCTTCAACTCGGCAAAGACCGCCGCCTCCGCCTCGGGATCGAGGGACGATGTCGGCTCGTCGAGGATCCAGATGTCCGCGTCGCGGAACATCAGGCGGGCGAGCGCAAGTCGCTGCCATTCCCCGCCGGAAAGGTCATGCCCGCCCTCGAACAACCGGCCAACCTTGGAATCCAGTCCGTTGGGCATCTTGTCCACCAGCCACTCGCTTCGGGATGCGCGCAGCGCGTCCAGCACGCGGCCGTCGCCGGGAGCGGCGTCCGGCCGGCCCATGACGACGTTTTCGCGAACCGACAGTTCGTACGCCGCAAAGTCCTGGAACAACACACCGATCCGATCGCGGAGCGCGCGGGGATCCAACTCGCGGATGTCCACCCCACCGATCCGGATGGCGCCCCTGCTTACGTCGTAGAACCGCAGCAACAGCTTCACGAGCGTGGTCTTGCCGGCTCCGTTCTCGCCCACCAAGGCGATGAGCTCGCCGCGCCCGATGTCGAGCGTGAGCCCGTGCAGGGCGGGTTCGGTCGCGCCAGGGTACGAGAATGTCACATCGTCAATGGCAATCCCGCCGATCGGACCGCTGGGCAGCGCGCGCGGCTTCGCCGGTTCCGGTACCAGCGTCTCGGCGGCGAGGAAGGAGAAATAGTCATCGAGGAACGTCGTATGCTGATCCACGGCGACGAACGTGCTCGAGATCTGGCCCAGTGTGCCCGAGACCGACGTGAACGCGCCGATCACCAGCACGACGCCTCCCGGGTTGATCGTCCCCGATACGCCCTGCATGGCCACGAACAGATAGGCGAGCGCCAATGCCGTTCCGGTCACGAGCCCGGTCAGCAGCGCCGTGCGGGTGCTCGAGCGGTACATCCGCGCCCGGCGCTCGAACAGATCTTCCGAGACCCCACGATGTCGGTCGAGCAGATAGTCGGCGAGGACATACGCTCGCAGTTCTTTGGCGGTGCGTGGCTGCACCAGCAGGTCGCCCAGATAGTTCCGCTCGCGCTCTTCCGGTGTCTCGTGGTAAAAGAATTCGTACAGCTTGGCCGTGACCCGCCGCTCGAGCGCCAGGGACAGTCCGGCCGCCGCGAGCGCCAGAATTACCAGCACCCAGTGCAGACTTGCCAGCAGCCCCGCCATGAGCACGATTGTCACGATGTTTCCCGACAGGCCCAGGACCGACCAGGTGAGGTCCCCCGGACGCCAATTCACGTCGCGCTTGGCGCGCGCGAGCCGATCGTGCCAGTCGGAGTTGTCGAAGTGCCCCAGGTCCACGGTGGCTGCCTTGGCCAGCAGGCGTCGCTCAGCTTCCAACTCGACTCTCCGCACGAACAAGTTCCTACCGTAGCCGAGGTACGATCCGATGCCGCGTTGGAGTACCGCGACGAGCCACAACCCGATGACGATCGGGAGCAAGTCATCGAGGTTCAGGTTCCGATCCTGCGCTTCGGCGATGCGGTTCACCAGCATGGCTCCCAGTACCACCGCAATGGGGGGCATCGCCGCATTCAGCATTCCCAGCAGGGAATAGCGCATCAACGAGCGCGGCGACGCCGCCCAGGCCAGCGCCATGCCCTGGCGAAGGTTCTTGCGGACTCGACGTGAGCGACCGGTGGGGGAGGGAGGGCGGCTGGACATTCGTGCAGGCGCCGACTAGGAAACGCCCCTCCCACGGGGAGGGGCGTGGGCGCATGCCACGTGCGACCTGAAGATCCGGCTCAGCGAGGGAGACTCGCCAGTTCTCTGACCGCCGCCGTGAGCATCCGTACCTTGGCAGCGTCCGCGGCGCGTGGTGCGTCCGCTTCGAGCTGCGTCGCGAGCTGGCTCAGGGCCTCGGTACGCCGGGGGCCCGAGAGTCGTTCCGCCTGCGCCAGCCCGTCTCTGGTGGCCGCGATGCGATCGGGCGAGAGACCTCGAGCGCGTTCGAGCTGGTCCAGGTACGCCCGCGCCAGGGGAAAGCTCGGCGGCCACACGATCTGCGGCTGTTCCTGCGCGTTGAGGTACTCCCACCGCACGGTCTTCGCCGCGTCGATCTCATTCTGCGAAATGAACGCGCTCGGCGCCAGCTCGAACACGTCCAGGCCGCGCGCGATCTCGGAGCTGTAGATGTAGCCGTTGTACCAGTACACCGACCATGAGCCGGCCTGCACCAATTGGGTGGAGTCCATGGGCCCGCGGTCGTGAAACGCGATCTCCACTGGTCGCTCCGGGTCGGTCCAGTCGAACACCGAGATGCCGCCCTGATACCATCCCTGGACCATGACGTCGCGTCCAGGGATGGGGATCAGAGACCCGTTATGCGCCACGCAGTTCTCGTACGGGGTCTGCGGCGCCGGCATCTTGTAGTAGCTCTTGAAGCGCATCTGGTTGTTGGCCAGCGTGAAGATCGCGTTCGCTCCCCATTCGTACCTGTCCGTCGCGCGGCAGCGGGGTTGGGATCCGCCGCCCCATTCGTCCGTGAACAGGATCTTCGAGCCGTCGTTGTTGAACGTGGCCGAGTGCCAGAACGAGAAGTTGGAATCGGCCACGGCGCCAATGCGCTTGGGGTTGGCGACGTCCCGGATGTCCAGCAACAGTCCGTAGCCGCCGCACGCACCACCCGCGAGGCCGATCGCTGGATACACCGTGATGTCGTGGCACTGCGTTGGCCCGCTCCGCCGGCGCGCCGCGGCAGCGGCCAGAACGGATGGGTCGATGCCGGCGGCTCGCATCCGTGCGGCCTGCTCGGCGGAATCGGCCGGCGGCTCGGCGTGGCGGGGCGGGGCCGGGAGGTCCTGGAAGATGCGCGGCGAGCTGACGATGCGCGCCTGCTCCGGATGAGCGAGCGGGACCTGAATCACCTCGATGCGGAACAGCGCCGTGTTCGGATCCTCTTCCAGCGGCAGCGCGGAGCAGCCCGGCAGCTCTCGGGGCGAACGCACCGGTGCCGAGCCGGAGACGTAGATGTAGACATTGGCGTTGTCCCGCGGATCGGTCACCACCGTGTGCGTGTGCGATCCCCGACAGGTCTGGACGTTGGCGATGTACTTCGGATTCCGGATGTCGCTGATATCGAAGATTCGGATGCCGCGCAGCCGTTCGTGGCTGACGGAGTCGGGCACGCCCTGGAGCCCGCAGTCGAGGCGGCCGCTGGTGGACTCGCCGGAAACGAACAACAAGTGCTTGTACACCGACACGTCGCTCTGTGACCCGGGGCAGACGTACGCCTTCACCAACGTCGGCCGGCTCGGGTTGGACACGTCCCAGATCTGGTGGCCGCTGTAGTTGCCCTGGATGACGTAGTTCCGGGTGAAGGCAAGGTCCGAGTTTGTCAGTCGGCGATCACCCGGCGTCTCAGGATTCAAGAACGGATCTGAAGGCGGAGTCTTCGACACCACTCGGAGGTTCCATACCGCCTCGGCGGCGTCCATCCAGCCGGCGCGAAGCCCCACGCGTGGGTCCGGGCGCGGCGGCTCGACGGACATGGCTTCGGAGGGCGCCGGCGCGGAGGTGCGGCCGCCATACGAGCCGCCGCAGGCTGTGGCAGCCAGGGCAACGGCCGCGAACGAAAGGGAGAGTGGCAGACGTTGGTGGTTCGACAACGAGTTCATGGCCTCGAATCCGGTGAGGGACGGAGTCGGAGTCGGTGAAAGACGCTACGACAAGATGCTCAGGGGCTGCGGCTGGCGGAAGGCATCGCCGCGAGCATCGCCTGCATGCGTTCGATCTCCGTCACCTGATCCGCATGGATGTCCGCCGCCAGCTTGTAGACGTCGTCATCTTGAGCCGCGCCCTGCGACGCAAACAGCCGATCCACCATGGTCAGCGCGCCCTCATGGTGTTGGATCATGTACATGAGGAAAAGGCGGTCGAACTCGGCGCCTCGTGCGGCGTCAAGTCGCATCAGCTGCTCCCCGGTGAGCATGCCGGGCGCGAGAGCGTGGTCGGCCCCGGCCGCCATGTGGTGGGAGGCGTCCTCCGGCGGCACCGGTTGGTTTCGCTCTCGCAGCCAGCGTTGCATGAACGCGATCTCGTCCCGCTGGGCGACGACGATGCGCTCGCACAGGACGCGCACGGCGGGGCTCGCGCCATGCGCGGCCGCCCAACCCGCAATGAGGACCGCCTGCGCATGGTGCGGGATCATGCCGGTCATGAACTGCACGTCGGCGGGGGAGAATGGCGGCCGCCCGCCGTCCGCGCGCGACAGGGCGGCGGGGGTGAGCGGCGGGGGAGTGACCGTGGGTCCCACGGCCGCAGGCCCTCGTCCGGTTCCACCGCAGGCTCCCAAGCAGATCGCCGCGAGGAGACCACACACAACGCCGGATGCTGCCCAACGGCTCATGCCAAGAACACCGCCTTTCAACGCTCAGGTCCGTGCAACGATTGTATCCACGCCGCCCTCGGGTGAAGAAGCTCTGCGGACCGCGCAGCGGAGCGCCAGGGCTCCCGGTGCCGCATGCCCGCGGGCCGGTAGTCGCCGGCGCGACCCGTGATGCGGCGCACAACATCCACGGACTGGGAGTGGAACCCGTGGATCGCGTGGACGCCCGCGATCCGCAGCATTTCCCGTTTGGCGCTCCGCGTCAAGACTCCGCGTCAACCAGAGGCCCGCCAGATTTTGCCCGGCGGCTTGCGCGACGAGTCGGAGGACCCTTACTCTGTCAGTGAACCGTTGCCGGGCGATCCATCCCATGCCGATTTACACGTACCGCTGTGGTAGTTGCCGTCACGAGTTCGAGCGGTTGGAAAAAATGTCCGCCGAGGTGCGGACCGAATGTCCGGAATGCGGCCAGCCGGCCGACCGCCGAATCGCCGGGTGGGTGGGAATCGCGGTGAAACGCGGCGGGCCCGCCGGCTGCGCGGATCCCACACCCTCAGGTACCTGCTGCGGAGGCGGTTGCAGCCTGAACTGAGTCAGTCATTCGGCTCCTGGCCGGGAAAACCCTCTGCTGCAATCGTCGGCAAAAGCTTGCGTGCGTTCTCGAAGTAAATTTTCCGCAGCACCGGGTCCGGCAGTCCCATCCCGTACATCTTCCAGAACGCGTGATAATCCCGGTAGTAGTCGAAGTACTCGTCTTCCGTTTCGAATACCCGCCAAAAGTAGGGATACTCGTCCGGCTGGAATGAGTCTTTCCCGAACAACAGCCGATCCTGGTACTTGGTGAAAAAGTCGCGAGCCGTGCGCGGTTGGCGGCCAAGGTCGTACAGCACGGCCCCGACTTCGCTGTACAGGTTCGGCATTCGGTCGAACATGCGGCCGAGTCGCGCGAGGTCGTTCGCGTGCCAGCCAAGGTGAGCCAGCACCCAGATGGTCTTCGGATGCCGTTCGAACAGTCGATCTCGTTCCGCCGCCAGCTGCTCGAACGACGGATACCGGGACCTGTCGTTGTAACGCCGATCGGGAAAGAGCGCGAGCTCGAGCCACCGCTCGTTCTCGTAATCGATCGGCTGGAAGAACTCCGACGGGTCGGCGACGTGAATGAACACGGGGATCTTGAGGCGGGCCGCGGTCTCCCACACGGGGTCGAGTTCGGGGTCGTCGAGCGTGAGCCGCGTGCCGTCGGCCTTACGGAACGACAGGCCGAAGCCTTTGCCGATTTCTCCCACGCCCACGGCCCCGGCCTTGATGTCCGCCTCCAGCTGCGCGGCGATTCTCGCGCCTGATCCCGGCCCAACGTCGCGCAGGTTCAGGTTGGTGAAGAACACAAAGCGATCGCGGTACCGGCTGGCCTTCACCGCCTCGATCTGCTGTCTGAGCTGCTCACCCCCTCGGCCACTGACCACCATGACCTGCAGGTTGAGCGAGTCCATGGCGGCGCCCACGCTGTTGATGACGTCCTGAGACGTGAGCGCCGGCGGGTGCCCGTGGAAGTCCACCGCAGGGAACTTGGCCCGCGGCACGGGGTTCGCGGGAACGACGAGCGTGGAGCGCGGCTTGTACTCGAGGATCGTGGGTGGCGGGAACTCCGGCTCCCGGCCCGCGCCCGGGCGCGGGCGAAACTGACCGGGTGGACGATCCTGAGCCGCCGCCGTGGCCATGAGCGTGGGAGCGAGAAACGCGACCGAGCCAATCGCGAAACCGAGCAACCGACCAAGCATGGAGGGGCTCCTCAGGGTTGGGTGCTTGCCGCCCGCTATCTGCCGTACAACAGCAGCATGACCAGCGCAACGACCACCGCGGCCAAGGCGCCTGCGACGAAGCGGAGCCGGCGCGCCTCGCGGCGACCCTCGGGCTCCGCGAACGGTAATGGGGTCGCGCCCTTGTGTTCAGTGTACGCCCGAGCCCAGTTGGCCAGGTGCGCCAACGCGGAGCGCTGGCGGCCCGTCTTCGCCGCATCGGACCCGGTGATGACTTCGAGGGTCTGCTGCTCATACTCGACCACCGGGAATCCGCAGTGCGGGCAAGCCCAGGCGTGGCTGGATACCCGTTCCGAGCACTCGGGGCAGTCGATCAGGGTCACAGGCAAGTTCTCACGTTTTCACGCAATCGGAGTTGTACCATTACGGCGGCGGCGGTGTCAATCGTCAGGATAGATTACGTCTGATGTCCGAGAACACGTTCACCACGTATCTGTTCGATCTGGACGGCACGCTGATCGACTCCGTCGAGTTGATCCGCCGAACGTTCCGTCACACGCTCGAAGTGCACCGCGGCGTACAACCGGGCGAGGACGCCTGGCTCAAGGGATTGGGCCAGCCGCTGTGGGATCAGTTCCGAGCCTACACCAGTGATCAGGCAGAGATCGCGGCGATGATCGCCACGTACCGTGAGTACAACGGCATCCACCACGACAGCATGGTGAAGCCGTATCCGGGCGTGGACGAGGTCGTGCGGGCGCTGAAGGGGAAGGGCATGCGCATGGGCGTTGTGACGAGCAAGCTGCGCCGCGGCACGTTGCGGGGTCTCTCGCAGTGCGGCCTGGAGGGCCTGTTCGACGCCATCGTCGCGGCGGACGACGTGACGCGCCACAAGCCGGATCCCTGGCCGGTGCTCGTGGCGCTGGAGCAGCTTGGTTCCGATCCGGCGAGCGCCGTGTTCGTGGGGGACTCGCCGCACGACCTTGTGGCCGGCCGGGACGCCGGCGTGAAGACAGCCGCGGCACTGTGGGGGCCGTTCCCCAGACAGTGGCTCGAGCCCCACGCGCCGGACTTCTGGCTCGAGGCGCCGCGCGACGTCATGGCGCTCGCCGGACCCGCCTGACGGTCTCTGTTTGTCGCTGCTACCGCACCGGTGGCACCACGCGCATGAGCAACTCGAACGCTCGGTTCAACGCGCGACCGCCGGCCTGAGCGCCGCGGTACTTCCCGATGCGCACCACCACCAGGCCGTGGGATGGGATGATCGTGGCGCTCTGGCCGCCTGCGCCCTGCATGGAGAATGCGTCCCGAGGAATCGGATCGCCCCCGTCGCCGTTTACCCAAAAGAACCCGCCACCGTACACCGGACGTCCATCGGCGACCCACGCGGGCGCGGGTGTCTTCACGTACTCCACGTACCCCTCGGGCAACAGGCGCTCGCCGTTCCACACGCCGTCCTGGAGATACAGGTTGGCGAGCCGCGCCCAATCGCGGGCGGCGACCATCTCGTATCCCTGACCAAGGAAATTCCCATAGGGATCGGTTTCGATGATGGCGTTCCTGATCCCGATCTTGTCGAACAGCGCGCGTTGCGGGAACGCGTGGTAGTCCTGTCCGAGTTTCTCAGCGCCGAGCCGTACCAGGTAGCTCGCAAGCACGGGGTCGGTGTTGCGGTAGCGGCCCACCGTATTGGGCTTCCATTGCTGCGGCCGCGTGGCCGCCCATTGGAATGAGTTCACGCCTCCCGTGTACAGGTACAGGTGGTCGGGATAGCCCAATGAGTCGTTCCAATCGGGATCCTGAGGCGCCCGAATCCTGATCCCACTCGACATCCGCATGATGTCCATGATGCGGGTCTCCTGGCGCGGGTCGCCGGGTTGCTGCCATTCGGGAATGGGTGCCGGTTGATCGAGTCGGTACACACCCATGTGGATCAGCCGGGCGACGAGCGTGCCGGTGAGGCTCTTCCCCATGGACCAGCTCTCGAGCGGCGTGTGAATGGTGATACCGGGCGCGTACCGCTCGCCGAGAAGCCGGCCGTTGTGCGTGATGACGACGGCGAGCGTCATCGCTTCGGGTGGGCCAAACGCCGTGTCGAGGATCGCGGCGAACGCCGCCGAGTCGATCCCGGCCGGCCACGGCGTCCTGGGAATGACGTCGCCCATGGGCCAGGGAGTCGCGGTTGGCTCGGGCAGGTTCGGCCTGACGTCGCTCGGCACAAAGAAGACGGAGTCGCGCCCGATGGGGAGCGCGACACAACCCTGACTCTTGAACCGCCGGGCCACCCGAGTGACGCCGGTATTGAGACGAAGCCGAACCTCCTGGCGGGCGTAATCGACCACGGTGTCCACCACGAAGCGGCGGTATTGCGGCGGGCCGGTAAAGAAACCGACGTTGGCGGCAGCGTCCCTCGGGTCGAGACCGGTAATGAACACCGCGGAGCACAGGGTCTTGGCGAACCCGGCGGTGTGATGCTCGAGCGCGTTCCCCGGTGGCGGGTCCCATTTTCCGGGAAGCTCGAGCGACTTGCCCCGGGCGATGAGACGTGCTCGAAGATCATCCGCGCCCTGTTGAGTGAGCGCCGGAGTCGAGCAGGCGACCAGGGCTGCGAAAACGCCGGCCGTGTGCGCGAGGAACCGCATCGGTTCTCCCAAGTGGGCGGACGAAGTGAGAAAGCTAATGACCGGTCGAGAGTTCGTCGCGGGCGGCTTGCCCGGGCCGCAGCCGGGGCGGAGATCCCGCTGCCATGCGGTTCGGCCTCGGTGCGCTGATTCTCCTCGGGATGCTGGTCGGCGCCGCGGGCGGCGCGCCTGGCCCGCACGGGGGCCATGTCTGCCCGCGATGCCTATCGCCGCTCTCGCCGCGGCCGTCTCGCGCCCTCTGCGACGGCTATCCGGCCGACCGCCAGCCGGAGAATTGCGCCGGCCATGATGCCCAGTGCCAGGTACTGGGGCCAGAGCAGGCGGACGCTCTCGCCCTTGAGGAAGATGCCACGGACGATCTCGAGGAAATGCCGCACCGGATTGAGCAGCGTGATCCATTGGAACACGGTGGGCATGCTGCTCACGGGGTAAAAGAATCCCGACAGGATGATCGCTGGCACGATGAACATGAACATGGACATGAACGCTTCCTGCTGCGTTCGCGAAATGGTGGAGATGAAGAGGCCTACGCCCAGGCCGGCGAGGATGTAAAGCACGGCGCCGAACAGCAATGCGGGTGGAGAGCCGCGAATGGGGATGTCGAACCAGAACACGGCGATGCTCGAGACAAGCACGAGGTCGGCCAGGGCGACGAGTCCAACCGGCAAGGTCTTGCCGAGAATCAGCTCTCGCGCGGTCAGGGGCGTCACCATCAGTTGGTCGAGTGTGCCCAGTTCCCGCTCGCGCACCACCGCGAGCGCCGTGAGGATCAGCGCCATCAGCAGGATGATGATGCCGATGACGCCCGGGACGTTGTACATGCGGCTCTCGAGGTTGGGGTTGTACCAGGCGCGGATCCGGAGGTCCACGCCGCCGCCGGGGAGCTGGCCCGCAGTCCGGGCGTAATCGAGGGCGAACCGTTGGACGATGCGCTGCGCGTACCCCATGGCAATCGTGGCAGAGTTGGAGTTGCTCCCGTCCACGATCACCTGCACCCTGGCGCCGCCGGTGGCAAGCTTCTGGGTGAATCCGGAAGGGATCTCGATGCCGACCAGCGCGTCGCCGTCATCCAGCGCGTCGGCGAGATCGTGGGGGCGCTCCGATCGTCCCACGATTTGGAAGTAGCCCGTGGCGTGGAACGCTTCAACCAGGGCGCGTGATTGGGCCGTCCGATCGAGGTCGACGACCCACGTTGCCGTATCGCGAATGTCGGTGTTCACCGCATAGCCAAACATGACGAGCTGAATCACGGGCGCCACGAACATCACCGCGCGCGAGCGGGGATCGCGCAGCAGCTGCCGAAACTCTTTCTTCACCATTTCGCGCACGCGCAGTCCGGACGGCGCCATCAGCCGATCTCCTTCTTGAACACTCGAATGGCGAGGCCGAGCCCAACGATGGTGAACAACACCATCGCAATGGCCTGCGGCCACAGCACATCCGGACCCACGCCCTTGAGCAGCACGCCGCGCGTCACCGTGACGTAGTAGCGCGCCGGGACGACGTACGTGACGGCACGCAGCACGATCGGCATCGTGGCGATCGTGAAAATGAATCCCGAAAGCAACAGCGCGGGCATGTAGGTGACGAGCATCGCCACCTGAGTGGCGAGTACCTGTGTTTTCACCGCTGCGGAGATGAACATCCCGAGACCCAGCGCACCCACGAGGAAGAGCAGCGTCAGCACGGCCAGGAGTAGTATGTTGCCGCGGAACGGCACGCCGAACACCGTGACACCGACCAGGAGGGCGGCGACCACGTCCAGCAGGCCAATGGCCACGTAGGGCAACAGCTTGCCCAGGACGACCTCCAGCCGATGGACCGGTGTTGCGGCGAGCTGCTCCATCGTGCCGCGCTCCCACTCGCGTGCGATGGTGAGCGCCGTCAGCAGGGCGGCGATGATGGACATGATGACCGCGACCAGTCCGGGAACGATCATGTTCCGGCTCTCGAGCGTTTCGTTGTACCAGACCCGTGTCTCCGCGATCACCGGCAGCACGAGGCGCGAACCCGTGCGTGCGGCCAGCGCGTCCACCGTGTACTTGGTCACGATTGCTTCGGCGTAGTTCTGGGCGATCGTGGCGGTGTTGGCGTCGCCGCCGTCGAGCAGGATCTGGATGGGCGCCGGGCGGCGCGCGGCGAGGTTGCGGTGAAAGTCCGGCGGGATGATCAGGACGAGACGGGCCCGCCCCGAGCCCAGAACGTCATCCACCTCGGCGTAGCTGGTGAGCGTTACCGCGTGGTCGAAGTACCCCGAGGCCTGGAAGGCTTGCACGAGGCCGCGGCTGTCCTGGCTCTGGCTCTCGTCCAGGACCGCCATGCGGATGTCCCGCACGTCGAAGGAGATGGCGTAGCCGAAGAACAGGAGCATGAGCGCCGGGAGCACAAAGGCGAGCCCAAGGCTGCGCGGGTCGCGCCGCAGCTGGATCGCTTCCTTCCGGGCCATGGCGCACAGCCGGGCGAGCCTCATCCGATGACCGCTCCGCCTTCTTTCCGCACCAGCGCCACGAAAACGTCTTCGAGCGACGGCGTGATGCGCTCGATGGATTCGACCCGGTGTCCGCGACGGGACAGAGCCGACGGGATCTCCGACTGCGCCGCGCCCGCGTCCGTCACGACCACGTGCACGAGCCGCCCGAACATCGCGGCCTCAATGACTCCAGGGGTATCCTTCAAAGTTTCCACCGCGCGGGCGGGATCATCGGCCTTCACGGAGAAGATGGGTTCCACCATGGCCTGTTTGAGCGCTGCGGGGCGGTCGAGCGCAATCAGCCGGCCACGGTTCATGAGCGCGAGGCGATAGCAGTACTCGGCCTCTTCCATGTAATGCGTGCTGACGAACACGGTCGTACCACCGGCGGCGAGCTGGTAGATCAGGTCCCAGAACGCCCGTCGCGACATCGGGTCGACGCCCGACGTGGGCTCGTCCAAGAACAGGATCGGCGGCTCGTGCAGGACGGCACACCCCAGGGCGAGACGCTGCTTCCAACCGAGAGGCAGCTCCGCCGTAAGGCGCCGGTGCTTTCCCGTGAGCCCGGCCATCTCGAGCACCCACTCGCGGCGGGCGCGGAGGCGCTCACCGGTCACGCCGTATAGCGCAGCGAACAGCTGGATGTTCTCCTCCACGGTCAGGTCGCCGTACAGGGAGAAGAGTTGCGACATGTAGCCCAGATTGTTCTTGACGTGGTGGATCTCCGTCTCGACATCGTGCCCCGCCACGACCGCGTGGCCGGACGTGGGGGAGAGCAATCCGGTCAGCATCTTGATGGTGGTGGTCTTACCCGCGCCGTTGGGCCCGAGGAAGCCGAAGATCTCTCCCTCCGCCACCGTGAAGCTGATGCGGTCCACCGCGATGAAGTCGCCGAAGTGACGCGAGAGTTCCGTGACCTGGACCGCGTCAGCCACGCGAGTGCTCCGCCGGAGCGGTTCCGACCAGGTCGATGAACACGTCCTCGAGCGATGGCTCCGTGGCTGCAACGCGGCGGATCGTGTGACCCGCCGCGCGAAGCGCCGCCTCCGCTGCCGGCCAGTCTTGTGCGGGACTGTCGAGCATCACGTGCACGACGTCTCCGAACAGCACGGCGTGCCGGACCCTGGGCACGGTGCGCAAGACGCCCTGCGCGTGTCTGGGGCGATCGGACTCCACCGCGAGCACGCGACCTGCGAGGCGGCGCTGCAAGGGCAGGGGAGCATCGAGGGCGAGCAGCCGCCCCTCGTGCAACATTGCCACCCGATCGCACCGTTCGGCCTCGTCGAGATATGCCGTGGACACGATCGCCGTAGTGCCGGCCGCCACCATCTCATGCACGATGAGCCACAGATCGCGGCGGGAGATCGGATCCACGCCGAACGTCGGCTCGTCCAGTATCATGACCTCGGGCTGGTGAATCAGTGCCGCGCACAGCCCCAGCTTCTGCTTCATCCCGCCCGACAATTGCCCGGCAAGGCGATGCGCGAACGGTCCCAGTCCCGAAAACGCATACAACCGCTCGAGTCGCCTGGCACGTTCGATCTTGGCAACGCCGTATAGATCGGCATAGAAGTCGATGTTCTCTCGTACGGTGAGATCGGTATACAGGCCGAAGCGCTGGGACATGTAGGCCACGTGATGCTTCACGCCCTCGGGGTCCGTGGCGACCGAGGTGCCGAGCACGATGGCATCGCCCGAGCTGGGGCGGAGCACGCCGGCCAGCATGCGCAGCGTGGTCGTCTTACCGGCACCGTCGGGACCGACGATCCCGAACAGCTCACCCGGTGCCACGTCGAACGTGAGGTCGCTGACGGCACGCACGGCACCGAAGCGACGGGACAGCGCGCGCAGAGACACGGCAGGCTGGGACACGGGCAGCCTCACATTGCTACCGATTATCGCGCCGCGGCGCCTTCGACGGTGATTCGAACGTCCGCGGGGAGGCCGGGCTTGAGATCCAGCGCGTGGTCGTCCGTGATTCGGACTTTCACGCGGTACACCAGCTTCACGCGATCCTCGGTCGTCTGGACGTTGCGGGGCGTGAACTCGGCTTCACTGGCGATGAAGGTGACCTCGCCCGCGTAGGCGCGATTCGGGTAGGCATCGGCCGATATCGTGGCGGGCTGGCCCAGCGCGAGGCGTCCAACCTCGTCGCCGCGCACGTAGATGCGCACCCAGCGGTCCGTGGGGTTCATGAGGGTGACCACCGGGGCCCCTGCGGGCACGGTCTCGCCCGGCTCCCGGTGGCGCACGGTGACAATGCCTCGAAACGGGGCCTCGATTACCGCGCCGTCGAGCGCTGCATCGAGCTGGGCCACGGCTGCCTCCGCCTGCGCGAGCAACGCCCGCTGGGCAGCCACCTGTTCAACGCGAGCCCCGCGTTCCAGGAGTTCCAGCTGTTGCCGGACGCGCTCGTGCTCTGCCTCCGCCACATCGTATGCCGTCTGCGCCTGGTCCATGACGGAGCGACTGACCGCGCCACCATCGAACAGACGTCGCGCACGCTCCAACTCCGCTCTCGCGTTGGCGAGTCGCTGCGCGGCGGCGCGCTCTGCCGCTCGACCCTGTGCCACCTCCTCCGAGCGGAAGCCGGATTCCAACTCGGCCAGTCGCGCGCGCGCGGAGGCGACCTGAGCGACCGCACTGCGGCGGCGCGCCTCCAGCTCGGCGCGATCCAGGGTGGCGAGTCGAGTGCCGGCTTCAACCGTCACGCCTTCGTCCACCAGGACGCTGTCAATGCGGCCCGGGATCTGAAACCCAAGGTCTGCCTCCGTGGCCTCCACGGTTCCGGAGGCAACGATCGTGGCACCGGAGGTGTCGGATCGGAACGCGATGACCAGGACGAGGGCGAGGATGACGATTGCCACGAGAGCGAGAGCCAGGGGCCGGACGCGGTTCATGGAACGGACTCCACGGTGTTCGCGAGCCACTCGGCTGACAGCTCGCCGGTGAGACGCGCCAGGTCCACGCGCGCCAGGATCTCCCCGTGTTCGGCTTCGATGAGCGCGGCCCGGGAGCGGCGGAGGTCGGCCTCGGCCCGGAGAAAGTCGGTCTGCGTGCCGGCGCCGGCCTCAAGGGCGAGCTGCTCGATGCGGACGACCTCGGCGAGGTGGTCCACGGCCCGCCTCATCGCGGTGACGCGCGCGCGAGCCTCCCGGGCGGCGGCGAGCGCCCGATCCAGGGCGGCTTCGAGCTCCATCTGCGCCGCCCGATACTGCTCAGCCGCGGCGCGGGCGCGCGACGTGGCGGCGGAGATGGCGGCTGCGCGGGCACCCCCTTGAAACAGAGGGTAGGTAATTCGCGCGCTGGCCTGCCATTCCGCGGTGAAATCGACCGTCCCGCCCCCGAAGCCGAGGTACCCTCCGCCGAGCTCGAGCCGCGGGAACCACGCGGCTCGCGCCGCGCGCCTGGCGAACTCGGCAGCCTCCGCGCGCCGGCGGGCCTGGGCGAGCTCCGGATTCGTCGCGGCTGCGCGGCCGAGCGCCCGGGTGCGGTCGAACGCGATCGTGGTGTCGCGCGAACGGATCGGCGCGAGCCGCGCCGCGCGCGTACGCTCCGGATCGACGGCAAGGAGCCGCGCGAGGGTGCGTTCGGCCATGTCGAGCTCCGCCTCGCTCGCGACGTGCTCGGCCTCCGCCTGGGCGATAGCCGCCTCAACGCGGAGCAGGTCCACGCGGGCCGCGCGTCCCACGTCCAGGGCCTGAATCACGCGACTGCGCTCGGCGGCGAGCGCCGCCAGGCCTTGGTCCTGCGCCGCGCGCCGGCTATGGGTGGATAGTACGGCGAGGTACGCGCGCGCCGTTTCCGCAATGACGCGCATCAGCGCGGACTCGAGGCCGGCTTCCGCGCCGTCCGCCTCGGCCCGCGCGGCGCCAATGCGGGCGCCCCGCGCGCCGCCGTCGAACAACGTGTACCCCAGCTGACCGGCACCCTGTATGAGCGTCCGATCGAACGTTGGGGGGCGCGTCGGATCGAAGCCGTGCAGCGGTGCCACGATCATCGGCAACTCGAAGCGCGTGACGGTTCCCTGGGCGATGATCTGCGGCAGCCATGCGGCCCGGGCCTCTGCGACCCGCGCCCCGGTTTCGTCTTCCGCCGCGCGCGCGGCGGCGACGACGGGATGGGAACCCAACGCCAGGCGGACGGCCTGGGGCAGGGATAGCGCGGAGTCCGCCTGGGCTGCGGCCAGCCTGGGCACAACAATCAGCGCTGCGGTGCTCACCGTGCGATGCAATCCCTTCATGATCCCTCCTGCCGAGCCGCGAGTCCGGCGCGGATGAACTCGATCACCGAGCGCACCAGCCGCTCCCGGACGGCCGGCTGGCTTTGATCAATGGCAACGGCCCGCTGTAGCGCGGCCTGCATCAGGGTGAGGAAAAACGGCTGCGCCCCGACCGACAGCGCCATCAGGCGCGGGTCGCCCCTGCGAATGGTGCCTTCCCTCTGGCCCTGCGCGATCAGACCCGCGATGAGTCCGTGATTGGCTTCCATCGTGCGCCGAACGGGGCCCGGTACCTTGCGACCTCGCACCATGACCTGCGGGATGAACCGCCCGAAGTCCGGTTGCTCGTGCAGATACTCGAAGACGGCCCGCACCACCCGCTCGATGCGATCCAGTGCCGGTTCATCCGTGGCGGCGGCGCGTGCGAGGCGCTCCCGGAACGGGTCGGTGATGGAGGCGAGCGCCGCGTCGTATAGCGCCGCCTTGGAGCCGAAGTGATAGGTAACGGCGCCGAGGTTGGCGCGCGCCAGGCGCGTGATGGCGCGAACGGACGCCCCGGCATAGCCGTGACGGGCGAACAGCTGTCTCGCGGCGGCGACCAACGCGGCCGGGGTGCCCGTCGGGGTGTTCATACGAGCGTATGATCTGCTCATACGAGCGTATGAGTAATCACCGTGTCGGCCGTCGTCAAGGGACTTCCCCGGGGCCCTCGCTGAGGTTTACGGATGTTCAATGGACTCGTAGGTTAGGGCAGCCCTCGACCTCCACGAGTTCATGCCCACCACTGCCCGCCCCACCCGGCTCGACCGATTCCTCCGGCTCTTCACGGATGTCCGAGCGGGGGAAAGCCCCACGGCGCTGCTCCTCATGTTCAACGTGTTTCTGATCCTTACGGCCTATTACATCATGCGGGTGGTGCGGGAGCCGTTGATCGTGGCGAGCGGAGGAGCGGAAGTTCGCAGCTACTCGGCGGCGGGCCAGGCGCTCGTGCTGCTGGCGGTCGTCCCGGCCTACGGGTGGCTGGCCTCGCGCGTTCCGCGCCGCCGGCTCGTCAATGTGGTGACGGCGATCTTTGTGGCCTGCTTGGTGCTGTTCTATGCCTCAGCCCGAATGGGGTGGCGGGTCGGAGTGCCGTTCTTTATCTGGCTCGGAATCTTCAACGTCATGATCATTGCGCAGTTCTGGGCCTTCGCCAACGACGTGTACACCACCAACGAGGGCAAACGCCTCTTCCCCATCGTGGGATTCGGCGCGTCGTCCGGCGCCGTCCTCGGCGCCTGGTTGGCAGGGCGCCTCGCCGGGCCGGTCGGCATCCACGAGCTGTTGCTCGTGGCCGCGGCCATCCTCGCGGGAGCGACGGGCATCACCAATCTGCTCGATGCCCGTGAACGCCGGCGCAGTGAGGCCACGCTGCCGAGCGTGAAGACCAGCGGCGTCCTGCCGGCGGCGACGGTACAGTACCGCACCGAAACGGGAGAGTTCAGGGTCCCCGCGGGCGAGTACGCCCAGGAGAGCGGGCACTTCAAAGCGGTGCGGCCCGACCAGCGGGAGCCGGAAGAAGACGTGGGGTCCACGGGGGGCGCGTTCCAGCTGGTGTTCCGCAATCCATACCTCCTGCTGATTGCTCTGCTGGTCGTGCTGCTCAATTGGGTGAACACCAATGGCGAGTACGTCCTGTCCAAGACCGTGATCGCCGTCGCCGAACGTACGGCTGCGGCCGGCCCCGCCGGCGGCCCGACCGCCGAGGATCTGGTGTTGCGCTTCTATTCGGGATTCCAGACGGCGGTGGCGCTATCGGGGCTGATCATTCAGCTGTTCCTGACGTCCCGGGTCATCCGCTACCTGGGCGTGCCTGCCGCGCTGCTGGTGCTCCCCCTCATCGCGCTCACGGGCTATGCCCTGATGGCCTTCGTACCCGTCTTGCTCGCGATTCGCTGGGCCAAGACGCTGGAGAACGCCACGGACTACTCGATTCAGAACACGGTTCGCAACGTGCTCTTCTTGCCCACGACGCGCGAGGAGAAATACAAGGCGAAACAGGTGACCGACGGCTTCTCCCAGCGACTGGGAGATGTGTTACAGGCGATCACGGTCTATGCGGGCACGTCGCTGCTGGGCATCACGACGCGACAGTTCGCCCTGTTCAATATCGTGCTCGTCGTGGCCTGGCTCGTGACGGCGCTTGCGGTGGGGCGGCGCTACCGGCGCCTGGCGGCGGTGGCGGCGAGCTAACCGCTCCTCCGTTTCAGCTCCTCCAGGTTGACCTGAATGGACAGGCGCGATCGCAGCAGATCGGCTACGATCTCGTTCGATGGTCGCTTGTCCGGGCTCGCCGGCCGATCGTCTTCCAGAAAGGGCCACAGTTGCCGGCGCACGGCCGGTGGAAGCGCCGTTTCGAGATATTCCAGCGCCGTCCCCCGCAATACCGCGTCGCTCGTGTGCAGGCCGCGGAACGCCACCTTGAGGGGCTCACGCGGCAGGAGCAGCGCCAGCATTGTGAACACGTGTTCCAGACTTCGGTTGGCGCGGTCGCGCACCAATTCGTCTAGTACCGGTGACCATTCCTCATCCTCGTGGCGATCGAGCAGGCGGCGGCTCTCCCACACGCCGCGGTCCACGGCAACCTCGCGCAGCACGGCGGCGATCACGCGGTCCCGATCCACTCGAAGATTGGGATTGGTGGCCAGCAGGTGGTTGAGGGCTCGCCCCGCGCGGTAGCGCACTTCGAACCGCTGGTCTTCCAGTGCGAGCAGCAATCCCTCCACCGCGCGGGCCGTGGGACTGGCGGCGAGCACGAGCGGGATTCGGCGGCGGATGGCGAATTCCTCGTCGGGGTCGAGCAAGCGATCCACCAGTTGGCCGGTCATTCGGCTGGCCACGTTCCGCAGGGCGGTGACGGCGTGCTGGGCCATGACATCCCAGGCCAACAGTCGGATGGCGTCGGCGCCCGTGGCGGGCGTGAGCGGCGCCTGCTCGAGCGCGCGCCGGACGCGGTCGGGGACGCGGGAGCGAAGGTCCAGCAAGCGGCGCAACTCCGCGTCCTCAAAGATCCGGCCCTCGAGTGCCGGCGCCGCCGCCGCCGGCATCGGGGCCTCGGCTTCCCCGCTCACCTTCGTGGGCGGGCGGGGGAACCCAGAGGCCTCGGTGAGCACGGGAATCCCGATGCTCCAAAGCAATGTCGAGCGGACTGCCGCATCCTGCACGTGGCTGAGATCGAGTTGGTCCGCTCGCTGGAGCAGGCTTTGCTCCAGCGTCTGGACGTAGGCACGGTGCAGGCGCAACGACAGCAGCACGCCGGCCGCAGCGAGCGCGGCACCCACGGCCAGCAGGATGGGAACGGCGACCGCGCGGGCGGCGAGCAGGACGAGCTGAATGAAGGCTCCGCCGAGGAGATCGCCGATGCGGACGGCGCCAACGTCAATCATCGTCTTGGTCGCGCGCTTCTCCTGGGGCCTGATCGGCGCGAACAGCAGCTCGTAGGCCGGCCGGTAGAGCGAATTGCGAACGACGGCCTCGAGACCGCGTGCGGTGAGCGCCGAGACCAGCCCGGGCGCGGCGAGCGCCCCCACGGCGCCGGCAACCACCGTCCCGGGGAGCAACGCGGCCGTTCGCGCGATGCCGAGGGTCCCGAACGCCGGCCGCGCCACGATCATCTGGACTGCGATCGAGAACACCGCCACGCCGCTGTAGAACACGGCGAAAAGACGCAGCAGCGTCTCGTCGTCGCCTGCCCCTGCCGCGCGCGCTTTGAACGCGTAGTCGAGAATGCCTTCACCCACCGTTGTCAACAGCACGAGCGCGATGATGGCCTGGAGGTACGGGGTCTGTGCGATGACGGCGAAACCCGTGGCTCCCCGTGTCCGGACGCCGGGCTCGGTCCTCACCGCTCGGGGCGGCCGCACCGCCGATCCAACGACGCCGCGCAGGAGGATGGCACAGACGACGTGAACTCCGGCAAGGAAGGGCAGCATGCCCTCCGCCGACCCCCAAGCGCCCGCCCGCTCGGCGACGAGCCCGCCGAGCAGCCCGCCGATGGTCCCGCCCGTCACGATCCGGTTCACCTCCCGCTTGGCCGTGCGGGGATCGAACCGTTCGTTGATGAGCGACCAAAAGCCCGAAATCAGAATCGCGCCGAGCGCGGCGTTGTGGAGATACACGAGCACGGCTGCCGCGCGGCGGTACGGCTCTACCATGGCCCACTCCACGAGCAGCAGCGCGGCCGACAGGCCGAACAACGCCGGAACGGCGCGATGCGGGCCGGCCGCGGATATCCAGCGGGCGGCGGCAACCGCCAGCACGATAGACGCCGTCGCCGCGGTCATTACCATGCGCGGGAGCGTGGCCACGTCGAAGCTCGACAGGAACAGCGCGTCGCGCGTGGCCTTCGCCGCGATCTGGTACGTGATCATCGCCAGGGACACGGCGGTCGCGGTGAGCACGGCCCGGCGGGCCGAGCGATCGAGCCGCGTGGTCATGTGCCCCTGGCGCCCCGGTCGCGGAACCGGCTCAATGGACGGCGAGGACCTGCGACTCTTCCCAGGCTCGGGAGGTCCGCGGCACGCCGGCCTCGGGCGCGTGGGTTTCCCACCAGGTCCGTGCCCGCTCCTCGGTCCATGGCTCTCCCACGTCGCACCCGTCGAGCCTGCGCGCCAGTTCGAGAGCGTCGGCGGGACGATCCTCTCGACGCTTGGCGAGGCAGGCCAGGATTAGGGCGTCGAGATCGGGCGGGATGGGAAGCTCGGATCGCGCGGAGGGCGGCGCCGGCGGCGTTCGCACGTGTTCGAGCATCATCTTGACAGGCGTGTCGGCCTCGAACACGGTGCGTCCGGTGAGCAGCCAGTATCCCACACATCCCAATGCGTAGATGTCCACGCGGTGATCGAGATCCCGCTCGCCCACCGCGACTTCCGGCGCCATGTAGGCGGGTGTGCCCATGGCTTCTCCGGGTGCGGTGGCGAGGCTCTCGTCAGGGGCAGGCCCGCGCATCAACTTCACGAGGCCGAAGTCGAGCACCTTGATGAAATCCGTCTGGAGGCCGAAGCGACAGGCGAACAGATTGGCGGGCTTGATGTCGCGATGAATCAGCCCGACGGCGTGCGCTTCCGCCAACGAGTGGCAGGCTTGCCTCAAGAAGTACACCACCCGGGTGGCCGGCTGGGGGCCGAATCGCTCGACCATCGTCTCGAGGTCCAGCCCATTCAGCAACTCCATGACGTAGTACAGCGTTCCGTCGTCGGTCAGGCCGAAATCGTACAGCCCGATCGTGTGGGGCGAATGCAAGCTCGCCGCGGCTTCTGCCTCCCGACGGAACCGCTTGACCAATACGTCGTCCTGACGGGCGCTCCGTGCCACGGCCGGATCGAGTCGAATCAGTTTGATGGCCGCGGGCCGGGCGAGGAACCGATGGCGCGCCAGGTATACCTCGCCCATGCCGCCCCGACCCAGCAGTTCTCCCAGCCGGTAGCTGCCAAGCTCCCGCGCCGTCCGTACTTCACGGCCCAGTTGCGTCATGACGCTCGCCACCACCACGGCCACACCGGCACAGAGATAGTTCGGCAATACGAACCAAATGATGGCGGCGCTCGGCGGCATCTCGACGCCGCGAGCGTTGGCGATGCCGAGCCCCACGAGGTCCATTGAGGCGGCGACTACGGCGGCTACGAGCGTGCGGTTGCGGGTGTGCGGTACGATGACGGCATGGACGACCACCAGCACGCAGAGCCACGAGAGGCCTACCGTGTTCGGGGTCCACTGGTTTACGATGCCGATCCCGGCGGCCACCAAGACCTCATAGATCAGGCCGAGGTTCAGCGACATTTCGCAGTCGCAGGCGGCGCGGCGTGTATATACGAAGAGTGCGATGGACGCCACGATGATGACGGCCGCTACCGGATTCGCCGGGTAGGGAAACGCGTCATCAAGTGGGCGATCGGGCGAGAGGATGGGCGCGATGAGGTTGTTGAAACCGACTTGCAGCGCCCACACGCTCGCGTACACCAGGGACACGATGCCGAGGCGGCGTGACGCATCCCGCGCCAAGTCGGCGGGGAGCTGTTCGGGGCCTGTCCTGCCTGCCGGAGTGAGCTGCGGAGCGATGCGTTTGTCGGCCACGGGGAGTTCGGTGAACGCGCCCGGCGTAAAGAGTAGCACCATGCGGCGTCGGAGGGGAGCAGTGTCGCGGATTCCTTTGGTCTCCATTGCGCTGATCCTGGATGCCTGCGCAGCGATTGCGCCGATCCAGTCCGCACCGGCGCCGGTCCCCTTTCCTGGGCAGGTCGAGACCACGGTGTTCCTGATCGGTGACGCGGGCCTGCCGGCGCCGAACGGAGAGCCGGTGCTCATCGCGCTCGCTCGCGCGCTGCGCGAGGCGGGCGGTGAGCGAGTAGTCGTCTTTCTTGGCGACAACATCTATCCGGCCGGCATGCCGGACTCAGCCGCCAGGAACCGGGCGGAAGCCGAGCGTCGTTTGATGGCGCAGGTGGATGTGCTCCGGGAAACCGGGGCGACCGGCTACTTCCTGCCCGGGAACCACGATTGGGCCAAGCTTGCGCCCGAGGGCTGGGACGCCGTGCGGCGCCAACAGCGCTTTATCGAACAGCAGCCGTATCGCGGCGCGATGTTCGTACCTCCGGACGGCTGCCCCGGTCCCGTGGCGCGGGAGGCGGGCAGCGCGTTGTTGCTCGTCTTCCTCGACACGCAGTGGTGGTTGCACCAGAATGCCAAACCGCGGCACCCGACGTCGAGTTGTCCGGCAGACAGCGAAACGGAAGTGGCCGATTCGCTGCACGCGATACTGGGGCGCGCGGTGGGCCGCCACGTCATCGTTGCGGCACACCACCCGCTGCGCTCGGCGGGCCCCCACGGGGGCTACTTCCCGTGGACCGACCACATCTTCCCGTTGCGTCACGCGGCGGATTGGCTCTGGGTGCCCGTGCCCCTGATCGGGTCGGTCTACCCGATCGTGCGAATGATGGGTGCCATTCCCCAGGATCTCGCCCACGAGCACTACGCCCACATGCGCCTGGCGCTCTCTGCGGCGCTGGCGCCCAATCGCCCGCTTGTGTACGCGGCAGGGCACGAGCACTCGCTGCAGGTGTTCGGCCCTGATGCTGCGACCCAATTCGAAGTGGTGAGCGGCGGAGGGTACTACGGTCACACGAGTCCCACAACGTTCCGCGAGGGAATGCTGTTCGCGCGGACGGCGAGCGGGTTCATGCGGCTCGAGGCGTGGAAGGATGGACGAGTGAGGTTGGGGGTGGTGACGGTGGATCGGGCGGGCAACGGAACCGAGGAGTTCAGCCGGTGGCTGAAGTGAGAAGGCTCGTGCCTTTCACCCCTGCCAGATCCCCAGCAGCCTCCGCACCAGCACGATTTGCCCCACGTGGTACGCGTTGTGATCCGCCACCAGCAGCAGCTCCCGTAGATACGTAGCCTGTGGAGCGTAGGGGAGCGGGCTTTCGAGGTTGATCTCTGGGTCCATCGCCATGCGCTTGAGGGTGGCCAGATCGCGCCGGACGGCGGCGATGCTCTCGTCCCACGCGTCGGCGGTTGGTGGCTCAGGTGAGGAGGGCCAATAGTCGTCCGGCCACGTGCCCTCGCGATAGTCGGGATTCACGCAGTAGTCGAGGATATCCCCTTGACACACGCGGACGTGCTCGATCAGCTCCCACAGCGAGTGTGGCAGGCCTGCCGGCCGTTTGCCGCGGAGGTCGGGCGGGATGCCCGCGACTGCCGTATCGAAGTCAACGTGGGCGTTCCTCCAGTCGAGGAGTGTGGCGACCTGCGACCGGAGCACGGCACCGGGTGGTCGGCGACGCACCGAACGCCGGCGCCGCGTTGGCTGTTTCGTTCGCGATCCCCTGCGTGGCATGGCGGGTCTTTTCGTTACCGTCGCTTGGTGGTGACCTCAATGGCGCCGCTCGCGTGCCCGGTGCCGAATCGGGTGGTGGCGTCCGCGGCATCTCGATAGCGCACCTGTTGCACGGTTTCGAGCACGATATTCCTCAGTTCCTGAACGCCGCCCATGCGCTGGTTGTCTACGTACACCACGACGGGATTGCCACCGGCGCCCAGCGTCGTCGCTCCGCGTTCGACCAGCCAGCGCGGCCGGAGGCGCTGCAGGGCGTCGTACAAGTTGTTCATGGGTTGCGCGGCGAGATCCTCTGCCGTGACAACGTTGGATGATCGCTGGCCGCTCTCCTGGCCCGTGCCGCTCTGGCCGGCGGTGGCGCACGCGGCGGTGGCGAGCGAGCCGAGCACGAGACTGAGCCTCGGGAGCCTGCCAGGTCGGTATTGCATAGACCCTCCAACGGTGACGTTTGCGATCAATGACACTAGCGCCCGGCCGCGCGCCGCAGAAGGGCGCGGGCCTTTGCGACGGGCACGCCGAGGTTCGACCCACCGAACTCCGGCAGGACGGCCGAGCTGACGGCGAGCACTTCACCCTGCAAGGAGAGCACGGGCCCGCCGCTGCCACCGTGCGTCGTTTCGGCGTCGTACACGATGGCCTGATCCGTGACTTGTCCCACAATGCCTCGGGTGGCCAGCGGCGCCACGGCGTTCGCCTGTGCGAGCCGCCGCGCCACCGCCCAGAAGTCCAGGTCCGGCTGATTCCGCAACTCGCTCACGAGCCGCGCATCTGCCCGCGCCATGAGGGCGCGGAGGCCAAGCGGGTAGCCCAGTGAAATGATCTCTTCACCCGGTTCGGGCACGCGAGGGCCCAGGGGGAGCGCCGGCGCGTCGAGGGGCGGCATGGTCCGCAGTACCGCCAGGTCGGCGTCGTCGCTTGCGGTGATGAGCTCGACGTTCATCGGTTGTCGCTGGCCCGGCAGAAATCCAACGAAGCGTCGCATCACGGGCCGCCACCCCTGAGCGGCGACACGGCGGGCGGCCTCATCGAACTCCCACGGCGCTGCCACGTGTCGGTTGGTGAACAGCAATCCCGACCTCGTGGCCACGAACGCGGTTCCCGTGAACAGCACTTCCAACTCCGGGCCCACCTCGTCGAGCGTGACCAACGGGTCACCGCTGGGCAGCAGCTGCGGGTCACCATTGGCGTTCACGATGATGCGGAGCGGGCGGTTGGACTGCGGATCGGTGAAGCCGTATGCACCCTGAAGGAACACGGTCGAGCGCGCCGCCGCGCGAATCACGCGTGCCGCCGCGCCCGTCTGCGCTTCGAGCGCCTGGAGCCGCTCCGACGTCGCCGACAGGTTGGCTTCGACTTCGCCCAACATCCGCAACACGTCCTCACTGGTGGACGGGTTGTCGGTCCGGCGAGCGAGGAGCTCCGCAATACCGGCGACTCGTGCCTGCTCGCTGAGCAACCGTTGCTCGAGCTCGATGCTGCGCCGGAGGAGCAGCGCGACGGCTGCGGCGAGCACCAGCAGCATGGCACCGACGGTCCAGCGGAATGCCCGGGACGTTTCGCGCGCGAGCTGCACGGGAGCGCCCGACAGGAACACAGCCGTCCGGCCCACCATGCTGGTGTGGGTGAGACGGGCGGCGGTCAGGCTGTCCGTGAGAACGTCGGGAACGGAGCGAAGGGTGAGTCCCGAGCGGTAGACGCGGAACCGCAGGACGGGTCCTTCTTTGCCGACTTCGAGCGTGTCTCCGTGCGCGAGCGGTAGCCGCGTGGCCAGGGCTCCGTTGACCCAGATCTGGCGGCCGGGTTCCACTCGCAACTCGTAGGTTTGATCCCGCCGAACCAGCCTCGCGAACAGTGCCGGCTCCGTCACGTCCTGAAGGACGACCCGCACGGTATGCTCCGGTCCCGTGCCGATGGTGAGCATGTCTCCCTGAATGCGCTGGGAGGCGCCACGCTGGGCGCCGGAGAGGTGAACGAGGAGGAACGTCGGCCCGGGCTCGGTCCCTGAAGTGCCGGAGGGCGGCGAAACAGCGGGCTCGGCCATGCCCGAATGTGCTGGAGCGCGCACGCGGGAAGCAAGGGACCATGAGGCTGCGCGCGGAAACGCGCTGGCGTATCTTCGACAGCCAGATCATCCGGAGTCTCACCATGCACGCACGTCCCTTGCTCGTTGCATCAGGTCTCGCTCTCACGGGCGCCCTCACGCTGACCGCGCCGCTCACCGCGCAACGCACCGTGAAGCCGGTGCTGCACGGCCGTCACTGGGTAGCGATCACCGGAAAGCCGCTCGGCGCCACGGCCGGGGCCATGATGTTCCAGAAGGGCGGCAATGCAGTGGATGCCGCTGCCGCCATGCTCGCGGCGGTCGCGACCATGTGGGACGTGCTGTCGTGGGGCGGCGAGACGCAGGCCCTGATCTACAATCCCGAGACCAAGAAGGTGCTCGGCATCAACGCGCTCGGCGTGGCGCCGACGGGCCTGACGGCGGATTTCCTCAAGGCGAAAGGGCTCCACTACCCGCCGGACGAGGGTGTGCTCGCGGCGGTGACGCCCGGAACGCCGGGCGGGCTCATGACCATGCTGGCGGAGTTCGGCACGCTGTCGCTCAAGGACGTGCTGGAACCCGCCATCGCGATGGCCGACGGGTATCCCATGGAGGAGCAGACCGCGAACTCCATCGAGCGGAACAAAGCCACCATCAAGCAATGGAAGTACTCGCCCGCCGTCTACCTCCCGCACCTCGGCGAATCGCGCGAGGCGCCGTATCCCGGCGAGATTTTCCGGCAGCCGGACCTGGCGGCGACGCTCCGCAAGCTGGTGGACGCCGAGCAGCAGGCGCTACGCGCGGGAAAGAACCGCAAGCAAGCCATCTACGCGGCGTACGATCGGTTCTACCGGGGCGACATCGCGCAGGAGTACGTGCGCGGAGCGCGCGAGGAAGGCTCCCCCATGACCGTCGAGGACCTGGCTCGCTGGCAGGTGAAGATCGAAGAGCCGGTCATGACGACATATAAAGGAATCGAGGTCTACAAGCTGAACGTGTGGACCCAGGGTCCGTCGCTGCTTCAGGCGTTGAACATCCTGGAAAACTTCGACGTCAAGGCGATGGGCTACAACAGCACGCGTTACATCCACACGCTGTATCAGGCGCTGAACCTCGCGTACGCGGATCGCGACTTCTACTACGGCGACATCTACTACCCGCCGGAGGAGCCGGTGCAGGGGCTGCTCTCCAAGGAGTACGCCAAGGCGCGGGCGCAGACGATCAACTGGGAGCGGAACGACCCGAACGTGAAACCGGGCGATCCGTATCCTTACATGGGGAAGACCAACCCGTTCACGGAATACCTGAAGAACTGGCCGCCCGCCCCGCGGACAGCCACGACGTCTTCTGGAAGCACGGACGGTCGCTTCGACGAAGCCTTCTATTCGGGTACGACGAGTGTCCAGGCCGCGGACGCGAAGGGGTGGGTGGTCTCGATCACTCCAAGTGGTGGATGGGTGCCGGCCGTGATCGCGGGACGTACCGGTGTGGGAATGAGCCAACGGGCGCAGAGCTTCGTCACCGACCCGGCGGAGAATCCGTTCAACGTGGTGGAACCCGGCAAGCGGCCTCGCGTGACGCTCACCCCCAGTCTTGCGCTCAAGGACGGGCGCCCGTTCCTCTCGTTTGCCGTGCAGGGCGGGGACGGGCAGGACCAGAACCTGCTCCAGTTCTTCCTCAACGTGGTGGAATTCGGGATGAATGTTCAGGAAGCTACGGAGGCCGCCAACTTCAACACGTACCAGTTGCGCTCATCGTTCGACGATCATCAGTCTCGCCCCGGACGGATCCTGCTGAACGAGAGCATTCCCGCCTGGGTGCGAAACGACCTCCGGAAGATGGGCTACGATCTCACATTCGACCGGCTCACCTCCGGCCCGATAAACGCCATCTTCTTCGACTGGAAGCATGGGACGTTCTGGGGCGGGTCGTCGAACCACGGCGAGGACTACGGGATCGCCTGGTAATTCGTGTTCCTCGGCCACATCGCGGTCGCACTCGCGGCGAAACGGGCCGCGCCACGCGTTTCGCTCGGGTGGTTCGTGGGCGCGGCGCAGTTCGCGGACCTCGTGTGGCCGCTGCTCGTGCTCGCCGGCATCGAGCGCGTAGCGATTGCTCCCGGGCCCACCCCGTTTCTCGCGCTCCAGTTCTCCGAGTATCCCGTGACGCACAGTCTGCTTTTGTCCGTGGTCTGGGGGCTGCTTGCGGGCGGCACGTTCTGGCTGTTGCGGCGCGACCGCGTGGCCGCGGCCATCATTGCGTTGCTGGTGCCGAGCCACTGGGTGTTGGATTTCGTCACGCACGCGCCCGATCTGCCGTTGTATCCGGGGGGGCCCAGGCTCGGGCTGGGTCTGTGGAGCTCGGTGCCCGCGACGATCGTCGTCGAGCTGGGCGTGTTCGCGTTTGGCCTGTGGAGTTACACCACGCTGACGGATCCGTCAGACAAGGTCGGTAGCCGGGGCATGAACGCGTTCGTGGGCCTGCTCACGGTGCTCTTTTTCGGGAGCGCCTTCGGTCCGCCGCCGCCCTCCGCGGAAGCGGTTGCCATGGTGGGGATCGCGGGGTGGCTTCTGCCGCTCTGGGCGTGGTGGTTCGATGCGCACAGACACCTCCAGCGGCACGGACCGGCGCTGTGACGGACCGCTCGCGCCTGGGCGCCTGGCGTGCCCGGGCAGAGTGTGGCGCGCTCGTGCTGGCACTTCTCGCGGCCCTCCCGGTGGTGGGCGCGGGCCAGGACGTGCGCGGCGCCGTGAGCGCGGCAGGCCTGGCGTACGACGTCGTTGGTCGGGGCGACCCCGTGGTCCTGATCCACGGGTTTGCCCTCGACCGCAGGATGTGGGAACCGCAGATGACGGGGTTGACCGAGGCGGCGCCTGCCGGAGCGTCGTTCCAGGTGATTCGCTACGAT
This sequence comes from Gemmatimonadales bacterium, assembly GCA_035559715.1. Taxonomy (GTDB): domain Bacteria; phylum Gemmatimonadota; class Gemmatimonadetes; order Gemmatimonadales; family GWC2-71-9; genus JACQHC01. The sequence continues at coordinate 694 of DATMAW010000161.1, read as the reverse complement.
CTGCGCGGGCACGGCCGCTCCACCGCCAGCTTCGCCGATTCGTTTGCGCATCACGATGACCTCGCGCGCTTGCTGGACGAGCTGGTCGTGAGGCGCGCGGCAGTCGTGGGCTTCTCGCTCGGCGCGCGCGTCGCGGTGGACTTCGCGCTGGCCTATCCGGAGCGCGTGAGCGGCCTGGTGCTCGCGGGTCCCAGCATCTCCGGGTACGTGGCGCGGGAGCGCCCGGCCGGCATTGACAGCGTGTTCGCCGCCGTGCGTTCAGGCGACACAAGGCGCGCGGCGTGGAGTTTCGCCCAGATGCCGATGATGGTGATTCGCAGCGACACCGCGATGCACGCGTTCATGCGCGGGATCGTGTTGGACAACGCGGCCATCTGGGACGTGCGGTCCAATCCGGAGCGCGCGTTGACCCCTCCGGCGATTGTCAGGCTCGGCGCCCTAACGGTGCCGGTGCTGCTCATCGCCGGCGACGAGGACATCCCGGACATCCTCCGAACTGCGGACGCCGTGGTGGCCGGTACGGGAGGCAGGGCGCAGAAGGCCGTACTTCCCGGCGTGGGTCACATGGTGAACCTCGCGGCCCCGGCGCAGTTCAACGAGCTCATGCTGGATTTCTTGCGGCCAAGGGGACGGTGAGCTTCGAACCGCGTGTCGTTCAGTCCCCCCACTTCTGGATAAAGGTCTCCGCTTCCAC
>DATMAW010000160.1:0-19697 GCA_035559715.1 Gemmatimonadales bacterium | reverse complement strand
CACCGAGGACGTGTACGAAGCCCGGTTTACGACGGACGCGTCCGTCACTTATCGCGTCTCACGCAACGTGAGCTTCACGCTGGGCGGCAACAACGTGTTCAACCGCTACCCGACTCAGCAGGACACGGAGACGGAAACCGGCGGCGTGTGGGACGCCGTGCAGATGGGGTTCTCGGGGGCGTTCTACTTCGCGAGGTTGAACTTCAAACTCTAACTCGCGGCGATGACGGGCGACCGCCCGCGACCCCGGAGGCTCACTCGCTGATTCCGCGCTGCGGCCCTGCGCCGCTCACCCGATGCAGGGCACTTCGGCGCTCTGGCGTACCTGGGTCGAACGGCGCCAGGACGCCGGCAGGACGACGAGGGGCAACGCCGGCCGAAGCTCCGTCCCTGGCCGGGCTCACCCAGAGTCAGCTGGCTGAGAGGCCGGGTATATCCCAGGCCCACGTCTGCCAGCTGGAGCGGCGCGGCGACGTGCGGCTTTCCACGTTGCAGGCCAACGCGCGTGCGCCGTGGGTGTGGCGTCAGCGCCACCCCGGCTTCGAGAACCGCCGAGCGTCATCCAAAGAACAAAGAGACCTTGTCGGAGAAGGAGAGGTCGCGGTACGCCCGGACGCCCGTGACAATCCCGAGCAACCTCTGAAAGAACTGCTCGTCGCGGCTCACGCGGCGGACGGCCCGGTCAGCGACGAACTTGTGTCGCGAGAGGGCGAGCAGTAAGCGCGTCAGGCTGAAAAGATCGCTGATCAGCTCGAATCGCTGCTTCGCGTATTCGCGGCCGAGATCCGCGCCGAAGTCGCCGGCGGCGAACGCTTGCCTGATGAGCGGCACGGCGGCCTTCACGCTCTTCAACGCCAACGTCATTCCCTCGCCGGTGATCGGGTCAAGGAAACCGGCGCTGTCGCCGACCAGCAGCAGGCCGGCGAGGTGGCGCGGATCGACCGTGAAGCCAAGGGGCCCCACGGCCAAGACCGGCGGAACAAGCTCAGCCTGATCAATCCGTTCCCGGAAGCCCGGGGTCCTCCTCAGGGACTCCAGGTACCGGGCGCGCAGATCGCCCTTAAAGAACTTCATCGCGCGCTCTTCCAGGAGCAAAGCGACCAGGCTGATATCCTCGCCGCCCGGCGCCACGTAGATCTCGCCGCCCGCGTGGGGCAGCACCTCGACGTGCGAGTTCACCCCGGCCACGCCCTTGAGGTGGCCCGTCACGCCATAGCGCCGCCGCCGGAAGTACGTCTTCCGCAGCCCGCACGCCCGGTGAAACACGGAATTCCGTCCATCGGCCCCAATGGTGAGCGGTGCTCGGAACACCAGCCGCCGGGATGGACAATCCACTGGATACCCTGCGACTCCTGTGACGACCTCGCCCTCTCGGACGACGTCGTTCACCTTGAACCCCTCGCGAACCGTGACGTTTCCGAGGGACTTCGCGTGTTCGAGAAGCAGGTGATCGAGATCGTAGCGACGCATGACAATGCCGAAGGCGACCTCGCCTGGAGCCGGCGGAAAGTCCGCCTGGGCCAGCACGCCTTGCCGATTGCTGTACCGCATGCCCCGGACGGTCCTTGCCCCGCGGGCCAGGATTTCCCGCAGGACTCCGAGTTCCGCGAGGACTTGCACGCCCTGCGGCATGATCCCTTCGCCGCAGGGCTTATCCCGCGGAAACACCGCCTGGTCCAGCAGGAGTACGCGATAGCCGTCCGCCCCCAATGCGATCGCGCTGGACGCACCGGCCACGCCTGCTCCGACCACGATGACGTCGTACGTCCCGTCCAACGCTACGTCCAATGCGTGCTTCGCGCGGCGTTTAACAACTGCGCCGTACGCGGGCTCGGCCGGCTGCTGCTCTCTGCAAGCTTCCGGGCTACGTGCAGGCAAATCCCTCCAAGCAACTTGCGGGATACACGTTCGACTGCAAGTCCGCGGGACGCGAGCGCGTCCCCGAACTCCTGCCAGGACAGGTAATGCTCGATCGAGGCGGCGATGTAGCCATAGGCCACAGGGTCACGGTGCCACAACCAGCCCAGCATCCGGCCGGCGATCCCGAGATACCCGAGAAACAGCGCGCGCCACACGGGATTCCGCGGCCGGTAGAAGTCCAGCACGAGCAGATAGCCGTCTCGCCGTAACACGCGAGTGATCTCGTCGAGTGCACCATACGGATCGGGCGCGTTGCGGATCCCATAGCCGACGGTCACGACGTCTGCCGAGCCGTCGGCAAGCGGGAGCTGCATCATGTCGCCCGCCGCGAGGTGAACGCGTTTGCCGCCGTTGGCGTGACGTCGCGCGTGCGCGGTACGGAGCATGGACCGGGACACGTCCAGGCCGAGCACCAAGGGCCCGCCGGGCAGTTGAGCCGCCGCCACGGCGAGGTCTCCGGTCCCGCACGCGACGTCCAGCACGAGGCCGGGGACCGGGCGCGTTGCGGCCAGCCGCTCCAGCAACTCCCGCTTCCATCCGCGGTCCATCCCATAGGAGAAGACCGTCGTGAAGCGGTCGTACCGCTGTGCCACGACTTCAAACACCGCGGTGACGAATCGCTGCTTGATGTGTGGATCGCGCAGGTGCGCTTCGAGACCGAGCGATCCGAGGCGCGCTCCGGCCACGTCACAGTCGCGTGGGCCGCTCACTTGACACTCTTCGGGGAAGCCGCATATCTGACCACTGCCATGCCCCCTAGTTTGGCGCCACGGTGCCGAGAGCGATACCCCGGCTTTCTGTGACAGGCGTGCCCGCCGTCCGGCGTTCCCGCAATCTCTCGACTGTCGGCACCGAGGCGCTGGACTCGCCCGCGCTCGACCCGGCGGTCGCGGGGGCCACTCTGCGTGACATCGCCATCTCCAACGCGCTGTTCGGCGGCCGGCGAGCGGTCGCCTACGGGGTGCTGCAGCTCGTGGGCAGGTTGGACCCTGAGCGACAGCTCCGAGTGCTGGACGTGGGGGCAGGACGCGGAGACGTGCTGGCGGACCTGCGGCGGCGCTGGGCGCGGCGGGGTGTAACGCTCGCGGGACTCGCGCTCGATCGGCACCGGGAAGCCGCGCGTCTGTGCCGAGGGCACGGCCTCCCCGCGGTGGTGGGCGACGCCTTCGCGCTCCCGTTGCGGTCTGGTTCAGTCGACGTCGTCGTTGCCAGCCAGCTGCTGCACCACTTCACGCGCGCCGCGGCGCTCGACCTCGTGCGCGAGTTCACCCGAGTCGTGAGGATCGGCGTCGTCATCGCCGACCTGCGCCGCACGCTCGCCGCGCGGATCGGCATTCAGCTGGCCGCGCGGCTACTCCGCTTCCACCCCGTGAGCCGCGCGGATGGAGTCGTGTCCGTGGACCGGGGGTTTACGCTGGGCGAGCTGCGGGACCTTCTGCACCGCGCCGCCGTCCCGGCCGTCGTGCGCCGGCGTCCCGGGTTCCGGCTCGTAGCCTGGTGGCGCTCCAACCATGCGCACGGTTGACCGCATCGCCGTGAGTGCGCCGCTCGCGCACGTGTTTCGCGTGGCGTCGGCTGTCCAGCGCTGGCCCGCATTCCTCACGCACTACCGCTGGGTGCGGATACTCCACGAGAGCCCCGTCGGCGCACTCGTCGAGATGGCCGCGTGGCGCCCATTCGGACGGTTTCGCTACCCGGCGTGGTGGGTCTCGGAAATGGAGGTGCTGCCCGAGCGGCGGGAGATCCGCTTTCGGCATGTGCGGGGTATCACACGAGGAATGAATGTCGTGTGGCGGCTCGAAGAGCGTGAATCCGCGGTGGAGGTCACCATCGTCCACGAGTGGCAAGGCCCGCGCTGGCCACTGTTGGGGCAGGTCGCCGCCAACTGGGTTATCGGCCCGGTCTTCGTTCATGGGATCGCCTCGCTCACTCTCGCCGGGCTCAAGCGGGAGGCGGAACGCGGATGACTGGCGTCGTCATCACGGGTATCGGCTGCGTCACGCCGATTGGCACCGGAGTGGAGGGGCTGTGGGGTGGCCTGCGGGCGAAGCGTTCAGCCGTGCGCGGCATCACCCGGTTCGATCCATCCCCTTTCCCGTCGCAGATCGCAGCGGAGATTGACGATTTCCGTCCCGAGGACCATCTGCCCCGCAAGACCGCGCGGCGGCTCGACCGCTTCTCGCAGCTCGGCGTGGTCGCGGCCCGCCTCGCGGTGGACGACGCGGCCCTGGTCCTCGAGCGGGAGGACCGGGATCGCATCGGCGTCACGATGGGATCGGCGCTCGGTGGGGTGGCGCAGGCGGAGGCCCAGGCCGCCGCCTACCTCCGCCGCGGGTTGAACCATGTGGACCCCAGGCTCGCCATCTCCGTGTTTGGCGGCGCGGTATCGTGCAACATCGCGATCCAGTACGGCGCCACGGGTCCCAACGCAACGAACTCGATGTCCTGTGCCGCCGGGGCCATCGCCATCGGCGAGGCGTTCCATGCGATCAGGTCGGGCCGCGCGGACGTGATGCTCGCAGGGGGTGCCGAGGCGCCGCTTTCGCCGCTCAGCTTCGGTGCCTTCACGTTGATCCGCGCGATGTCTACGCGGAATGGCGCCCCCGAGCGGGCCTCGCGGCCGTTCGATCGGGACCGCGACGGGTTCGTGATGGGTGAGGGCGCGGCCGTTCTAGTGCTCGAGCGGCAAGACCGCGCTCTTGCGCGCGGGGCAAGGATCTATGCCGAGATCTGCGGTTACGCGCTCACCAACGATGCGTTCCACATGGCCGCGCCGAAACCGGACGGCCGGGAAGCGGCCCGCGCGGTGCGGCTCGCGCTGGCAGATGCGCATGTGGAACCGCACGAGGTCGAGTACGTCAACGCCCACGGTTCATCCACCCCGCTCAACGACGCGACCGAAACCCTTGTCGTCAAGCAAGTGTTCGGGGAGCACGCTTACCATCTCGCCATAACCGGCACCAAGGGATACTACGGACACCCGCTCGGCGCGAGCGGAGCCATTGAGGCAGCCATTTGCGCTCTCGGCATGGCCCGCGGCTGGCTTCCACCGACGGTGAACCTCGATGCGCCCGACCCCTGCTGTGACCTCAACTACCTGCCGAACGGGGGGCTGCAGGCGAGTCCCCGATGCGTGGTGTCCAACGCTTTCGGCTTCGGCGGCGTCAACGCCGTGCTGGTGCTGCGACAGGCCTCGTAGCGCCTGGTGCGTCTCACTCCCTCCCCGCTTGGCCCGCCTCCTGCTCCGTCCGGAACAGGCGGCCGGTGAGCAGCTCCTGCACGATGCGATGGGCGTCGTACACGTGCTCCAGCGCCGCCTGCACCGCCCGCATGTCCACCATCACGTTGCGCTGGCGCTCCGGCAGGAAGATGTAGTCTCGCGTCAACCCCTCGACGTTGCGATCGAAATTGAGGCCCACGAGCGCCAAGTCCCGCGTGACCGCCGGCGAGCCGGAGTTCCCGCCGTAGGTGTCCGCCGTGGAGACGAAGTTGAGCGGAGTCCTGAGATCGAGACCCGGAGGCGGCGAACGCCAGCGCAGCGGCAAGTCCCAATCCGTTCCGGGACCGAACGATCGGAAGCGATCGTACATGCCGTAGAACGTCGTGTAAGGTGGAGCCTCCGTTCCGTTGTACTCGTAGCCCTGCACCACCCCGTCGGCGATCCGTGGCGAGAACGTTCCGTCCGGCGGCACGGCCTCCCCATACACGAGAAACCGCGCCCGGCCGAGATCGGCGGCCAGCTCGCGCTCGCGCGCGAGCAGCGGCGCCATAGTGCGGGCCCACGCCGCGTACCGCGGCGCGAGGTCCCGGCCCAGCGCGACGCCCGGATCATCCGCCGGAATTCCCCCGGCCACGGCGCTCGCCGCACGCGCTGAGTCCGCGAGAACCGAGCGTTCAACCACCGCCCTCGCAACCTCCTCGGGGGATCGCCCCGCGAGCAGCGATTGCACCACGGGATCGTTGCTCCCCAAACCTCTCGCGATGTCCCGCAACTGGAGCGCGAGATACCGCCGTTCCAGGTCCTTCGGTACCTGCGGGACGGCGAGCAGCCGTTGCCGCCACGCGCCCTGCGAGTCCGGCTCGGCGCGGGATCGCTCCGCGAGAACGGCCCGGCGCAACACCGCGCTGCCGGCGGCGGCATTGAACAACTGATTGAACGCCTGCGTCTCGCCCGCGTGGTTCCGCTTCTCGGCCTGCAGGGCGGCGAGCGCGTCGAACACCCCGGCGAACCGCGCTCTCAGCGTTGCATCCCGCTCGATCGCGGCTCGCAGCCTTCGCTCCGCCTCGGCCCGCCGCCCCATCACCACGGGACTCGCCAGCGCCGTGAGCCTCCCGCCGACGACCTTCATGGTGTTGGCCAGGCTGAACATGCGGTTGCGGACGTCGAACGCTTCCGCCGCCACGGGATCGGCTTCGCGGTAGCGGCGCATCGCATCGTGGCGGCTCGACAGGAAGTCGGCGAAGATGGGCTGCTCCACGTCGCGATGGTATTGCAGCTGGCTCATCGTGGTGAGCCGGCTGGTGGCGCCCGGGTTGCCGATCACGAACACCGGCTCACCCGGCCGCACGCCATCCGCGCCCCAGCGGAAGTGGTGCGGGCTCGCGAGCGGGCGTCCGTCCGCCCCATACGCGCGTAGCACGGCGAAGTCGAGATCGTACCTGGGGTAGGTGAAGTTGTCGGGATCGCCCCCGAAGAACGCCACGAGCAGCTCCGCCGCCGCCACGAGCCGGATGTTCGTGAAGCGGCGAAACACGTACGCCGAATAGCGACCACCGTTGTACAGGCTCACGATCTGCACCCAGATCGAGTCGCCGCCCGCGGCGTGCCGGGCGCGGAGCCGCCGCTGGATGTCCGCGAACGCGGCCTGACGCGCGGCCTCGCGCTCCGGCGGCCCGGGCGCGGCATCCGCCCGCGCCAACACCTCCGCCGAGACGTCCGCCGCCTCCACCAGCTGGTCGGCGTACAGCCCCGGCACCACGCGCTCGTCCTCCAGCGTTCGCGCCACGAACCCGCTGTCAAGCAACGGCTCGCCGGGGCGGCTCACGGCCGTGATGGCGCTGCGAACGCAGTGATGGTTGGTGACGATCAGGCCGTTGGGCGAGACGAACGCCGCCGAGCACCCCGGAATCCGCAGCGCGGCGAGCCGCGCGCGGGCGAACCACGCGGAATCGGCCGCCAGACCGTACGCCTCGCGGAAATACGCCGCGGGCGGATACTCGAACGTCCACATCCGTCCCAGGTCGAACCGGCCGGCCACTGCGGTGTCGCCTGGCGCACCGCCCTGCGCCGCCGCGGGCGGCGCCGCGAACGCGAGCCACAGTGCGCCGAGCAACGCCCGGCGCCGCGCCGCGTCCAGCGGCGTCACTCTCGCCCTCCCACCAGTTCGTCCGCCAGCGGACCGGCCTCGTACACCTTGCGCAGCGCCTCGATGATGCCCCGCCCGTCCACCCAGACGGATCGGCTCACCTCCTCGGTGAACAAGAACCGGTTGGGCAGCATCTCGATGTTGCCGTCGAAGATCAGGCCCACGATTTGCCGCTCCCGGTTGATCACGGGGCTCCCGGAGTTGCCGCCGATGATGTCGTTCGTGGACACCGCGTTAAGCGGCGTGGCGAGGTCCAGCGCCGCGCGGCGCTCGAGCCAGCGCGGCGGGAGATTCCACGGCGCCTGGCCCGAGTAGCCCGCCCAGCGATCGAACAGACCGTAGAACGTGGTGAACGGCTGAATCAGCGTGCCGTTGGCGGGATAGCGTTTCACTTCACCGTCCGAGATCCGCAGCGAGAACGTGGCGTCGGGCGCCACCGAGCTGCCGTACACGGCCAGCAGCGCTCGCGCCACCAGCTCGTCCTGTTGCGTCTCCCGATTGGTCAACTCGGTCACGCGCGCCTGCACGGCCCGCTCGAGCGGATCTATCACCCGGGCGAGCGCCACGAACGGGTCCCTGGACGCCGCGACGGCCGCCGCGCCGCCATCCACCAGCGCCTTGCGCGCATCGCCGCTCATAATGGAGGTGCCGGCGACCATGGCCGCCGCGACCTCGTCCGGCGTCCGTCCGCCGAGCGCCGCACGCCGCACCGGATCGGCATCGGGGAGCGCCTGCGCCATCGCGCGGAGCCAGGCGGCGAACAAGCGGCGATCGAGGACCGTGTCAACCGGTGGCCCATCGAACAACGCCCGCTCGAGACCGACCCGGTTCGCCTCCCGGAACGGCGGCAGGCGATCGGCATCCGGCTTCGCCATCTCGGCGTGATATCGCACCAGGAACCCGGCGAGGTTGAGCAACCTCGATCCGTAGGCGTTGAAGGAGTGGAAGCGCCGCCGGGCGTCAATCCCCGCCAGTTCCCGCCGCACACCGGCAATCTCATCCCACGCCGCGCCGAAGCGCCGCTGGAGATCCGCGCTCGCGGCCACGCGCCCGCGGAACTCCGATTCCCACGCGCGCTTCCGCGCCATGAGCCGCTCGTTGAGCAGACCCGATTGATACCCGCGCACGGCCTTCTGCGTGTTCTCGGCGCCGAACAGCGTGTTCCGCAGCGCGGTGCGGCGCTGCTCGTCCAGCCGACCCACTTCGTGATACACGGCGATCTGATCGGCCAGCTGGGCGAGCTGCGCGGGATACTGCACGTCGCGCAGATACTCCAGTTGCGCCATGGTGTTCAGCCGACCGGTGGAGCCGGGATTCCCGATCACGAAGACGAGATCTCCCTCCCGGGCGCCGGCCGTGCTCCAGGTGAAATGCGTGGTGCGGAGCGGCTGCCCCCGGTCGTAGGCGCGGTAGAAGCTCACGTCCAGGTCGTGGCGCGGATACGTGAAGTTGTCCGGATCACCGCCGAAGAACGCCATCTGCGATTCCACGGCGAACACCAGTCGGACGTCCGTGTAGCGGCGGAAGCGATACAGCTTGTATTGCCCGCCGCGGTACATCGTCACCACCTGACAGAAGAGGCCTTCCCCCTGCGCAGCGCAGCGGCGCTCGAGCGCCTGGATCGCTTCCGTGCGCCGTCGCGCCGCTTCGCCGGCGGCCGCGGTCTCGGGCACGGCTCGCGCGATGCTGTCGGTGACGTCCGTGATCGCGATCAGCTGATCCAGGGTGAAGTTCGGGCAGGGGCGCTCCTCGGCTCGCGTGCGGGCGTAGAACCCGCGCTCCAGCAAATCCTCGCCGGCGCCGGTCACTCCCTCGATGCATGCCCGGGCGCAGTGATGATTGGTCATCACCAGCCCCTCGTCCGAGACGAACGAGGCCGTGCATCCCGGCTGTCGGGCCGTTGCCATCCTGACGTGCTCCAGCCACTCGGCAGACGGCCGGAACTCGTACCGCCGCGCCCAGTAGTCCAGCGGCGGAACGTCGAACGTCCACATCTTGCCCGTTTCGAGACCGGGATACTCGCGGTACTCCTGAGACCGGGCGGGGCGAGCGGCGAGCGTGAGGCCCGCGAGCGCGGCGACGACAACGAAGCGGCGCATGAGCATTCCTTCGATCCGCGGTGTTGGAGGGTGAATGCAACCGGATCGAGTACTAGCCACCAGACGGGTTGCAGGCAAGGGAGCCTCCCGCGGCGATCGAGTGGCTCCGGTTGACTTGGGGTCCTACATTCGTCTCAGCATGCCAGGCTCATGCCGCACCGCGGCCCAGGCCGCCCGCGCCATCGTGGTGACCTCGGTCCTGACGTGGCCGCTTGCGGCACAGCAGGGCGATCCCGGCCCTCAACTCATTGATCCGGAGCGCGCGCCACGCCCCGAGATGCGCATCACCCGCGCCGAGGGGCGCATCACCGTGGACGGGCGACTGGACGAAGCCGCCTGGGATCGCGCCACGCCAATCACCGACTTCATTCAGGCGCAACCCAACACGGGCCATCCGGCCACCGAGCGCACCGTGGCCCGCCTGCTGTACGACGATCGCAACCTCTACATCAGCGCCGTGTGTTACGACTCCGAACCGGACGCCATGGTCGTCAAAACGCTGGAGCGTGACTACCCGGGCGTGTTGTCGGAGGACATGGATTCGTTCGGCTTCTCGCTCGACACCTTCCTCGACCGCCGCAATTCCTTTCTGTTCTTCATCAACCCGCGCGGCGGCATCAAGGACGGTCAGACGTTCAACGACGGCACCACGCGGGATTACAACTGGGACGGGATCGTGGACGTCCGGACCACCGTCCATGACTCCGGCTGGACCGTGGAGGTGGCCGTTCCCTGGAGCACGCTGCGGTTCGACCCCGCGCGGGACCCTCAAACCTGGGGCATCAACCTGCTGCGCCGCGTACGGCGGAAGAACGAAGTGGCCTACTGGGCGCCGCTGGGCCGGCGCGATCGGATCTTCCTGATGTCCCAGGCCGGCACGCTGGCGGGGCTGCCACGCGTCCGGGCAAGCCGCAATCTCCTGGTGAAGCCCTTCGGCCTGGCGCGCCGGGCCACCGGCGCCAACCTCGCCCCTGCCGACGCGGGCAACGACGCCGATGGCGGCGTGGACGTGAAGTACGGCATCACGCCGCAGATGACGCTGGACCTCAGCTACCGAACCGATTTTTCCGACGCCGACGTGGATCAGGAGCAACTCAACCTCACCCGGTTTCCGCTGTTTTTCCCCGAGCAGCGGGAGTTCTTCCTCGAGAATTCCGGCATCTTCACGTTCGGCGACGTGACCGCCCCCGGCGCTCCGCGAGCGGGCACGTCGCTGCGCGACTTCACGCTGTTCCATTCGCGCACCATCGGTCTCCGGCGCGGCGTGCCGGTACCGCTCGTGGGCGGGGCGCGACTGACGGGCCGCGCCGCCTCATTCGAGTTCGGCGCGCTGAACGTGCAGTCCGATTCGTTCGGCGCCGATCCGGCGGAGAACTTCAGCGCATTGCGGGTGCGGCGGAACGTGCTGGGAAACTCCGATATCGGACTCCTGTTCACCAATCGCGCGGCCACTGGCTCCGGCACCGGCCACAGCCGGAGCTTCGGCGCGGACCTCAACATGCGGCTGGCGCAGTACCTGTTCGTGAGTTCCTACGTGGCGCTCACCCGTTCCCCCACCGGTGGAGACGAGGCGGCACGCCTCGCCGTGGGCTGGCGAGACCGCCTGTGGGACGGTTCGGCGCAGCTGCGCCACGTGGGGGACGCGTTCAGCCCCGGGATGGGGTTCATTCGCCGCCAGGGGATCCGAGAGTGGTACGGCACGTTCGGCGCGCGACCGCAGGTGCGCGGACTCGGGATCCTGGAGATCAATCCCTACGTCGAGGCGGACTACATCACCGACCTCTCCGGCGATCGCCTCCAGTGGGACGGCACGCTGGGATTCGGCGTCACGTTCCGTGACGGCGGCGTGCTGTCCACCCAGGTCAACGATCGCCGGGAGCGTCTGGACCAGCCGTTTCAGGTTCGCACGGGAATCACGGTGCCCATCGGAGACTATCACACGCGCGACGCCTCGCTGAGCTATAGCTCGAGCGACGGGCGCAACGTCTCAGGGACCGTCGGCGTCTCCGGCGGCGAGTACTACGACGGGGATCGTTTCACCATCAGCGGCACGTTGAGCTGGCAGCCCGACTATCATCTCACGCTGCAGGCGTCGGCGTCGCACAATGCCGTCACCGTGCAGAGTGGGCGGTTCAACGCGGACCTGTACACGGGCCGCGTGCGCTACGCGTTCACCACCACGGTGAACGTCATGGCGTTCGTGCAGTACAACGCCGACGCGGATCAGCTCGTCAGCAACGTGCGGCTCAACTACATCCACGCGCCGCTCAGCGACCTGTTTCTGGTGTTCACCGAGCGGCGCGACGTGGCGCCGGGCGGAGCCGGCGTGCTGGAGCGGTTCGTCACGCTCAAGGTGACCAAGCTGTTCGCGTTCTGACGTTCGGTGCGACTCCGTCGCGGCGTGCTACGGCACCATTGGCTGCTTCTTGGGCCACTCCGCGAGCGTCGCCGCGTGCAGCGTGTTGAACACCAGCTTGAACGTGTTGCGCGGCTGGCCGCGGAACTGCGGCCGGAAACCCACCAGCACCACGTCGCCCCGCCCCAGTCTGGCGTGCACCACCGCCGCGCGGCCCGCGAGGTGCCGCTCGGCGCCGAGCGCCCACCCGCTCTTCAGGATGTCGTTCGCCGGATACCGCGCCACCACGTCCACCGGCTGCGGCGGCGCCGCGCGCTCGCCCGCCTGCGCGGGCGGCACCACCTGAAACGCCCGGCTCCCCACGAAAAACGCCACGCTCTGCGGCCGCATGCCGTAGGCCACCGCAAAGCCCGGGTCGGCTTCCAGCCCGAGCAGCGAGCCGGGGATGAAGAACTCATCGGACGGGAGCGGGCCGATCACGTCGCGCACCGGCAATCCGAACTGCTGAATCGCAAACCCGCTCGCCCCGTCGAGCGCGAGCACCGTGCCACCCTGCTCCACGTACCGCTTGAGCGCGGCCGCCCCTTCCACGCCGAGCCCACCCACGAACTCGGAGGGCATCGTGCCCAGGGGATGGCCGTTCAGGATCTCGTCGGGCGTCTGATCCGGTAGCACGACGGCGTCATACCGGCCGAGATCGCCGCGCCGCACGTCGGCGTCGTGCAATGTGTCAATCGGAAAGCCGTAGCGCTCGAGCAGCCAGCGCGTCCAGCCTTCGTCCATGGAGGGATCCCAGCTCTTGTACAGCGCCACGCGCGGCAACCGCAGCTGCCCGAGCGCCGTGGCCGGCGCCGAGGCGAGCCCCACGAAGTCGAGACCCGTGGTGCGGGCGAGGCTATCCAGGCGCGCGCGTGTGGCAGAGCCCGCGCGAATGACGAACGAGCCAGCTTCGAATCGCCGGCCTCCGGCCGCGAGTTCGCCCAGCGCCCAACTCACGTTCTCCCCGGCCGCGAGCAGGCGATTGGCGGCGGCGGAGGCCGCGGCGGAGCGCCCAGACAGCACGTAGCCGAAACTTCCCTCCCCCGCCACGGTTCCCGGCGCGGGCCGCGCCACGTCCACCGGCTGTGTCGTGGCCGTGAACGACTGATCCACGCGCGCCACGTCCACGCCCATCTGCAGCGGCAGCGTCCAGCCCGCGAGATCGTACGGCGCCTCCGGCGGACCACCCGCGAACAGGCTGCGATCCGGATACACCTGCTTCTCCAGCAGGTCCATGAGGTACGGCCGGAACGCCTGCGCGGCCGGGATCACGTACGATCCCGCCGAGTACTGCTTGCCACCCGCCGTGAACGCGGCCGTGGCGCGCCGAACCTCCACGCCGCCGCGCCGCAGCATGTTCACCAGATCTTCCGCGGCTCCCGTGTCCCACTGCTCCGCCGGGATCACGTAGGCGAACGGGTTCCCCGCGTTCCCCTTGGCGATCGCCTCACGACCTAACTGGTAGATGCCGTACAGCCACTCGAAGCGACGCTTGGCGCCGATGTCGAGCACCGCCATGGAACCCGTGACCATGTAGTCCACGGCGTCGCGGAACTTGAGCCACCCGCCCTTCCACGGATACGGGTATTGGACGCTCGGATCGCGGGTGGAGACCGTTCCGGCACGCCCGCGGCCGTAGAGATCCAACACCGGCGGCATTTTGGCCGGATCCCAGAACGTCGGCGTAGGCGATGGCTGCCCGGTCTCGGTGAGAATCCCGATCATGTTGTGGTAGTACGGCGCGGTGCGCATGCCGCCGTTCCACCACATGTCGAACACCACGCGCGAGACGGCGCCGTCTTTCCCCTCGTCGGCAAAGCGTTTCACCATGGCCTCGCCCACGAGGTTGACCCCGGCCGTCACCGCGGGTGGGATGTGCGGGTTCACGGGGTCGGCGAACGGCGGCACGAAGATGCGCGTCCACGGGGGCGACGTCTGATGGTGATTGTACACGATCTGCGGGAACCACTCGGTGTATAGCACGCGCGAGACGGCCTGCGTCTCCGGTTGGAGAATCGCGAACCAGTCGCGGTTGTTGTCGTGTCCCACGTAGTGGTGATACAGCACCGGCGGATTCGTGGTCTCGAACGGCGTGCCGAGGTTCTTGCGGTACCAGTCGGCCACGAGGTCCAGCCCGTCGGGGTTCATCACGGGCATGAGCAGCAGCACCACGTTGTCCCGAATGAACCGCATCTCGGCGGATTCCTCGGTCGCCACCTTGTGGGCCAGCAGCGACGTCATCTGCCCGTGCGCCCGCTCCGTGGCGTGGAGCCCGCCGTCCACCCACACGATCGCCCGCCCTTCTTCGGCCAGCCGGCGGGCCGTCGCGTCGTCCAGGTCCCGGGCGAGCGCGAGGCGGGACGAGATATCGCGCCAGCGATTCAGTTGCCGCAGGTTCTGCTCGCTCGAGATGTACAGGAGGAACATCGGCCGTCCGAGGGCCGACTTCCCGATCTCGATCATCTGCACGCGATCGCTCGCGGCGTCAAGACGGCGCAGGTAGTCGGTGATCTGTCCGTAGTCGGCGATCTTGTAGTCGGCGCCGGGCTCGAACCCCCACACGGAGGCGGGCGTCGGCACCTGCCCACTGAGCGCGAGCGGCGCGGCGAGCGCCGCGAGGGCGATGGCTACGGATCGGAAACGAAGCAGCGTCATCTGAGGATCCTCACTCTGTCGCGGCACGGCGCGGCGTGGTGTTGCGGAGGGTCAACCGGTCTGGCGTGAGACAAGATACGAACTGCGTGGCTCGCGGTAAGCCCTGGCAGGCGAGGCGCGCTCGTCTCGCCAGCCCAGGACCCAACCGTTGAGTGCTGTAACCGCGGCGCCTCGAGGCGCCTGCGCGTCGCTAGCCCGCCGCCTTGCGCGCCGCGATCAACTCCGGCCGCTCCGTATCGGCCTTCTCCATCAGCTTGACGTACTCCTGGTACCGCGCGCGCGCCGCCGCGCGATCGCCCAGCAGCTCCGCCGCGCGCGCGGCGCCATACACGCTGCGGGCCCGATGCGGCTCCTTGGCCAGCACGGCCTCGTAGGCCTGCCTGGCCTCGGCGTGGCGTCCCACTTCGAGCAACAGATCCGCCAGCACCTCGCGCGCGGGCAACACGTGTCCGGGCGTCACGGGATGCTTGTCGGTCCCGTCCTCGAGACTCGCGGCCTCCGTCGCCAGGCGCACGGCCTCGTCCCGCTTGCCCTCGCCCAGGGCGACCCACGCCTCGACGGACATGCGCTGCGCCCGCACCAATCGCGCCCAGTACGCCTGCGAGGCGGGAAGCGTGGTCTCGATCTCGGCCAGAAGGGCCACCGCCGCCTTGGCCGCGGGGAGATCGCCGCTCCGCGCCGCGCCCAGGCCGCGCGCGAAGTGCGTGATGGCTTCCGCCGGCGTGAAGGCCTTGGTCTTTCGCACCCGCAGCGCCGCGGCCTCGCGCCACGCGTTCCGCTCGAGCGCGAAGCGGGCGGGCACCGACGCCAGCGCGTAGTCGGAGACGATCTGATCGGGCGGCACCACGACGGTCACCGCATCCACCTCGGCCACGATCTTCCGGGCCTCGGCGTCCTGACCGCGCTGCAGGTAGCCATAGACCATGTAGTCGTACGCGTGCAGCCGGTGGTTGTGGATGCCCGCGTAGCCTTCCTTCCGCTCCAGCTCCCGCGACGCCGCGGCCGAGTTCGCGTTCGACGCGATCGTCTCATCCCACATCCCCAGGCGCACGAAGATGTGCGACGGCATGTGATGCGCGTGGTAGGCCGCGGGCGCGATCTCCGCATAGCGCCGCGCGGCGTTCACGCCCAGGTGCGCCAGGCGCGGCGAGTCGTAGGTGTGAATCACGTAGTGCGCGAGGCCCGGATGGTCCGGCATCTTCTCCATCAACGGCTCGAGCAGCTTCCCCACTTCCCGCTGCCTGGTGAACGACGTGTCCGTGGTGGACGCGTTCGCGGCCACCGACAGCGCGTAGAAGATCGTGGCCTCGGTGTCCTCCGGATACCGCTCCGCCACGCCCTTCATCGCCGCTTCGTACGCCAGCGCGCGCTGGGGATGCGGCACCGTCTCGTAGTCCTTGAAGTACGCCCGAATCGCCTCGAGATAGGCGCGCTCCCGTGGCGTGCCGCCGGGCAGCGCGGCCGCCCGCTCGAGCAGCTCCCAGGCCGGCTTGAGATTCCCCGCCGGCGGCGGGCCCGCGAACGGATTGTTGCGCAGCGTCATGGCCTGACCCCAGTACGCCATGAGGCAGTTGGGATCCGCCTCGGCCACCTGGCGAAACGCCACGCCCGATTCTTCCCACCAGAAGGAATGGAGTAACGCCAGGGCGCGCTCGAACCGAGTCTGCGCCTCGGCGTTGCAGGAGGTCTGGAAGGTCACCCGACCGAGCTGCTCGGCGCGGGCACCATGGTGTTCATGGCCGGCCTGGGCGGTGGCGCCCACGGGCGCGAATACCCACAGCGACGCCAGGCCAAGGGAAACGAGCGGGAGGGGACGCATCGTGACTCCTAGGACAGGTTACCGAAAGGACTTCCTTCTCCAATTAGCCGGGGACCTGCCGTTCGTCAAGCGGTCCTGCGCCGGGCCTTGGCGCGGTAGAGGTCCCCGTCGGCCGCGGCGAGTAGCTGCTCGACCGTCTTTCCGTCGCATGGGAACAACGCCACCCCCACGCTCACGGACAGCGCCGGCTTCCGCCCGTCCGACGCCACGCGTTCCTGAATGCGCGCGGCCACTGCTCGCGCCGCGCCCTCGTCCGTTTCCGGCAGCACGACCGCGAACTCGTCACCGCCGAACCGGGCCGGAAGGTCAATGTTGCGGCACGAGGCTCGCAGCGCGTCCGCCACTCGACTCAGCGCCCCGCTGCCAACCAGGTGCCCGTGCCGATCGTTGATTTTCTTCAGGTCGTCCATGTCGAGCAGCAACACCGCAAAGGGCCGCTCGGTGCGATCCGACCGTCGCAGCTCCGCGTCCAGCGCCTCCCTGAGGTGGCGATAGTTGGCCAGATGCGTGAGCGGATCGCGCACGGCCTGGTCGCGCAACGTGGCCTCGATCTTCCGCCGCTCGGCCACGGACGACGCGAGGACCATCGTGGTGAGCGCCACCACACCCATGAACGCCTGGAGCAACAAGAGCGATGCGTTGGGCGACTCGCGCACGAACGGCCCCAGCCCGTGCAGCGTCCCCCACACCGCGATGCCCGAAAGCAAGAGAACGGCGGTGGCCGCGACGCGCCGGCCAAAGCGCAGCGCCGCCCAGATGAACGGCGGGATCGTCACGATCTCAAGCGGGTAAGCGCTGGCGCCCACCGGTGGCAGACCACCAAAGGCAGCCGCGCCTGTCAGCGCCACCACGCCGAACAGGGCCACACCCTCCGCCGCTTGTCGGAAAGACCATTTGATGGTGGGGCGATTGGCCCACAGCACCAGCGGCGGCGTCACGATCAACGCCCCGGTGGCGTTTCCCGACCACCAGGTGAGCCAGATCCAGCCGAAGTCGGACCAGGAGGCGAAGCCGCTAAGCGCGAGACTCGTCACGCCGATGGTGGCGGAGATGGTGGTGCTCGCGAGGGCCGCGACCAGGGCGAAGTGGGCAACGTGCGCGGCGCGATCGAACGCTTTCCGGCCCCCGGCCAGTTTCGTCACGGCCTGAGCGCCCACGACGGCTTCCAGCGTGTTCCCCAGCGCAATGCCCAACGACGTCGCGACCGAGCCCGCCGTGGTCACGTTCACCAGGAATGCCCCGACGAACACGCCGGGCCACAGCCATGGGCCCATGACCAAGAGCGCGGCGATCGCGAGACCCGTGGTAGGCCACACGGGCGTGGCGCTGGGGTGGAAGAACGCCAGGCGCAGCCCGAGCTTGCCCGCGACGACGTACGCCACGACCACCGCCGCAAGCACCGCCACCCGTGCAAACAGGCTCCGAGGGATCACGTCCCAAAAGCGCGGACGGCCACCAGATACTCTGTGACCTGGCTCACCCGGACTCAACCCGATCACGCGGTGACGGCCGTCACTCGCTGCGTGGCTTGACGCGGGATGACGAAGCGCGTCTGTTACAGACCGAGGCGATGCGACCATGAGATCCCGCTACCGGCTCTACACCCTGTGCCTCGCGATGCTCCCCGTCGCGAGCCTGCACGGTCAGGATCCGTGGGATCGCTGGGGGCGCGGGTGGCGCCGTGTGCCGCCGCGGCTCGCCAGTGAGATCACGCGTCGCGACCGATTCTTCAGCTTCAGCCGCGTGTTGTTTCAGAGCGTGCTGCGGGAGCCCATGGGCCAGGGCTGGCGCACGGACTATCCGGATGCCGACGCGAACTTCATGCGGCGGTTCGAGGAGTTGACCACGGCCGCGGTCTCCAGGGACAGCGGCGACATCTTCAACCACGTCGTGGTCCGCCTGACCGACGCCGAGCTGTTCGACTACCCGTTCATCTTCATGTCGGATCCCGGCACGGCGGGCTTCAGCGACCAGGAGGTGGAGCGGCTGCGCGAGTATCTGCTGCGCGGCGGTTTCCTCTATGTGGACGACTTCTGGGGCAACTACGCGTGGCAGCACTGGGAGCGCGAGATCGGCCGCGTCCTTCCGCCGGGCCAATACCCCATCTTCGACATTCCGCTCGACCACCCGCTGTTCCACGCCCTCTACGACGTGCGCAAGATCCCGCAGATTCCGTCCATTCAGTTCTGGCGTGGTTCCGGCGGGCTCACCTCGGAGCGCGGCGCGGAATCGGCCACGCCACATCTGCGCGGCATCGCGGATCCGGCGGGGCGGCTGCTCGTCGTGATGTCACACAACACGGATATCGCGGATGGGTGGGAGCGCGAGGGTGAGGAGTACGAGTTCTTTCACCGCTTCTCGCCGGACGCTTACGCGCTGGCCATCAACATCGTGGTGTACGCGATGACGCACTGACGCGCGTCACTCCGGCATCGGCCGTTCTACCGCTCGCCCCACGATCAACGTGATGTTGTCCGTGCCGCCGTCATCCAGCGCCGCCTGAAGCAGGTCCTCGCACGCCTGTTTCGCCGAGGTCATGTTGGCCAGCGCGTCCTTGATGCGGTCGTCGGACACGTGTTTGGTGAGCCCGTCGCTGCACAGCAAGTGGACGGCGCCCCACTCCGACTGGAGCCGGGTCACCACGGGGGCCGTCTGGTGGCCGCCGATCGAGCTGGACAGCACGTTGGCGAGCCGGGAGCTGAACGCGTCGGTCCGCGTGAGCACGCCCTGATCCACCAGTTCCTGCGCCATGGTCTGGTCGCGCGTGATCTGCGTCAACGTTCCCAGGCGATACAGGTAATGCCGCGAGTCGCCGACCTGGAGCACGTAGGCCGAGGGCCACACGCCGAAGAACAGCGTGAGCGTCGTGGCCATGCCGCGGAACTCGGGATCCTCCGAGGCGTGGCCGGTCACCGCGGCGTGCGCGACGAGGGCCGCTTCCTGCATCTCGTTGATGAAGCTCTCGGCGTTCGCGTCTCCCGTGTAGAAACACCGCGTCGTTTCGGCCACGTAGCGCGTGATGTGTTCCACGGCGAGGCGGGCGGCCTTTTCCCCGCGGGGGCCGCCACCCACGCCGTCGGCCACCATGGCGAGGACGGCCAGCCGCTCGCGCAGCGGCTCCAGCGCCCCCATGTCGGGCAGGCTCGTGGCGTGGACCTTGAGTTCCTTGTGCAGCGAGCAGAGCAGGAAGTGATCTTGATTGGTGCTCCGCACCTTGCCCGCGTGCGTGATGCCGTACGCGTCAACCTCGTGATCGAGGGGCTTGCGAGGGGTCGTCTCCGCATGAACAGCGCGCTGGGAGGTCATACGGCTCTCCTTGGTCACGCCCGAGGTGCGGCGAGCCGTAAGATGCACCATTCCGGGGCGGGACGCGAGCGAGCCATGGGGGAGGCCGGTGGGCGGGGGTTGGTGGGAGCGGGACTCAAGCGCCGGGTCGAGGCGCC
>DATMAW010000159.1:0-4663 GCA_035559715.1 Gemmatimonadales bacterium | reverse complement strand
AGCGCGAATCCGCCCAGACGCGTCAGCGCGATGTCCGGCTTGACCTCGACGAGCAACTCGAATGAAACCGGAGAGCCGGCCTCGAACTTGAGGTCACGAATCCGGGGATCGGCGATCGGCTTGAGCCCCTCCTGCTCGACGGCGGCGCGCCAGCTCCGGCTCACCAGGTCGCGGATCACCTCTTCACGAATGGCGTCGTGGAACCGGCGGCGGACGAGGTCCCGTGGCGCTTTGCCCTTGCGGAACCCGGGGAGCCGGACGCGGCTGCTGTAGAACGCCGTCGCCTTGTCCTCGGCAGCCTTGACGTGCTCGACCGGGACTTCGACGCGGAGGCCTTTGGCCCCCGGTTCCTCGTGGGTCTTGGTGATGACAATCTCAGACATGGTGATCAAATCTAACCAACGGGCCGGGCGAATACGGGTGTCGGGTGTCGGGTGCCAGGTGTCAGCAGTTTGGTGGGCACCGGTGGCACCTGCCAAGTGATCGGACTCGCAATGACTTGCCCCGCCGCGCCTGCCTGGGCATGGGCTTGCGTGCTTGGCACTCCGTCCGAGCACAAACGTCTCCCGCTCGGCGCGGCAGCCGTCGGCGAGGGCGGCGGCAACGCGCGGAAGGTTGTTCCCGCTCCTTCTCCCCCTCGACTCTCCTCGCCTCACTTCGTCCCTGCTCGCCTCTTTCTTCCCGCTCGCGCGACGCCAGCCTGTGTGATACACTCCTGCCCCTCGAACCCTAAGCTCGGAGTCACTTTAGGAATGCGCCTCCGTTTCACCCCGATCGCCTTCGTTGCTGCCATTGTCAGTGGCGGCTGCGCCCGCCCAGACGCCTTGCCGTACGATGTCTTGATCACGAACGCCCGTGTCGTGGACGGGACGGGTGCACCGTGGTATCGCGCGGACGTGGCAGTGCTCGGTGGGCGGATTGCCGCCATCGGTCGGCTGGGCGACCGACCTGCACGCATACGGATCAATGCCACGGATCGCGTCGTCGCCCCGGGGTTCGTGGACATGATGGGCGGGAGCAGCCTGCCGCTGTACCGGGATCCCGTGTCGGCGAACAGCAAGATCACACAGGGGATCACGACGATGCTCGTGGGGGAGGGCGGCTCGGTCGCGCCGCAGAACGAGCGGACAATCGCAGCGGGACCGCCCGGCATGGACACGGTGATCACCTGGCGCACGTTCGGCGAGTACTTCAGCATGCTTGAGGCCCGGGGGATCGCCCTCAACGTGGTGCACAACGTGGGCGCCGCCCAGGTGCGGATGGCCGTGATCGGCGAGGAGGGACGGGAGCCCACGCCCGCGGAGCTGGACTCGATGAAGGCGCTCGTGCGCCGGGCCATGGAGGATGGCGCCGTGGGGCTCTCGACCGCCCTCATCTATCCGCCGGGTACGTACGCCACCACGGAAGAACTGATTGAGCTGGCCAAAGTCGTGGCGCAGTACGGGGGCGTCTATTTCAGCCACATGCGGAACGAGAGCGGGCAGCTGCTCGAGGCGATCGCCGAAGTGGTGCGCATTGCCCAGGCGGCCGGCATCCCCGGCCACATCTATCATCTGAAGGCGGCAGGCCAGCAGCAGTGGCCCCTGATGCCACGCGCCCTGGACGCGATCGCGCGCGCTCGGGCGCAGGGCGTGGACGTCACGGCCGACATTTATCCGTACATCAGGAACGGCATCGGGTTGGGCTCGTTCCTGCACCCGCGCCACTACGTGCAGGGTGAAGACGCGTTTCTCTCCACGCTGTCAGACCCGGCGGTGCGTGCGCGGCTGAGGCGTGAGATCGAGACCACGTCCGATTGGGAGAACTGGTATCAGCACGTGGGCCGGAGCTGGGATCGGGTGCTGATCACCGCCGTGCGGGCGGAGGAGGATCGGCCGCTCGTGGGTCACAGCGTGCGCGATGCGGCGCAGCTGCTCGGCAAGAACGAGTGGGATGCGTTCTTCGATCTAGTGCAGCGCGGCGGCGTGAGTGTGGCGCCCGAAAGCATGAACGAGGAGCAGAAGCAGCAGGCGATGCGCGCGCCGTTCGTCATGTTCGACACGGACGCGGCGCCGGTGAACCCGGCGAACGTCGCGAGCGCGCATCCGCGAGCCTTCGGCACCTTCCCCCGCATTCTGGCGAAGTACGTGCGGGAAGACTCGGTGCTGACGCTGGAGGCGGCGATTCAGCGCATGACCGCGTTGCCCGCGAACCGGCTGGGACTGCGAGACCGCGGGCGGCTCGCGGAAGGCCTGGCCGCCGATCTGGTGGTGTTCAATCCGGAGACCGTGCGCGACCTTGCCACGTTCACCGAGCCGTTGCGGTACTCGGAGGGCATCGAGTACGTGATGGTGAACGGGCGGCTGGTGGTGGACGCCGGACGGGTCACCGGCGCGCGGCCCGGGCTCGTCTTGAGACATCGCCGCTAGCGGTCCGTGGCTGCGTCGAGCGGGTGGAGCGAGCGATCGGGTTGGGCGGCGCAGTCTCGTCTCACTCGCTTGATGTCGCCGCAAGGAGATCTGCAATGAGCCAACGCTCGACACTGCTGGCCCTGTTCTGCGGATTCGCTGCCAACGCCGCATACGCCCAACGCCAGCCAGACGTGGCGCAGTCTATCGAGGCGCGCCGCGCGGCCTGGTCCGCGGTCGCCCGCCAGATCTGGAGCTTTGCCGAGGTCGGCTACCAGGAAACGCGCAGCTCGGCGCTGCATCAGGAGCAGTTGCGCAACGCCGGATTCGCCGTGGAGGCGGGTGTGGCCGGGATGCCGACGGCGTTCGTAGCGCGCTACGGCAGCGGCCGGCCCGTGATCGCCATTCTGGCCGAGTTCGACGCGCTCCCCGGCTTGTCACAGGACAGCGTACCCGTGCGAAAGCCGCTTGTGGACATGGGACCGGGGCACGGATGCGGGCATCACTTGTTCGGCACCGCATCGGTGGCGGCGGGCGTCGCGGTGAAGGACTGGCTTGCCGCCGGTGGCCGATCGGGGACGATCCGCGTGTACGGCACGCCCGCCGAGGAGGGTGGCGCGGGCAAGGTGTACATGGTGCGGGCCGGGCTGTTCAACGACGTGGACGTGGTGCTCCACTGGCATCCCGGCGACCGGAACGACGCGAGTCCCGAGACCAGTCTCGCCAACAAATCTGCCAAGTTCAGGTTCCACGGAGTGTCTGCTCACGCGGCCGGCGCGCCGGATCGGGGTCGCTCGGCGCTCGACGGCGTCGAGGCGATGAACCACATGGTGAACATGATGCGGGAGCACGTCCCGCCCGAGACGCGGATTCATTACGTGATCACCCGCGGCGGCCAGGCCCCGAACGTGGTGCCCGACTTCGCCGAGGTCTACTACTACGTGCGCCATCCCGACGCGCGGGTGGCGATGGAGATCTTCGATCGGATCGCGAAGGCGGCGGAGGGCGCGGCGATGGGCACCGGAACGACCGTGGAGCACGAGGTGATCCACGGCGTGTACAGTCTTCTCCCGGTTGATACGCTCGCGCGGCTGATGGACGCGAACCTGCGTAAGGTGGGCGGCATTCGGTACACGCCAGCCGAACGCGCGTTCGCCGAGCAGTTGTTTCGCACGCTCGACGCGCCCGATCTGTCGCTCGGCTCTGAGGCGGAGATTCAGCCGTACCTGCCCAAGCCCACGAGCGGCTCGACCGACGTGGGCGACGTGAGCTGGGTGGTGCCCACGGTGGGGCTCTCCACGGCGACATGGGTGCCGGGCACGGCGGCCCACAGCTGGCAGGCGGTCGCGGCCGGTGGCACGGGGATCGGCATGCAGGGGATGGTGCTCGCCGCCAAGACGCTCGCGCTTACGGCGGTGGACTTGTTCACCACTCCCGGGCACATCGAGGCGGCGCGGCGGGAGTTCGAGCGACGGCGCGGGACAAACTTCGTGTACCGGGCGTTGGTCGGAGACCGACCGCCGCCGCTCGACTATCGGAAATAGGCCGGCGTCTAGGTGGCGACCGTGGGTTCCTTCCCCCGCATCGCCCGCGTCAGGTACATCCCCCCGAACACGGACAATCCGCCGGCGATCTGCCACCAGGTCGGCACTTCCCTGAGCATCGCCCAGGCCGCGAGGAAGGCAAAGACCGGCGTCGCGTTGGAGTACTGGGCGGCGCGGGTGGGGCCGATGTCGCGGATGCCGCGCGCCCAGATGAGGTACGCCGCGACCAACGCAAGGAACGACGCATAGAACACCGCACCCCATGCGGCCGGGCCCAGCGTGCTCCAGCGCTGCGCGGCAAGATCGGGCCCGGACATGAGCACCATGAGGACGCTGCCCGCGGCGAGCGTCCAGGCCGCCGCGGGAACCGGGCCCAATTCCTCCACCAGTGGTCTCGTGCCGATCGAGTAGATCGCCCAGCACACCGTGGCGGCGAACACCATGAGGTCGCCCACGCTGGAGGCGGCCACGTCCTGCCCGCTGCCCAGCACGATCACAGCCACCCCCAGTCCCGAGACGAGGAGCCCGGACCACTCGCGAGTGCGCAGCCGCTCGTGGCCGAGGATGTGCGACAGCGTCGCGGTCACGACCGGGTTTGCGGCGAGGATCAGCGCCGCGTTGCCGGCGCGCGTGATGGCCAGGCCCTGAATGAATCCGAGCTGGTAAAGGGAGTTGCCGATCGTGCCGTAGAGCACGATGCGTCCCCAGTGTCGGCGGGCGGGCAGGCCGTGT
>DATMAW010000158.1:0-21078 GCA_035559715.1 Gemmatimonadales bacterium | reverse complement strand
GGGAGGATCCGCGAGCCAAGTTCACCAACGTGGCGGTGATCGAGGGGGAGCGGGTCAGGATCGTGGATGCCGAGGGGATGAACACGCCGGACTGCCCCGGGTTCGTGACATGGTTGTTGGGGGTGGAGGAGCCGGGCGGGGAGAGCGAGAGCGTGCTGCTCCAGCTGGCGCTGTCGATGCGAGCCCACCGGCACGGCGGGTCGCTGCTCGTGGTGCCGCAGGATTCGGACGGGTGGCGGGAGTCGATTCTCTGGCCCGTTCCCTACCGGGTCGCTCCGCCGTTCTCGAAATTGGGCGATTTGTTGCGGCAGGCGGCGGCCGAGCGAGAGGGCGGAGCGTGGCACCAGGCGTTTCGGGCGGCGATTGACGCGGTGGGCGGGCTCACGGCGGTGGACGGGGCGACGATTCTCACCGACCGATGGGACGTGGTGGCGTTCGGCGCCAAGATCGGACGGCGCACCGCGGCCCAAGCGGTGGAGCGAGTGATGGTGATCGAGCCGATCGTAGGTCTGGCGCCGGTCGGGGTCCATCCGGCGGAGCTGGGCGGGACGCGTCATCTTTCGGCGGCGCAGTTCGTGCACGAGCAGCGGGAGGCGTTGGCGCTGGTGGCGTCGCAGGACGGGCGTTTCACCGTGTTCACGGCGCCGGAGGAAGAGGAGGGGATGGTGAGGGCATACAGGGTGGAAGCGTTGCTGTTATGAACAGGCAGGCCCTGCGCCG
This sequence comes from Gemmatimonadales bacterium, assembly GCA_035559715.1. Taxonomy (GTDB): domain Bacteria; phylum Gemmatimonadota; class Gemmatimonadetes; order Gemmatimonadales; family GWC2-71-9; genus JACQHC01. The sequence goes on along the minus strand of DATMAW010000158.1, from coordinate 20,358 downwards.
CGTCCGCTATTCCGTCGCGATGAGCCTCGACGGCTACATCGCCGACCCCGACGGCGGGTACGACTGGATCCCGGTGGATCCCGACATTGACTTCGGGGCGCTGTTCAGGGACGTGGACACCGTGCTCGTGGGCCGGAAGTCGTGGGAGATCGCCCGCCGGCAACCGGGCGGGGGCGGCATGCCGCCGCTTCCGACCTACGTGTTCTCGCGCACCCTGCGCCCGGCCGACGTCCCCGGCGCCGTGCTCTCGCGCGATCCCGCGCAGACGGTGGCCGAGCTGAAGCGACAGCCGGGGAAGAACATCTGGCTCTTCGGGGGTGGCGAGCTGTTTAGGAGCCTGCTGGCGCACGATCTGGTGGACGAGGTGGAAATCGGCCTCGTCCCGGTGCTGTTGGGCCGGGGGCTCCCGATGCTGCCCGGGGCGGACCGGCTGGCGCGGCTCGAGCTCTTGGGGCACCGGGTGTACGCCGCGACGGGGACGGTGTTGCTGCGCTACCAGATCGTGCGCGCGGGGGCGGGGGTGAAGCCCGGGGCGCGGGCTCGGCGGTCGTCTCGACGGGGCGGAGAAAGGCGGTCACGAGGGTGAGGCGCGGCCGGGCGCCGCTTGCCACCTGGTCGTCCTACGGTGGACGCCGCCCCGCCTGGGCGGGGCGGTGACCATCGCGAGGGCGGCGCGCTCGCGGTCGAGCTGGGGGGGGGCGCCAGATGCCCATCTGGCGGTTCCAGAACTTGATGCGTTCGCCGCGGAACTCGAAGCCGGTGTCGAGGTCACCAGCGGTCACCACTCCGCCGCGCGCCGTGCGAAGGTGTTCCAGGCGGGCGAAGGCGGCGAGGCGGAGTTGCCAGTCCAGGTCGGGGGCGGCGGTCACGGGCAAGGCGCCTGCCGGGCTTCGGGCTTAGGACCGCGCTATTATGTATGCGTTCTGCCCGGGCCGCCATGCGCCATCTCGACACCGACCGATTGGTGGACGCCTTTCGGTATGCCGCGGAGCTTCACGCCCAGCAGCGCCGCAAGGGAACGCGGGTCCCTTACATTTCTCACTTGATGGCCGTGGCAGCGACGGTCCTCGAGCATGGCGGAGGTGAGGCCCAGGCCATCGCCGCCTTACTCCACGACGCCATCGAGGATCAACCGCGAGACGGCCGGACCCGAGAACAGATTCGGGATCGCTTCGGCGACCGCGTGCTGGCGCTGGTTGAAGCGTGCAGCGACTCGGACACGGTCCCGAAGCCGCCCTGGCGGGAGCGCAAGGAGCGGTACCTCGCCCACCTGCGGGAGGCGGCACCGGAGGCGCGGCTGATCTCGCTGGCCGACAAGGTGCACAACGCGAGGGCGATTCTCTTGGACTACCGGGTGATCGGGGAACAGGTGTGGGAGCGGTTCACGGCGACCAAGGAAGAGACGCTGTGGTATTACCGAGCCGTGGCGGAGACGTTCTTGGACGTGCAGCCTGGGCCGCTTGCCGAGGAGCTGAATCGGGTAGTGGCCGAGCTGGAGGGGCTGGCGAGGAGGCAGGGGGAGTAGAGCTGACTTCGCGGGAGGAGATTGTTCCGCATCATGCGGGCGTGTGAGATCGGCCCGGGTAACACGAACTCGGAGCGTGGAGTTCTCGGAGGGGCCAGCAAGAACCCGTGACCGTCTGTCCCTTTTGCGACCGGATCGCCCACGGCGACATCACCTGCGGCACGGGGTTGGCCGTGACCTTCCCCGACGCCTACCCGGTGAACCCCGGGCACATGCTGATCGTTTCCCGCCGCCACGAAGCCGACTACGGGAGCCTCAAGGGGCGGTTCACGGCCACCTGTCGACCCGGGCCTCGCCTCCGCCGTTGGACGATGCCATCGCGCTCGAGCCGGCGGTCCGCTCACGCGGATCGAGTGGCGCATCGAGGTCACACTCCCACGGGGAGATACGGTTTGCCGAATTGCCCGCAGTTGGTGGTCAGCCGGTAGATGGGTTGCCGCAGGCCGAGGCGCTCGATGATGGCGCCGGGCCGGAAATCGAAGCGCCTGACGAATTCCCGGACAGCGCGCGGATTGCCGGTGCCGAAGGTTTCGACGGCGAGCGCCACCGGTTCCGCCGGGCCGATGGCGTAGGCCACCTGGATCAGCACCCGGCGGGCCAGCCCTTCGCGGACCGCGCGACGGGCGACGTAGCGCGTGAAGTAGCTGGCGTCTGCGATCGACTTTCGTGGGGTGCTTGCCGCTGAGCGCGCCGCCGCCGTGGGGGATGGCCCCACCCGATGTGTCGACGATGTTCTTGCGCCCCGTCAGCCCGCAGTCGGCTTCCGGTCCACCCACGACGAAGGTGCCGTCCGGGTTTACCGCCACCTGAATGTCGGGCGTCCACCAGTCTCCTAACGCCGATGGCAGGAGTCGCTCGCGTGTACACTGCTCGATCGCCTGCCGTGAGATCCAGGGCTGGTGTTGTGGGGCCAGACCCCGTGGGGGAGGCGGATAGGGGTCCCATGACGATGTCCTTTCGATTGTCGGTTCCGTTTCATTCGCGCATGGGTCCCGGCTGGGCCGGGCCGGCTGGGCCACCGTGCGCTCCCCGGCTGGGGAGCAGGACGACGGTATGGCAGGCGGCTCAACGAGCCGGCGCTCTCCCCGCCTTCTGCATGCACCGGCAGCCGAAACGGAGGCTGCCGGATTTGGGACAGCAACAAACAAGGCCCCCGACCAATCGTCGCGGGCCTCCGTGTCCGCGACTTAGATGGTTAGGCCGGCAGGTTGCCGGGTGCGCGCCCCATCAAGTCCGGGAAATCGGCGCGCAAGGAAAGAGATATGGACTCGCGTCCGGTTGTCAAAGCACTCGGTACGGGAAAAGGGTCATCCGAGCCAGAGTCGCTGAGCGTGCACCTGCGCGATCTCCTGCGCGCACCTGTCCGGCGACCGTAGGATCGTGCGGCCCCAGTAGGTCAACACCAGCCAACCCTTGCCTTGCAACCAGTTCCGCTTGCGCGCGTCCAACTCCAACGTCTCCGGGTTGCCGTGAAAGGCGAAGCCGTCGCAAAATATCGCGATCTTCGCGTCCGGGTAAGCAAAGTCGGCCACCGTGACGAGACGGTCCCCGTCTCGGATCTCGTACTGCGGGGCCGGCTCGGGAAGCCCATCGAGAGCCCGGATAGCAGCGAGCAGCTTTTCCTCGATCGGCGACTGCGGTCCCGCACGCCCAACACCCGGAGGCGCCGCTTCCAGTTCGCGCCGTCTTACCTCCAGGGTCGCCCGGAGCGCACGAACCCCGGCTCCGGCTTGGCCCATCGTGGCCTCGACAGAGTCCATCGAGGCGATGGCCCCCAGCATGTCTCGGATCCCGTCCTTGTCGAAGAAGGCGTGCCACCGCTGGTTGCGATAGTGCTTGAGGCACAGGTAGCAGCCCCGGGCGCATTGATGTCCGTATAGACGGGCTTGCGCAGCCTGAGCCACCTCGGGTAGGCGCCGCGACATTTCCTCGACGTATCCGGCGCCCCCGGGAACCGACTCATAGAACACGATTTCGTCGGCGACGTCGCCCTCGCGCGCGATCCGCGGGAACGCGGCCAGCTCGTAGGGCTCGAGTTCGAGGAGATCCGCGGCACCCGCGAGCAATGCCTCGGCGAGAGTGACTGCCGTGGGAGACAACGAGGCGCGGCCGATCATGCGAACGTCGCTTCTGGTCGGGAAGCTCAGCACGAGGCAGTCGCTTAGAAACTCGTAGCCGAGGACGAGCGGTACCGGCTCGCCCGCGCAGAGGCGCGCATGGCCCTCGCGCCACGTCTGAATGGCTCTTGCGTGGGCTTCATCGTGCGGCTCGTGAGGGAGATGGCGGCCGCAATCGGGACAGAGCCAGAACCGGCGAGGATCCCCGGTTTTGGAATCCGCACGACCCCAGTTTGTCACCACGACCCTTGCCAAGCGATGGTACTCGACCGGGGTGAACGGATACCGGTACAGCTGGACGCTCGCACGATCGCTCCCGAGCAGACTCTCGCGACGCACGTGGTATTGCCGTTGGCGGGACTCCTCGTCCGAGCCGATCCGGAGCGACTCCTCGGCCTCGAAGGCATCCACGAAGACGCAGTCCACCGCCGCCGGCAGAGGCGCCTCGCAGCGCGCGCAGGTGTTGCGCGCTTGTTCCGTGATCTCGTCGCATCGCTCGCAGAACTGGAACGACCGAAGGCGCCCGGACGCCTCCGCATCGGATCGCGGCACCCGTTGTGCGGCGCCACCAGGTCCGCCGGCGAAGAGCACCCGGATCGAGCGCAACTTGTGACCGTTGGCGTACACGTAGTTCCCCGGCGCGAACTCTTCGATGGCGATCGCCGCGGGGCGGTACAGCGTGGGCGTGTCCACCACGCCGGGGTCGAGGCTGAAGGTATCCAAGGGGAACTGGTAGGCCGGTAACAACCCTTGGGTCGCGAGGTAATTGAGTGAATACGCCCGCTCGGGATCCTGGGTGATCTCGCGAAAAGCCCGCTGGCGGGCCGCGGCCTTCCTCATGTCGTGGTGCGGCGACCCCACAGTCGAATACTGACGAAACTCGAGATCGAGCTGGCGGACGCGTCCCCACCACGCCTCGATGGTGCGCGTGAGCTCGCCCGGGAACTGGTCCACAAGATCCCGGGCCTCGCGTTCATCGTACCCGTCCAGCCGTCCCGCGACCCGATCAGCGTGGAACACCACCCCGAGCCGCGCGGCGAGGCCGTCGCGTTGCTCCTGAATCGCGGAAAGCAGAGGAGCCAGAAGGTCGGGCTCCCACCGACTGGGCGCCCGAGCGTCGTCGAGAAGCTCCCCCATGAGCCGGGGAAGCTGCGCTGGAACCAGCGACAGCAGGTAGGACCGTAGGTGACGGTGGACGATCTTGGGATTATCGAGCCGTAGGCGCGGGGGGGTGAACGTACCCGAGATCAGCCACTCGGGGTTCTCGAAGGCGTGGCGATCGTGCGCGCCACCCGCACAGAATGTGGAGACGAACCCGATACGCAAGCGCCGGCCGGCTCGGCCTACACGCTGGAGATAGTTCGCCGGGGTCGGGGGCGCATTTCTCAGGACGACAGTAAGCAGAGGCCCGATGTCCACGCCCAATTCGAGCGTCGGCGTGCAAACGAGCGCGTCCATCCGACCTTCCTTGAACGCCGTCTCGCGCTTCGCTCGCTCATCGGCACTGATCGCCGCGCTGTGTTCCGCAACCGCGAACCGCAACGGCTCCCGCTCGGCGTAGAGGCGTACGTAATAGTTGTCCTGATCCACGCCCGCGGCAGCGAGTCTCCCCTGTGAGCATTTCGGGCTGGGACACGTCCCCAAGTCGTACGCGAACCAGGCCTGGCAGGCCACGCAGCGGAACCCCGAGTCCACCCGCACCAGCCGGATGACCTTGGGGTTGAGCTGCAAGACCCGCAGGCTCGCCGTACGGTCGGCCCTGGCCAGAGGGAAGTTGGGCACCGGGACGAGCAACTCCAGTCGAACCAGAATCGGCACGACCGCCCGCAAGAACTCCTCGGCGCTCTCACGACCCTGGCCCAAGACCCGGGCCGCGAGCTTCTGGGCCGCCGTGAGTTGACCCGCCTTCGGGTTCTCCTGGTAGAACCCGAGGATCGAACCGGATTTCGACTTGCGGATGTGGTCGGGGCGGTCGAGCGCGAATCCCTTCGGGCTCCGGTCACGATCGGGAAACCGGACCGAATAGGGCTCGGCCTCGAGCTCGCGATAGCGTCGCTTCTTGTTGGGGTCAACGTACTCCTGGAAGAAATCGAACCCCACCGCTCGGTTTTTGCGGATCACGTCGAGGATCGCCCTGACCAGCGCGAGGCCGCCACCAACGTCGATGCCGGCGGCCGCCGCCGCAGCTCCGAACCCCGGGTCCTCGCGAAGATCCTCGAGGAACTCGTACTCGACGGCGACCAGCCCCAGGTTTTCGAGTGAGGCGCGCTGGCGGGTGTAGCGGGTGAACTCGCTGGCGGCTTCGTAGGTCAATGCATCCAGCCAACGGTCACGCTCGGGCCGGGTCACGCGGCCACTGATGATCCCGAGTCGCTTGTACTCGTCAAAGAGCCGCTGGGGAAGCTCGTTGAGATAGACGCCCTTGGCGCCGGCACGCGCCACTTCATGGGCGATCACGTGGCGCAGGGCGAAGTTGCGGTGCTTGTCCGCCGTGTATCCGGCCTGATGCGCGACGTCCTGGCGGCTATCGGCGAAAAGGAGGAGTTTGCGATCCTCATCCTGCAGCTTGTCCAGGTGGTGCGTGGCGATGGCGGAAACCGTCGAGGCCGTCCCGGTGCGCAGCGGGGTCACGATATCGCCCTTGGTGTAGGTGTCCCCGCAAGCGGGGCACACATGGAGAATTCCCGCCTTGGGGGCGTCCTTTTTCCGCCACCGGTGCTGAAGATACGGCGTGCCTGACCTGTTACACGTAGGGCAGGTGGCGTCCGCATCCATCACCCGGCCGCACCCGAGGCAGACGGACACCGGCTCCAGCTTGCTCTCGACTTCTGCGGGCGACCGCCGCTTCGCGTTGGGCCTTGGCGCCTCCTCCTCGGTCATGAGGTCGGCCGGAGCGGGCTCCTCGTCCTCGACCTGTCCGGCCAGTTCGTGGATCCGCGGCGTCAAGAATCCGGTCCGCTCGTCGCTGTAGAAGTCCCCGGTGCCCTCGTTCGCGCCGCTCCCATCGGGCTCGAACTTCACTTTCACGAAGTCCTGCCCGCAGGTCCGGCACAGCGCCGCGGGCCGTGCCGCCGAGCCGCATTTCGGACACTCCGAACCGCCCTGGGGGATGAGCTGGCGACACTCCGGGTTGAGGCAGAGCCAGACGTCGTAGACGCCGTGGAAGAAGGTGTGGAGCTTGGGGCGGAGGCGCGGGAGGTGCTCTTCATCCCCCACGCTCCCGATCAGCAGATAAGCCTCGATCTCGCGACGCAGCTCGGCTTCGGTCCGGTGCGCACGGTCCGGAATGCGCCGGCGAAGAGCGGCAATTGCATCGCCAACAGACGCGGGTTTTCCGAAGGATTCCTCGAGCAAGGCCACGATCGCGTTCCCCGCCAGAACAGACGCCAGCCGTTGCGGCAGCGGCTCGCCTCCCTCCAAGCGAACCCCCGTCAGTCGTTCGGCCAGCCGGGTAACCGACCATTCATCGGACGGGTCAAAAGCGAGCAGATCGTCGTCGGAGAGGTCGGGAGCGGCTGGTACATTCGTCGCCTGCTTGCCGGGCCCCGCGACGAAGCTTTCACCGATGACGTCTTCGGAGCGCACCGTCTCCCCGAAGAGCGCGGTGGCGAACTCGGCCAGCGCCTCGGCTCCCCCCGCGCCCGAAGCCACGGTGGCGGAGGTCCCGATGGCGACCAGCTCGCCCGGGTGGAGGCCCGCGTGCGCCTTGAGCCGTCGAATAAGACACGCGATCTCGGTCGCCAGGGCCCCACGGTAGGAGTGGAGCTCGTCGAGCACCAGGTAGCGCAGGGCGTTCGTGAAGAGCACCCGATCCTCAGGCCGCACCAGGAGGAATTCGAGCTGCTTGTAGTTGGTCAGCAGAACGTCCGGCGGCTCTCTCCGAATCGCGGCACGAGTGAGGCGCTCCGTCTCGGCCGGCTCCTCGCGCAGGTTTTGCGAGGCCGTGTCGCTGTCTCCCGTGTAGAGCCCGTACGACAGGTCGAGCCCGGTCCTCCGGAGCAACCGCCGCAGGCGCTCGAGCTGGTCGTTGGCAAGCGCGTTCATCGGATAGAGCAGCACGGCGTGGAGCCCGCGGACTCCCTCTTCTTTGCGCCGGAGGATGCCGTCAAAGACCGGCAGGAGGAAGGCTTCGGTCTTTCCCGAGCCCGTCCCCGTGGTCACGACGAACGACCGGCCGCTGCGGCCGGCTTCGAAGGCGCGCTCCTGATGACGAAAGAGCGCTTGCTCGCCGAAGGGCCAGTGACCCTTCGCGAGGTCAGGATGCGCAGTCCCCGCAGCAATCAGGCTCGCGAGCGTGCTGGCCCGCTCGAAATCCCTTGAGAGCGTAACGTAGGGGCCGCGGACCACGACGTCGGCTTGCGCCAGGTGCGCCTCGAACTGCTGGCGCAGCCGATCGTCCAGGAACCGGTACGACGTCCGCAGGAAGCGGCGGTATTGTTCGATGAGGTGCTGGACACAGCTAACGGCTGATGCGGTCACCGGTGAACTCCGAATCCTCGATCAGGTCACGGGCAAAGTCGCCACAAGGCGGCGCAAACATGGTGCGGCACGGCACCGCCTCGCACCAGCACCTGCGGAGTCGGCGCTGGCACAGGGGGACGCGGCTAGGGAGGGGCCGAAGGTTCCCCCTGAGCCGCGTGTGGCGGTTCGAGCAGGTCGCGCAATCTCATGCGAAATAACTGGGTAACAGCACGTAGCATAACTTGACAAGTGTCGTTCGATATTATAACGTAATCGCAATCCTGGCAAGCCTGTCGGTTCTGACTGGCGTTTCTATGGAGGCTACGGTTGCCCGTTGACCAGAGAGAGCTGGCCCGGCGGCTCAAGGCCGCGCGTGAGGCGAGTCGGCTGACGCAGGACGACGTGGCCCGTTATCTGGGCGTCTCCCGCTCCACGGTCGCGCAGATGGAGCTGGGGAACCGGGCCGTCACGAGCCTCGAGCTGGACAAGCTGGCCTACCTGTATGGGCGCGACATTCGCTCGTTCCTGGCCGACGAGTTCCGGCCCGAGGACGCGCTGGTCGCCCTCTTCCGCCGGCACCCGGAGATGATGAGAGAGGACCAGGTGCTGGCCGCCGTGCGCCAGAGCCTCGCGGCGGGCCGCGAGGTCACGAATCTCGAGCGGCTGCTCGGCGTTGACGCGGACCTCGCCACTCTGCCGGCATACGCGCTCAAGGCGCCTGCCACTAAGTGGGAAGCGATTCAGCAGGCCGAGCGGATTGCCTCAGAGGAGCGGCGCCGGCTCGGGCTCGGGGGCTCGCCGCTTCCGAGCGTGGCCGAGTTGCTCGAGGCGCAGGGAGTGCGGACGGCCAGGGCCGACCTGCCCCAGGACGTCTCGGGGCTCACCGTCGCCGATCCGGACGTCGGGGTGCTCGTGGTGGTGAACGGCACGCACGTCGCGGCGCGGCAGCGGTTCTCGTTCGCGCACGAATACTGCCACGTGCTCTTGGATCGAGACCAGAAGGGGGCCATCAGCCGGGCCGCCGATCGCGACACGTTACCCGAGGTTCGGGCCAACGCGTTCGCGGCGGCGTTCCTCATGCCGGCGGACGGGGTGCGGGGATTCCTGCAGGGTCTCGCCAAGGGCCGGCTGAGCCGGCTCAGGGCGGAGGTGTTCGACGAGGAGGCGGGGCTCGCGGCTCAGGCGCGGCCGGCGCCTGGCACTCAGGACATCCAGCTCTACGACGTGGTGCTCCTGGCGCACCACTTCGGGGTGAGCCGGATCTCGGCGCTCTATCGGCTCAAGAACCTGAAGCTGCTCGACGAACCCGAGTTCGCGGCGCTCCAGGTTCAGGAAGAAGCCGGGCGGGGTAAGGAGATCGCCGAGACCTTGGGCCTCGCCGAGCACGACGAGGGCGGCGACGGCATCCGGGCGCGCATCGTAACCCTGGCGCTCGAGGCGTTCCGGCGGCGCGAGATCACGCGGCGGAAGCTGGAGGAGCTGGGTGCGGTGGCCGGACTCGCGCCATCGGCTCTGGAGAAGGTGCTCGTCGAGACGGGTGTGCAGGCTATTGCCGACGACGCCCAAGTGCTCGTCCCCCCGGAGTGAGGCGTGTCCGGCTGTCACGAATGACGGGCAAGGGTGAAGCAACGGCCCTAGCGATGGCCGCGTGTCGCGGGTGGATGGTCGGTTGCGACCAGGGCGGGCCGTGCCGGCGCGAGCGTTTCGCACGCGTCGGACGGGAGCGCCTGCTGACACACCGCGGCTCACCGTGCTGGGGATCCCGCGCGGCCAGCCGAGGCTCAAGGAAGCGGACGGGATCAAGGCCCCGTTGGCTCAGGAACGCTACGTGATGCCGTTGGCGCGGTGGCGCATGAAATTCTTCCAGATCACCGCTGAAGTCACCGATCTCGCTATGGTCCAGTCGCCCTACGTACACCACGACGCGAAATCCACGAGGAACGTGGTGTACTTCGAGGAACCGGCCCAGGTTGACGGTGACTTATGGATCGCCATGCTTGACGACGAGCTCAGGCAATGGATTCTGGAAGCGACGGAGCCGTGCGGTCGGAACTACCATCCCTTCCGCCAAGACACTGGGGGATACGCGTTTATCCGGAGTCCGGCGCCTGAGCCGAAAGCAGGGGAGGCTGATTTCGATCCCGACCTCCGCCTGCGTACCGCCATTGCCCTTTCTCGTCTGGTCCATCCGACATCGGTCGGACTGACTCACGCAGCGCGCATACGAACCCTGGGCGAGCCGCCCGCGAAGTGGCAGATCGGGCCGCGGGTGGGTGAACCGGCTTTCGTCTTGGACGTGAACGACAACTGGCTCCTGCCGGGTGACGTGCCTTTGCTCACGAACCTGGTCCAAAAGTGGAACCCCGCCGCCGTGCCGAGCCGATTGAAGGCCGCCTTCTGGTACTTCGAGATGGCGGCCCGCCAGTACTATACCGACATTCGGTGGCCGCTCCTGGTTACTGCCCTCGAATCGCTCGTCAAGATCCGGGGCGAGCGGCGCGCGAACGGAAGGACCGTGGGCTCGACCGCGGCGTTCGTGGAACGCCTGCGGCACATCGGGCACATTGATCCGGCCTTGGCTGTTTCTGAGGCAGAGTTGCGGCAGATGTACGAGAAGCGCTCAGACCTCGTTCATGCCTTGGCACTGGTGAACCTGGACGAGGCCACTCGATCGTTGTATCGGGAGCTTGAAAACCTGGCACGCGCCATCATTCGCAAGATGATTCTGGACCCAAGCTTCGCGGCACATTTTGCATCGGACAGGGCGTTAGCCGCAGCGTTCCCGCTCTAGCAGCGTACCGCCATTTCGGCACGTTTGGCTCATCTCGCTTCGGTGGTGCCGCCACGAAGTTCACAGGCAACCCAATGACCACATCGAGCACATTGCGCGGCCGGCAATGCGCCGCCGGCGTCAGCCCACGAGCGCTTCCTCGTCAACCGGCAGTTCCTTGGAGGGAGCAAGCTTGAGCCAGGACAGCATCCCAAGGGCGCGTATCGCAAGTGCCGCGTCGGCCTGGCCTATGGGCGGGCGACGGCGCCGTTTCCACTGCAACACCTCTTCATGTACCTCGAGCTCGCTCGGCTGCCGGCCGAGCCGCTCCTGCAGTGTCTGTGCGGCGAAAGCCACCGTCGCCGCAATCTCAGCCTGGTCCGCTCGGATTCGCAGGAACAGATCCGCAACCTTGGCGATTTGCTCCTTCCACCGCTCAAGGTCCTGAGCGTACGCCCTCCGAGCGTCACGGAATGTCGGCCCGGGATGAACGGCGAATAGGCTCCCAGCACGCTGCTCCTGGATAACGCCGTTGTTCACCAGCCGCGTGGTGACCTGCTTCAGCTCCCGTGCATACGGGCCGAAGCTCGCACGCTTGTAGTCGAGCCTGGTAGGAATGCCTGCGAGTGTCGCGAAGTACGCCATCTTCTGAAACGCCACTCGACCCACCGGCCAGTGGTGCGGCTCGCGGGTCACTCGATCAAGGATCTCGACGAGAGCCACCCAACCCGGTGCGAGCTGGGGAGCGGCCTGCTGCTGGGGTTCCCGTTCCAGGAACGTCAACTGCAACTCGTCTACCGGGGTTCCGTGTGGTGCGTAGAGCTCCACCGGGATGTCGAATCGCTTGAGCCAGCGGTAAAGCGTCGGGCCAACCACTCGCCAGTCAAGTTGTCCTGAGCCACACCCCAAAGGTGGCACGCCGAGGGATTCGACGCCCCACTCCCGATAGTGCTGGAACAGGTACTTCAAACCGCGAGCGATGTCGCTGATACGCGACACCGACCGCCAATGATCCTTGGTGGGGAAGTTGATAATCCAGGGCGCCGTGGAGCGGCGGTACAGATACGGCTCCCCAAGCTTCACCTCACCTGCGCGGCACCGTGCTACGTAGTCATCGAACATGTCCGGGAAGCGCTTCTTGAACTCCAAAGCGATTCCCTTGCCCATGACCCCCACCGTGTTGACGGTGTTGACGAGGGTCTGGGCCTTTGACTCCAGTAGGTCCCCGACGATGACCTTGACCAATGCCTGCTCCTATCTGAAAAACAGGTGGGCGTTGACCTGTACCGGAATCGCAAGGCTGAGTGCGTTCAGTGCCGCCAATCCGACCGCATCAGATACGTAGGCTCCTAGCAGGTAGCTTGGCTGTACTACGTCGGGCACAAGAACTTCAGCACACTTAGCAGACTTCTTTTCATAATAGGTGATGGGGTCGGGGTCCGTCCAGTACTCTGCGAACGTCAGAACGCGATCTACCAGGGCAAGGCCCGCAGCCCCAGCGCCGAAGCGCACGTAGCCACTGGAGGCGTTTCCCGAAACTACCACAACACCAGGGAGGTCGAGGACGTGCGTGCTGACGCGCAGGACGCACAGCTCCTGGTGCCGATCACTCCGTCTATACATCATCGGGTTCCGGGCGCAGATGTAGAGGTTCACGTACTCGTGGAGAGGGCGGCCTCCAGGGACCCGCACATTGGCGCGTCGGCCTTGAATCTCCGGCATCGCCACCGACACGTGATTCACAGCCTGCGCCCGCGCGTGGGAAAGGATGCCCATTCGACAGATCGAGGCCACGTTCGCGATCGGCGTGATGTAGTGCAGCTCGGTAAGGTCAGCCCTATCCATGCCGCGCGGCCATGGGGTGCGTCGCCTGCTCACCGGGGAGGACCGGAAGTGGACATCGGGGTGCGGTCACTCAGGAGATCCTTCCGCCACCCTCCGAGCGGCGTGCGGCGGCTGCTGGTACGTGAAGGACGGACGCTCCACATTCCGTTTCCATTCGTCGAGACGGGCAAGGAGAAACGCATGGAACTCTGGCCGCTTGCGCGCCAAGACGGGGAAGGCCGACAAGACGTCACTAAGGTCGGCTGGTCCTAGCCCATAGGCCTCGGCCACCATTCGGTTGACCGCCCATAGATTCGCCCATTCCGTGTCGAGCTCCGTGATGTGTTCGAGCCCAGCGGGCTGCCCGGAGATCGTCGAGAAGGCTTGCTTGATGCTGACAACGGGCATCCTCGCGACATAAGTGAAGCTCAAGTGCGTCCCCGCGGTCCGGAACCTGAGACAAAAATCGAACACCAATGAATTCAGGACGGTTGCTACCATTCCGGCGTCCTCACCTGCCTGAATCCCGGACAGCGTGTGGCCAAAACACGACCCCTCCGGCAACACCGCCGCGATGCACGTCCGCTCATCGGTGTTCCTCGCGATGTCCCGGAACACGACCTTGGGCTTCCCGTCCGGCCGCTGGCCGTACTTGCGCTCCGCCGCCTCGAGACTCACCCAGCGCTCGATGGGCTTGATGTCCACCAGGAACTGCTCGATGTGCTTCCCCTCGTACAGCGGCCAGAACTCCTTCTCCGCCATCGCCGCCCGAATCTCGGGCCAGGCGGCGGGATCGTAGTACGGCTCGCGATCCCTGGTCCCCGCCACCGGGCCCAGAATCTGCCGCGGGTTCCACAGCTTGCCCGTCCGCGGATCGGTCCAGAGGTCCCGGTCGTTGGTCATATCGAACTCCCGGTAGAACCGCGCGTTCCAGGTGCCCGGCCCCTGGTCGCCCAGCAGCGGCCGCCCCTCGTGCATCTTGAGCACGATCTCGCGGTCGCGCGGGCTCCGGTACTCGAGGAAGGCCAGCGTTCCGGGCGAGAGGCGCTCCAGCTCCGAACGGCGCACGGTGACGATCCACGGCGCCTCGGGCACGAGCGCCGCGCGGGGCACGGGCTCCCGATAGCGCGCCGTGGCGTCGAGCTCGGCCAGGTCATGACGCATGAACGCGGCGTCGAACTCGCTTGAGCCCCCCGCACCCTTGCGGAAGACCAGGCTCACGAACTTGTAGCTGGAATGAATCGGGAAGATCTTCTTCCGGTTCTCGAACCCGTAGAACCGCTCCACGGCGCACTCGTCGAGCAGCAGGTACCGGAGCCCGGTGCACCCTTCGTTGTTGTAGAGGGCCGAGGGAACCACGAAGGCCACCCGCCCGCCGGGCCGCGCCACCCGATGCGCGCGCTCGACGAAGAACTTGAACACGTCAGGGTCGCCGCCGGTGCTCTTGCCGTCAATCTCCCAATCGTGGTAGCGGTAATCGCCCCCTTTCTTGAGGCACGTCGCCAGGGTGCGCACCCGCTCCTCGTAGGCCGTGAACGCCGTCTCGAGGCCGGGAATCGACGACCGTAGCTCGCCGATGCGGCGGTCGAGGTCGCCGCCGACGAACGCGCGGATCAGCACGTCGTAAGCGCCATAGAACTCCTTCCGGTCCGGCTTGACCTTGTCCCACGGCGGGTTGCCGAGCACGAGGTCGAACCCGGCGTCGCCATCGCCCAGGAACACCTCGGGATACTCGAGTTCCCAGTGGAAGAACCGCTCGCGCTCCCGAATCGCTCTGAACCCGTCCGCCCAGGGGCGTGACTCCACGTACCGGCTCAGCTCCTCGGGCTGGTCGATCAACCCGCACAGGGTCTCCCATTCGTTCCAGATGCGGGGCTCGAACGCCGCCCCCGAGCGAAGGTCGAAGAGCAACCTGGCGGCCCGGAGGGTCCGCTCGGCCTCTTCGAGGAGGTGCTTCTTGAACCGCTGTTCCTCCACGCTCTCGGGCTCCACCCCTTCGCGCCGCAGATCCTCGGGCCGCGCCCGGTCAATCGTCCGCCGCAGCTCGGCGGCGCGCGCGACAGCCCGGCGCACCTGGTCCTCGAACAGGCCGAGCTGCGCGGGTCGCGCCCGGCGGGCGAGAGCCGGAATCGGGGGCTGATCGAGCCGGGCAATCCAGGTGCCGAGGAGCGAGTTGCCGCAGCGCACGTGGTGCTCGAAGAAGGTGAGCGGCCGATCGCCCGCCACCGACTCGATCCAGAGCGCCACCCGGGCGAGCTGGACCGCGGTCGGATTCAGGTCCACGCCGAAAAGACAGCGCTCGGCGATGCGACGCTTACACCAGGCCCGCGCCTCGGAGTTCGACGCCCGAGCCTCCTCGTCGGACGCGCGCCAGCCGTCGTCCCAGCCCTCGGGGGTTTTGGCCTCGAAGTGCGGCGGTGGTTTGCCCCCGTGCTCCTCGACGTACGCCCGATGGAGGGCCTGAGCCAGGAACCGCATGGCCTCGACCAGGAAATGGGCGCTGCCGCAAGCGGGATCGAGCACCCGGAGCCCCTCGATCTCGGCCGCGGTCTTGCCTTCGACGAGCGGCCCCAGGCCGTGGCGTACCAGGTCCTGGACCAGTGGCCGCGGGGTGTAGAACGAACCTGACCCCTTGCGACCCGCCCCCGGAATGAAGTGGAACGCACCCGGCTCGAGCCGACGCACAAGGCGCGCCGCGGAGCCTTTCTCGACACCCTTGTCCTCGTCCTCCTCGCCACCAGCCTCTTCGTCTTCCGCGAGGTCCTCGTCCGGTTCGTCCTCTTCAACCTCTTCGTCCGCCGGCGCCTCGGGATGCAGCGCCTCGGCCGCCGTTCCGGCCACGATGGCGAAATCCCCGGTCAGCTTCAGGGACCTCTGCTCGCACAGCCGGACGACCTCGGGCGGCGAAAGCGCGTACGACCGGCCCTGGACGCGTAGTTCGATAGTCGTTGCCCGAGCGATGCGCGGCTCGTACTCGAGGAGCCCCTCGTACACGGCGCCCAGGTTCTCGATGTCGAGCTCGCGGAACGACACCCTTTCGCGCCCCACCCCGCGGCGCGGCGTGGCCGTGGCGAGATCGAGCATCAGCCGCGCGACCACATGGTCCGGGAGTCGCGCGTCGTCGAGCAGTTTGCCCGAGGGCGTCGAGGAGCTGAAGAAGTCTCCCCCCCGCGGTGGGATGTGCTCCCAGGGCGTGATGGGCGGAAGTCCCCGGTCGTAAATCTGGAACAGGACCCGCAGCCGTTCCCAGAAGGAGCAGCGGTTCGCGGGCCAGGAGCGCGACGGATCGCCCAGGAGTTCGTCCAACAAGCCCTGCGCCGAATAGGCGTCGCGATACAGCTGGTGCTGGTCGAGCCTCGGGTCGCGCGCCTCCGCGTAGAGAATGAAGAGGATGCGGTAGAGGGCCAGGAGTGCCGCGTCGCGATAGAGGAGGAGATCCGATTCGCTCAAGTCCGTCGGGACCGCCACCCGACCGCGTGCCACGGCATCCTCGATGAGGCCCGACACGAGCGCCTCGGCCGCCCTGAACACCGCTTGCTTGAGGTCATCGGAAACTTTCGCGGCGTGCTCCCGGCTCTCGCGCTCCACCTCGTCGATCGGAGTCTTCCCGTCGCTGTCCGCCACGAAGCTTGTGACCGAGAAGAGCCGAAGGAACGCGGCGAACGTCTCAGGATCCTCCTCATCGACAAGCCCCGCGAGATCCACCTCCAGGTAGGCGCCCCGGGGACCGTCACCGGGTGCACGAACCAGACGCACGCGTTCGCCCGTGAGGAGCATACCGTACCGCAGGCCCGTGTGAGCGAGTCCCTGCTCCACGCGGCGCGCCGGCTGGGATGACCGGCCGCCTCCATCGAGATCATCCTCCCACCCCCCGCAGTAGGCGAGCACCAGCGGCTTCTTTGCTTCCTTTTCATCGTCCGCTGCGGCAAAAAGCGGGTGCACGCGGTCGTCGCCTGTGCCCAAATGAAAGCCCAGCACGTCTCGCAGCAGGGGACGGAGGAAGTGCTCGCGGCACTCGGCGGGCTCCGCAGAGCGGCCCTCGGCCCGCTCGCGAAGGCGGCGAAAGCGCGCGTACGCCAAGTCGGTCTCGCGATCGGACAGCTTCTTGCGCCGCCCCCGACCCGTCCCTCGGCCGAACACGCTGCCCAGGTAGTAGTCGGAGAAGAAGCCGCGGACGTTGCGCAGGTGCCGAAAGATCATGCGCGGGGGCCTTCCGGTACGAGCAGCAATGCTCCCAAGGGGCGAGGCGTCTCGGGGTCGCGCACCGCTTGGAAGTCCGCCAGTTCTCGACGGCGCTCCTCGGCGTACGCGTTCACGGCGGCGCGCCGCGCCTCGAACCCGCCACGGCTTTCCTGCTCGGCGAAGAGGCGCTGCTGGCCGCTCTCCTCGACCAGCCCGCGCCCGCGACGCTCTGCCTCGTCAATCTCCTGCAGCCTGTCTGCCACGTCGCGCTCGAGGTCGCGGAGGAGCATCTCCGCTTGTTGCGACCGTCGCACCCGCAGTTCCTGGACGCGCGCTTCGATCCACCGCCGGGCCTCGGCCAGAGCCACTGCCCGCATTTCATCGAACCTCTCGGCGAAGAGCCGTTCGATTTCGCCCGCCGGGATCTCTCCCGGTGCTCCTCCATCGCTGATGTATCGCGTATTTGCGGCGGGATCGCCATGGATCGTTCCGTCCAGCCCCACGCGCACCGCCAGGAGGTCCTGCTGGAGCAATCCCCCTTCGCCCTCGACGCTGGCGAGGAACGTAAACAGCGCCGATACCGGTTCGCCCCGAGCCACGCGTCGGGCGGCCAGGCGGCGCACCGGCAGCCCCCGCTCGCCCGGGTACACGTGCAGCAGCCGTCGCCGAGCCTCCGACGCGAGCGCGCGCACGAGGGGATGCAAGGGTGTGACGTAGTCCACTTCGTCGGCCTTGTACCTGACCGCCACCGAACGCCGGAACGTCACGGCCGGGTAGGCGGGTGCGACATCTGGACCCCGCAGGCGCCAGGGCACGGCGACCCGGAGCACGCCGGTCCTGGTGGGGTCAGGGGTCACCGCATCCCGCCCCAGCATGGAGCATACCGCCTGCTCCAACTCGATCTCATCCGGGAGCAACGGCTCCGCGGTATCGAGAAGTGACAGAATCCGCGCCTGCTCCTCGGCGCCCGTGGCGCCCGCCGCGAGCAAGGGCTGCACATTCCGAACGAACTCCGCGGTCCGATCGTCGAACAGGCGCACCAGGTCGGCCTTTCGGCGCTCCACGTCCCCCGCTTCAGGATCGAGCGCGGTGAGACCGTCGCCGATGCGCTGGTCGCCCTGGAGGAGCCCCAGCAAGTCCGGCGTGGACACCCGGTCTTTGGCCATCTGCTCGATCTTGGTGACCAGCTGATCCAGGACGGCCTCTTCGGGGCTGTCCGGATAGTAGAGGTAGCGGATGGTCGGATTGCGGGTCTGGCCGTAGCGGTCCACGCGCCCGTTGCGTTGCTCAAGGCGGTTCGGGTTCCAGGGCAGCTCGACGTGGATGACTCGCCGGCAATGGCGCTGGAGGTTGAGCCCTTCGCTCGCCGCATCCGTCGCGAGGAGGAGCCGAGTCTCCGCCTGCTCGAAGACCTCCTGACGCTTGAGGCGTTGCGCGCGGGAGAGCCCACCGCGCAGGATCACGTAGCGGCCCGCCAGCGACGCTTCGGTCGCGAGCCGCTCCTCGATGGCTGCCAAGGTATCCAGGTACTCGGTGAACACGATCACCTTCTCTGAGGGATCCTGCGCCAGCACGGTCTGCACCTCGGCAAGCAGTGCCTCGATCTTGGGGTCCCGAGGGGGGAGCTTCTTGAGCGCTCGACGGATGGCCTCCAGAGCCCGTATCTCGGATTTCCGCCGGCGCTCGTCCGGCGGGATGGCCGACCTGAGGATGCGGCGGGCCGTGCGCTCGGCGGCTGCGTCGCCGAGCGGCAGGTCCGCCTGAAAGTCCCGCAGCTCGGCTGGATCCGGCGGCTCTTCCCGTTCTTGCTCTTTTCGCAACGCCGCGAGTCGGTGCTCGATGGTCCTGCCCAGGGCCGCCCGGCTCGACAGCGCCCGCTTCTTCACGATCTGCATCGCGAAACCCACCAGCTCGGCGCCTTCCGTGTCGTGCGCATCCCGGGCGGTGCGCGAACAGTACGACGCCACCTTCCGCAGGAGGTCTCGCTCCTCCGCGGACATGGCGGTCACCGGGATTCCCCGAACCTCTCGTTCAGGGAAGACCGGCTCTTCACGCCCGTCCGCCAGGCGTCGCTTGATCTGCGCCTTCATCCGGCGGATCCGGGCCCGCTCGATCCGGCGGCGCACGTCCTCCCGAGCGCCGTGAAGCGTGGCGGCCGTCGGCTCGACCAGCTCGAGCAGAGAGCGGAAGGAGTGCGAGTATCCGTTATGGGGGGTGGCCGTCAACAGGAGCAGACCGCGGCCGGCTTTCCGCAGCTCCACACCCAGGCGGGTGCGCTGCGTCCTGTAGGGATTCTCGGGCGTCCCCGACTCGGCCAAGGCATGGGCCTCGTCCACGACGATGAGGTCCCAGCGCTTGCGCAACGCGCGGTGCCGGACGGTCTCCTTCTTCACGAAATCGAGTGACGTGATCACGCGCGGGAGAACGTCCCAGGGACTAGCGCCCGCCGGAAGCGCGGTTTGGGCCCTGGCCACGCCGGCGGCGTTGTCGAGGATCATGAACTCGAGCCCGAAACGCTCGCGAAGTTCCTCCTGCCATTGATCCATCAGCCCGGGCGGTGTGACGACCAAGATCCGCCCGGCGCGACCTCGGGCCATGAGCTCGAGCATGGCGAGGCCGGCCTCGATGGTCTTGCCCAGGCCGACGTCGTCGGCGACCAACAGGCTGGGCCGAGGGTTCGCGACGAGACGCAGGGTCGGGGCGAGCTGGTACGCCTCCAGGGTCACCCGTCCGAACCGGGCGCCGCTCAGCAGGCCGGTCTCACGAACCAGCGTCGCCGCGAGGATCCGGTGCGCGTTCGACCAGGACGCGAAGGAGTTGAGACCCCGGGGATCGAACTCCACGTCCTGGCTCGGCAGAGGCTCCAGCGGCTCAGGCGGCGCAACCACGGACAGGGCCCGGGGGGCCTCCCCGTCGAGAGCTTCGACCTCGACGATGCGGTGGTGTTCGGCCACGTCCACGATTTTCCGCACGCGCCACGGACGGTCGCGAACCAGGACGCGGGCGCCAACTGCGAGTGGCAGGGTCATCGGCGGTAGCCAGCCGACCGCGGGCAGGGCAACACGATGTACCCCTCTTTCAGCGATCCCACGAGCTCCATCCGTCGCGCTCCCTCGAGCCAGGCGAGGCCGGCAAGATAGGCGCAGAGCGCGGCGTCGGCCTGGTCTTCGACCTCCTTAAAGGCCTTGCCACGTTTGCTCCCGACCGCCAGCGGCTCCCGAAATGATAGGCGCGGATTCCGCAGACTCGCGAACAGGGTCAGCAGTCGTCGCAGCTCCCTCCGGCATCTAGGCCACGAGCGTCCCCTCTTCTTTTTGTACTGAAGCGCGGCGTCGAGCCTGAACAGCTCCAGGATGGCCGCCGCGGGAAACACCTCCATCACCCAGATGCCCCGGTGCCGGCGCGGCGGGATGCCGTGTTCCTCGGCATTCACCCGCTGCCGCAGCCGGTTCGCGAACTCCTCACCCCGCGGACGCCCG
>DATMAW010000157.1:0-7145 GCA_035559715.1 Gemmatimonadales bacterium | reverse complement strand
CTCGATCACCCCGAGCGCTACCCCCTCGTAAGCCGGGTGCGGTCTAACAAGCGCTTGCAGCTGCCGCGGGCGCGCCGGTCTCCCAAGAAGAGGCAGCGCCGGCCCACGCGCCCGCGCAGCTGAAGCGCGAGTCGTCGTTAGATGACGTGAGGGTGCGATGACATCACATGGGCAATGGGTATCCGCAACTCTGGCGGCTATCTTCGCGGCCACGTCGTTTGCGTCCGGCCAGCAAGTGAATGACGCCCGTTTTGATTTCGCGAACGCTCACCCCACCTTTCCTCAGGGAAATGGGCCAAGCATCTGTATTGATGAGGCGCATCACAACGTGCACACCGAGCCTCAGTTGTACGCACCATTTGCCAGAATCCTGCGCTCGGATGGGTTTCGTGTCACCCGATTTGCCCAGTCACTCACCAGTGAAGCGCTGGTTACGTGTAACATCCTGGTTCTCGCCAGTGGACAGGCTACGAGCGCACAGTCGGCCGACTTCTGGTCATACCCACATGCCTCTGCTTATACGCTGAGGGAAGTCGACGCGGTGGTTCGCTGGGTGCGTACCGGCGGTGCGCTACTTTTCATCTGGGACCACGCACCAGCGGCTGGTGCTGCCGCAGGCCTGGCGAACTTGCTTGGCGTTCAAACGCTCGATGCATGGGCCGATGCGACGCCACAGGGGAGGTATCCGGAGATACTTCGACGCGTGGATGGCTTGCTTGCCGATCACGCGATCCTTCGCGGACGGTCGCGCAGTGAGCAGGTCGATTCCCTAGCAACGCATGGCGGCGGCGCGTTCTTTCCGTCCAGGTCGATTCAGCCGCTTCTCGTATACGGCCGCGAGGCCACCGCATGGGTGCGGTTAGGGGACATGGGCCAAGGCCTTTCCGGCATTCCGGAAGCTGAGTGGCCACGGTTCGATATCCAGGGCTGGCTGCTCGCCGGTACACGCGAGTGGGAACAAGGTCGCATTGTTTTCTTGGGTGATTCCACGGCGTGTACGGCACAGCTGTACGGCGCGGAGTCAACACCGATCGCAATGAGCCACCCGTCCGGTCGGCAGAATCCACAGTTCTGTTTGAATCTCATCCGCTGGTTAGCTCGCGTACTCTACTGAAGTGTGTGCCACGTCATCTAACGAGGCGCTGAACCCGACGAGCGCCACCCACGCGATTACCGCGAAACAACCAACGCGGCGGCGCGGCGCTCGCGGGTTAGCGCCAGCGCGTATGCCGCGTAAGAACTGACCGGAGGGAGCATGCGTATACCAACAGACGAGCTGGTGTCGTTAGCCCAGGACCTCCGAGTACTGGGGCACGATGCCAACGAAGCAGGGGGCCGCGTCCGCATTCGTCTCCCGCTCTATTGCAGTGTCACGGTCGAGCTCGACGGCGTTGGCGGGATACGATGCCTACCGCAGTTCGGGTTCGCATCTCGGGCAGCCGCTACTTGGTGGACCGGCCTGGGAATTGGTCTTCCGGCCGCCATTTTTTCCCTCGTCGACGGATCTGTGGGCATTGGGCTACTCGTCCTTTGGCTCGGTGCTCTTGCATGGGATGTCTATCGTTATCTGCTGACAGAGTCCGCCATCAGCACCGCGCGGTCATTGATCATCGCGAAGTACGCGGCATAACACGCAAATGCAGCTGCTCGGCGCGCGCGCGTCTTGAGGGAAGCCGTTGGTTGCTGCACCCCAATGGGGGTGGTGTACGTTCCGCATCGTGCCGCCGGCGAGCGCGTGGCCGTCAGCTGATCTGCACGTCGTTATGCCGCGACCTCCGCGCGGTCGCCACATTTCGTGCCGGGGAATCCGAGGAACCTGGAATGAAGCACGAGTTTACAGCCATCATCGAGCGCGACGGCGACTGGTTTATTGCTTATTGCCCTGAGATCCCTGGGGCCAACGGCCAGGGTCGCACCAAGGACGAAGCGCGGGAGAGCCTGGCGGAGGCTATCGAGCTCATTCTCGAGGACCGGCGCGAGGATGGGCTGCGGGGCGCCCCTCAGGATGCGGAGCGGACCACCGTTTCGATCAAGTGAAGCGCACCGCGCTGCTCCGGCACCTCCGGCGGCACGGGTGCTACCTCAAGCGCGAAGGTCGTTCCCATTCTCTATGGTGCAATCCCCAGACCGGGGCAGTCGAAGCCGTACCTCAACACACCGAGATCTCCAACCTCCTCGCTCGGAAGATCTGCAAGAATCTCGGAGTTCCGGATCTTCTCCAATAAGGTCGCGGCATAACACGCGTTTGCAGCTGCCGGGCGTGAACGTTTTAAAGGAACTTCAGGTTGTGCGCCCACCAGCGACCGTGCTACGCACGACGGCCCGACCCGCAAACCCACGAGTCGCCCGCAGCAGAAACGCAGGCCGTTAGACGTCACGCACACGACCTTGCCGAGCCCGTCCCCAGGCTGCGCGACTTCAGCTATGACAGCAAAGGCCCTGCTCCAGGAGATCCTCCGCCTGCCGGTGGATGAACGACTGCAGCTGGTGGAGGACATTTGGGACTCGATTGCCGCCACGCCTGAAAACGTTCCGGTGCCCGACTGGCACAAGGCCGAACTGGATCGGCGACTAGATGACCCCGAGCCTGGCCCCAGCCTGACTTGGGACGAGCTTCGTGCCAAACTGCACCGCTCTGACCCAGGGTGAAGTTCGTCGTCGGGTTTCAGCCCCGAGCCTCCGCCGACGTCACGGAGGCTTTTTCGTGGTATGAGGCCCAGCGTCCTGGCATGGGCGCGGAATTTGAGGCCGACCTCGACCGATCCGTCGAACTCTTGAAGCAGATGGCCGCGGCGGGCCCCGGGTGCATCGCACGCTCCGACGCGTCTTGTTGCATCGGTTTCCGTTCGCCGTGTATTACGAAGTCGCAGGTCAGACCGTCCACGTCCGCGGTGTCATTCATACCAAGCGCCACCCGCGCATCTGGAAGCGAAGGGCGTGACGTCTGACTGGGCTTGCACGCCGGCGGGCGCTGTTCGCTGTGAAGGAAGCCGTTGATTTGCGCGCCCGCCGTCATCTCTGCACGTTTGTATGGTACGGTGCCCGTTGGGCGCGTCGCCCGCGGGTGAAGCGTAACACGTTGGGCGACAACAGGAGAACGTTAATGCGCGGGCTTGCTCTGACGTTGGCTACGCTGCTCACTCCGTCCGTATTGCTGGGCCAGACCTCGCAGCAGCTCATCAAGGATTTCGAGGAACGCGAGAACAGCTTTGCTCGCGCCTACCAAAGCAAGGACATTAAGCTGCTTGAGCAGCTGTTGGCCCCGGATTACGCACTTACTGTGTCGGCGCGCCCGAGTAACCCAGTGCCGCGTGCAGATTGGTTAGCGCTGATTCCAAACTACAACGTCCAGACCTTTGCGATCCGAGACGTACAGGTACGGTGCTTAAGAGAGGCCGCCCCTGGGAGATGCGAGCTTGCAGCTGTGAGCTCAATCAATACACAAAAAGCTGATGTGGGCGGTCAGGATCGTAGCGGCGAGTTCTTCATCGTAGACATCTGGTCATACCGCGACGGCACATGGATGGTTAGCGCCCGCTACTCCGGTCGCACGGAAGCGACGGTGCCGACTCTGATGGAAAAGAAGCCATGACATCCGAGTTGTCGCCCAACAACGTGTTCCGCCGGGACCAGTAACAGGAGTCGTTGCCCTCCCGGTTTTGTCCGAGGAGCGACCTGGATGCAGATACCAGATCGTGCGCAGCGATGGCTGAAGGGCGGGATCAGGGTTTGCTCGGTACCGTTCTTCCTAGTGGGGCTTGAGTTCGCGCGGATCGGAGTGCTCTTCTTCTTCGCTCCCGAGATGCTGCGCGAGCAAGGGTTTCGACAGGACCCGTCGTTCGGTGTTAGGGCTACGGGACTCCTGTTTCTTGCAGGCACTGGCAGTCTGTTCGCTTGGTCGGGTTGGCAATTGATTCGCCTCGCGCGAGCTGGTCTCCACACTGCGCACGTCGGGGCGTTCGCGATGATCGGCCTCTTCTGGAACTCGATTCGCGACGGTGAGCCGTCGCTGCTCAACTGGACCGGGCTTGCCACGAGCATCGGCATCGTCGGGTATCTGAGCATTCCGGCCGTTCGCAGGCTCTTTCGCGCAAGCGGCCACGCCCCGGACAATTAGCGGCATGACTTGGCACTGCAGCGGTCGGCCGGCGAGCGCGGGCGCCCGCCCCATCACGTGAGCCCGTCGCCCCGCACTCGCATCCAGTACCGGGTCCGCTCCAACAAGGTCGCGGTATAACCAAGAAATGGACCTGCCGGGCGCTCGGGAGGCCGTGCACCCGAGCGGCAGCTGGCACCGTTGCGGCCGAGAAGGAAGAATTGAGGTTGTGTGGCGGCCGGCGAGTCGCCCGCAGGTGAAACGCAATCGTTATGCAGTGGAGTCTCTCTCTTCTGGAGGTCCATCCCATGACCTCGAAGCTCGCCTACACCATGCTTCTGCTCAGTGCGTTGGGTCACCCCTTGTGGCACAGCAGCCGCCCGCGCCCCCGCCGCTCGAGGAACGAGTCGTAGGGCAGCGCCCAGAACTCGTCCCCAACACCTGTCAGCCTCCGCACTACCCCGACAGCTTGCGCTGCGCGGGCATCGAGGGTCGGGTAGTCGTTGAGCTCGTGGTCGATACGAGCGGCCAGGCCGAGCCCGGCTCGGTTCGCGTCCTATCCTCGACCAATCCTGGTTTCGAAGCCCCGGCGCGCGCGGCCCTTCTGACTTGTCGGTATCGCCCAGGCCGTATCGGAGGGCGGCCGGTGCGCACGCGCGTTCAGGTGCCTTTCTACTTTACGATACCGACACGCAGCCCAAGTCGATGAGGGAAGCACCGTGTCGGCACTGAGCGGACGGGCTGATCCTTGACGTTGCGTTCTAGGTTGATCCTTTACACGCGGGGTGTGTGCCGGAAGGCGCGGCCGCGGTCATCAAGGATGCGCCCGAGACGTTCGTTGAAGCGGCCCGGCCGGCAGTGATAGGAGTAGACATCCCACAGCCCGTCGTCGACCGGTTCGAAGCCAATATACTCCTCCAGCATGGAGTGACGGACGGGCACCCGGTGGCTCGCCCAACGAATGCCGCCGTTGCGGCTCACGCGGCGGACTTCGAAGTGGCCGGGGTATTCGAGGCCCGAGCGCCCTGTCAAGAGACGGTAACCCATCCCCCGCGGCGAGCAGGGCTCGCCGCGCCGTCTGGTCATCGTGTCTCCGGCCCCTGCCAGCGGCGCCTGCCCGCGGCATCGAGTGCACGTCACGCGCGGTGGCGGCCAAACACCATTATGGGCTCACCGACCCGCGACCGTTGCGGGCGGGTCGTCGTCTCGTACCGAAACGGTCCCAGATGCTTTGTGGGCACAACGCCGGGCCTCCCAATCAAGCGGGTGCGCCCGCGGCGGCGGACGCAGTTAGACGGATGGGCTTGCCCGGCGTGGCCACTGCGCGTGTTTCCGACGACTGAGCGGACGGCCCTCGAACCGCCCGTTGAAGTCCTCCTGCTTGGTCAGCACTTCAGAGACGATGCGCGCGAGCTCCAGCGCGACCAGCGTGCGGGCGATCCGGATCGGCTTCTTCCGGGCTTTGGCTTTGAAGAAGGCCCGGATCTCGGGGTAGTACTGGACGGCCCGGATGCCGGCATGACTGAAGGCCAGCTTGAGGTAGCGGTTGCCCGCCTTCGAGCCGGAGCGATGCCGGGTGTGGCCGCCCGAGTTGTCGGCGCCGGGGACCAGCCGGCAGTAGGAGAAGAACTACTGCCGGGCCGAGGGGAACCGGGTGACGCCATCGATCTCGGTGTAGGTGGTGAAGGCGTTCACCTTGCCCAGCCCGGGGATCCAGAGGAGCCGCTGCACGTCGGCATCGGGGACGAGGTAGGGGTACAGGGCGCGCTCGACCGTGCGGATCTGGTCCGCGAGCAACTGGAGCTGGGCCGCGTGACACGCGGCGTGCAGCTGATAGAGTTCGTCGAGGGCCGCGACGTCGGACGCGTTGAACTTCTCGAGCAGGCGATCGATGCTGTTCTGGGCGCTGACCGACTTCTCGACCAAACGGAGCCGGGTGCGCATGAGGTCGCGCGGCCCGCGCTGGGCGGGCGCGATCATGTGGGCCACCGGGATGAGGTCCGCCCGCAGGAGCAGCGCGAGGGTATCGAAGTCGACCTGGTCGGTCTTCACCTTGGCCGCGGCGAATCGCCTTGAGGCGGGTGGCGTGGGCCAGGATGAGCTCCACGCCCAGGGCGGCGAGGGTGTCTGCCAGCCAGTACCAGCCCCCGGTGGATTCCACGACCGCCTGATGCGGGCCGGGGAATTCCGCGAAGTACTGCTGGAGCGCCAGGGCGGTGCTCGCCACCCGGGCCTGTTTGACGCCCGGCCCCTCGGCGCCATAGGTTGTGATCACGCAGAACTGCTTGTGCTGGTCGATGCCGGAGTACCACATAGAAGTGCCCTCCTGGGGTGACGGGTCAGGATCTTGGCGGATCACGGACACGGTACTCCTTGAGGGCACTTCTTGGAAACACCACGCGGCACCCGGCGGCGGCCGCGCGGCGAGGAGCCGACTTGGAGCCTCGGTGAGCGGCCGCCGCGGGTGAGCCGCAAACCGTTTTAGCGGGACAACGGCGTTTCCGCCCGAAAGATTGGTCGTGTGGACGAACTCAGGCTGGAGCTGCGATGATCGGCGACACATACCAGTCGCCGGTGAGCGACCGTGTTGACGCGCTGAGGGCCGCCCTCGCCGAACGATATACGCTCGAGCGACAGCTCGGACGTGGTGGCATGGCCGCGGTGTACCTCGCACTGGATCGCAAGCACCAGCGGAACGTTGCGATCAAGGTCCTCCACCCCGAACTGGCCGGAGTCCTTGGGTCCGATCGCTTTGTCCGTGAAATCGAGATCGTCGCGCGGTTGAGCCATCCGCATATCTTGCCGCTGCACGACTCCGGCGATGCCCAAGGGTTTCTCTACTACGTGATGCCGTACGTCGAGGGCGAGAGTCTTCGCCAACGCCTGCGGCGTGACAAACAACTGCCCGTCGACGAAGCGCTCACACTCACTCGGCAGGTGGCGTCGGCCCTGGAGTATGCGCATCGACAACACGTCGTTCACCGTGACATCAAGCCCGAGAATATTCTCCTGCACCACGGCGAGGCCATCGTTGCGGATTTCGGGATAG
>DATMAW010000156.1:0-2480 GCA_035559715.1 Gemmatimonadales bacterium | reverse complement strand
CGAGAACCGCCGCGAGTTGACGACTGCGCTCAAGCAAGCGCTGCCGTTCCAACTCACGGCTGGTCAGAAGCGCGCGGTGCGAGAGATCACCGAAGACATGTTGTCGTCCGAGCGGATGCACCGGCTGCTCATGGGAGACGTCGGGACGGGCAAGACGGTGGTGGCGTTGTTCGCCATACTTCTCGCGGTGGAGAACGGCTATCAGGCGGCGTTCATGGCGCCCACGGAACTGCTGGCGGAGCAGCATGGCAGGACCATTGCCTCGTTGCTCGAGCCGCTGGGGATGGCGCCGGAGATTCTGCTGGGCCGGCTTGCCGGAGGTGACAAGGCCGCGGCGCGACGACGCATCGAGTCCGGCGGGGCGCGCGTCGTCGTGGGGACGCACGCGCTCATCGAAGAGCCGACGGCGTTTCGCCGTCTGGGGCTCGTGGTGATCGACGAGCAGCACCGCTTCGGCGTGGAGCAGCGAGCGGCGCTGATCGCCAAGGGCTCGGCGCCGGACGTCCTCTTGTTGTCCGCCACGCCGATCCCGCGGACGCTCGCGCTCACCGTCTACGGGGACCTCGACATCTCCGTGCTCACCGAGCGGCCGGCGGGGCGCCCCGTGGTGCGAACCGGCGTCCGGTCGGAGGCAGATCGTTCGCGGGTGTACGAGTTCGTCAAGGCGCAGTGCGCGGCAGGGCGGCAGGCGTACGTGGTCTATCCCGTCATCGAGGAGTCGGAGCGCATGGACCTTCGGGCCGCCACCACGGCTGCCGCTGAGCTGAGCAGACGGCTGGCGCCACACACCGTGGGCCTGGTGCACGGTCGCATGAAGGCCGATGAGCGGGATCGCGTGATGCGCGCGTTTCGAGACGGCGAGGTGGCCGTGCTGGTTGCCACCACCGTCATCGAGGTCGGCATTGACGTGCCCAACGCCACGGTCATGCTGATCGAGCATCCCGAGCGCTTCGGGCTGGCCCAGCTGCATCAGCTGCGCGGCCGCGTGGGACGAGGAACCGAAGAGAGCCACTGCATTCTGCTCACCGACGACCGTGCCGCCACGAAACGGCTGCGACAATTTGCCAGGCTCACCGACGGCTTCCGCATTGCGGATCTGGATCTCAAGGAACGGGGCATGGGCGAGCTGGCCGGTCGCCGGCAGTCGGGCGGCATCGCGTTACGCTACGCGAACCTCGCCGCCGACGGCGATCTGCTGGTGGCGGCGCGGCGCGCGGCGTTCGACCTGTTGGAGCACGATCCGGCGCTCCGCCGCTCCGAACATGAGGCCCTGCGGCGGCGAATCGAGCGGCGGTACGAACGCGGACTGGAGCTGTTTCGCGTCGGCTGAGCGGGGGCGCGACCTTCATAACCTCCGCGACCGGCCTTAGCATTCGATCGTGCTCCGAGCATGTCGGTTGGCTCTTGGCTTCGCCTGCCTTCTCGCAGCTACGGCGCACGCCCAGGCGGTGCGCGGCGTGCTCGTGGAACGCGGCAACAACCGTCCGATCCGCGGGGCGTTCGTGGTCCTGCTCGACGAGCAGGACGCCGAGGTGGCGCGCGT
Source organism: Gemmatimonadales bacterium (assembly GCA_035559715.1). GTDB lineage: Bacteria > Gemmatimonadota > Gemmatimonadetes > Gemmatimonadales > GWC2-71-9 > JACQHC01. The sequence goes on along the minus strand of DATMAW010000156.1, from coordinate 937 downwards.
GCTCACAGACGACGCCGGCCGGTTCTTGATCCGAGCGCCGGCGCCCGGCCGATATCGCCTGCAATCCAAGCGCATCGGCTTTCGACTGTCCGTTTCTCCGCCGCTGGTGCTGGACGCCGATCAGACCGTCATTCACCGGATGGAAGTGGAGGTTGTGCCGGCGATGTTGCCGCCCGTGGTGGTGGAGGGCCGGCCGCAGTGCGGCTCCCGCGGCGAGGCCGGCTCCGTGACGGCGCGATTGTGGGAAGAGGCGCGCGAGGCGTTGTCGGCCGTGTCGTGGACGTCGGATCAGCGGCTGCATCGCTACCAGCTGATGCATTTCGTGCGCGACTTCGGGCCCGGTGGAGATCGCCCGATCAGCGACTCGTCATGGACGACCTCGGGATATGCCGAGTCGCCCTTCTCAAGTCTGCCGGCGCGGGAGCTTGCCGACCGCGGCTTCGTCGTGAAGGGGCGCGGCGACACGGTGGACTACTACGCCCCCGACGCGAACGTCCTGCTCAGTGACGCGTTCCTGAGCACGCATTGCTTCACGGCGCGCGACGGCGAGGCCGAGCATCAGGGTCTCGTGGGCCTTGCCTTCGAGCCGGCCCCCGGGCGCTTCCTGCCCGACGTCAGGGGCGTGCTGTGGTTCGATCGCCGGAGCGCCGAGCTGCGCGGCCTCGTGTTCACCTACACGAATCTCCCGCCGGACCTGCCCGAGGGCGTACTCGGCGGTTCCATCGATTTCATGCGGCTGGGCACCGGCGCGTGGATCGTGCAGCGCTGGTGGATCCGCATGGCGAGAATGGGGCGCGTCGTCTATCGCGACACGGGCCGCATGCCGGAGCCGCGCGTGTTGGGATTCCGGCAGCGGGGCGGGCAGGTCCTGAGCATCAGCACCACGCGCGGCACGGTGGTGTACTCGGCGCGCCAGGCGATCCTCGAAGGCGCGGTG
>DATMAW010000155.1:0-22601 GCA_035559715.1 Gemmatimonadales bacterium | reverse complement strand
GCACCACCGTCCGACGGCCGCCCTCGCGAACCGCTACTGCCTCAAGCGCGAACTCGGCTCGGGTCAGATCTGTTCCAGGAACTCTGGAGATCATCCGGACCTCGACGTCACCGAGCTGCGCTGGGACACGCCGCTCCCGCGCCTCAGCGAACTCGACGCCGGACAACTTCGTCAGCAGGTCCACGCGGTTGGGTGCGCGGTCGAGTTGAATGACGCGATCGCCGGCTGGCGAGCGGCCGTATCTGGCCGGAGCCATCGGTGCAGCGGTACCATACCTGTCATGGACCAGCTTTACCTTCCGGGCCAGGACCTCATTGAGGTGGGCCTGCGCGATCTGGCACGCGGCGCCCACACGGAGGCGGCGCTGCTCGTCTCGCTGGGCGCTCCTCGGCTCCGACAGCTCGGCTACGCCGTTCCCACTCCGCTCGACCACCCGGAACAAGCGCTCTACGCGCTGCTCGCTCGCCAGGATCCCGCGACCGCCCATGGCCGGTACAACGCTCTCGTGCGCCGTCTGGTGAGCTTCGAGCGGGCCGCCGCATGCGCGAGCTAGCCGACAAGGAGCGGATTCACCGGTTCATGCGGGCGCTGGGCGACGCCGCCCGCCGGGACGTTCGGATCTACTGGGTCGGGGGAACCACGGCCGTCCTCCTGGGGTGGCGGGCCACGACCATTGACGTTGACCTGGTGATGCAACCGGAGGACGAGATCTTGCTGCGTGCCATCGGATCGCTTAAGGAATCGCTGCGTCTCAATGTGGAGCTGGCGTCTCCCGCCGACTTCATCCCCGTCCCGCCGGGATGGGAAGATCGCAGCATGTTCATTACCACCGTGGGTCGAGTGTCCTTCTACCATTATGACCTCTATGCCCAGGCGATGGCCAAGGTGGAGCGCGGTCACCAGCAGGATCTGAACGACGTCCAGGAAATGCTGTCCCGTGGCTTGATCGAGCCGGCCCAGGCGCGCGCGTACTTCGCCCGGTTGGAGCCGGAGCTGTATCGCTTTCCCGCGATTCACGCCCCCACATTCCGCGCCGCGGTCCACGCAGTGTTTGGGTCGGGACGGTGAACGTGTACGTGCGCGCCTTCCCGGAGCCCCTGGCCAGCGGTCAGTCGAAGATCTCCGAGGGCGGGGGAACCCGGCCGCGTTGGGGGCCCGACGGCCGGACGGTGTACTATCTCGCGCTCGACGGCGGGGCGATCCACGCCGTGCGGGTGAACCCCGGGGCGCCGTTCAGGGTGGTATCGAGGGAGCGAGTGTTGGCCGCGCCCGGGCTCGGCCCGGCGTGGGACGTGGACCGGAGGACGGGCAGGATGGTGGTGGCGCAGGACGTGGTCTCGAGCACCGTGCGGATGGTCGTCGTGGTGAACTGGCTCGATCAGCTGCGCCGCCGCAGCGCAGTGGAACACTGAGTGCTCTACCCGGGGCACACGAGCGTGCACTCGCCTAACCGAGTCTCGTCGGCGCCGGAGGATGCCGGCCCGGTGACAGCGCACGCAGGTGGTGTGACAGCGGGTGTGTTTATCACCAGAACAGTTGAGACAGTAAAGGAGCGAGCGGATGGCACCGAGCGGGAAAGACGTGGTGTTTGTTGGCGTGGGCGGCCATGTGGTCGCCGTGGACGGCACGACTGGAGCGGAACTCTGGCGAACCAAATTGAAGGGAGCGACCCTCACCACCTTGCTGGTTCGGGGCGGTCGGATCTACGGCGGCGCAAATGGTGAGTTGTTCTGCCTCGACGCCTCGACCGGCGAGATACTCTGGCACAACAAGCTCAAGGGCCTTGGCACGGGCATCGTGGCGTTCTCGGCTTCAGCTGCCGACACCGGAATGGCGGCGCACGCTGCGGCGGCCGCCGCGATGAGCGCCGCCACCTGAACGGGGGCGGTGAATCAATTGGTTCCCCGGCGGCGGCGCGGTGGGGGCAACCCGGTCCGGCTTGTCCGGCGGGAGCTACCTCTGGCACACCGCGCCTTCACCTGCCCCGGGACCGATGATGATCGGTCCCGGGTTTAGGAAGGCTGCAATTCAGCGAGCGTCCGCGTACACGAACCCCTCGAGCGAGACCGTGTAGCGCTTCCCGGCCTCGTCGTGCCGAACGCAATACGTGGTGGGATAGTACCCGGGCACCGCGAAACTCTCCGGCTGCCGGATCGGGAAGCACTCCGCCGTCACACCCTGCAGGAACGCGAGCGTGATCATGGGCTCCCAGAAGATCAGCTCGCCATCGAACGCGCCGTAAATGAACGTTCGGGTGAAGCGCGCGGGAGGCGTTTGCAGCTCCGGAGACTGAGAATCCACCAGATGATTCCCCATGCGGGCCACCACCGCGCCCACGTCAATGTGACCGGGCGGCTGATACGCGGCCGGAATCGGCTTGGACGCACGCTGGAAATCGCCGCAGTCCACCAGCTCGCCGCACGTGCCCGAAGCGATCGCTTCGATCCGCTCGCGGCCAGCCGTGTAGAAGTGGAAGTCGAAGTGCGGCTCGGCGTACACGGGCGGAGCCGGCGGCATGTGCCCCTCGGGATTCCAGTTCACGCCGATCCACTTGAACGGCAGCGCCGCGACGTCCGCCGCAGCGGCCGGCAGCTCGAGAATGCGCTCGTAATCCCCCATGCACTCGTGCCGCGCGTGCGAGCCGTCGCCGTTGACGTCGAAGCAGCGGCTCTCGGTGTTCATCTGGGTGGGAAGATCGCGCAGCCCGCCTTCGGTGATGCTCACGCCGACGGCAACCGGGGCGCCCTCGGTATCCAACGTGAGGTAGCTCTGAAGATTGCCGGACCCGAGGCCGGCGGTGGGACCGAAAAACGTCCGCGCCGCCGGACGTGAGCCGGCGAGAATCACAATGACTCCCACGGTGAGCACTGAGGCAGTTCCCAGCATCAATCGCGTTTTCATGACACACCCCTCCGCTTGTGATTTGAGGATTGAGTTCCACGACAGTCAGGCACGGATGCGGTTGTCCAGGCGGCGCCGGCACACGCGAGCCGGACAACGAGTGGCACGCCGTCGGCCGTGCGGCCGTTGATGTCGAGCAGCGCCGTGTCGTCACGGCGGCACGCCATTGCGGACCCGTCGCCCAGGCGCGGTTTGCCGGAGCGGGTCTCGATCTCGTGGCGGCGGCCGTCCATCCGGAAGCCGCCAAACAGCACGCCGAGGTAGAAGCCCCTTTCGGGCTCGAGGACGAGCCGAAGGCTCGACAGTGCAGCGCTGGAATCCGGGTCCGTGAAGCGCACCGCGAGCGACCCCGGGCCTGCGACGTCTGCGGTGCAGGCCGCACCGCCAGCCGCCGCGCGATATCGCCCCGCATGCGAACCGTCGGTAACTTCGAGTACGATGTGCAGCCCGCGGCGTGCATGGTCTTCGCACGCCGTGAGTGCGGCGAGCAGCAGGGTCGCAAGCATCGTCCGGTGCATCGTGGCGGCCTCGTCCGCGTTGGCCGGGGCAACAGTAGCGGCGGGATTCACCCCGCCATCACCTCGTTCTCAACTGGCGTAACTCGTTGGAACTGAAGACACTCGGCGGGCTTGCCCTGATCGGGCCCAAAGGCCGGATCGTCCCGGTCCAGCGTCGGCGCCTGGCGTTGCTGGCCGTCGTGGCGCTGGCGGGACCCCGCGGCATCAGTCGCGAGCGCCTGCTCGGAATCTTCTGGCCGGACACCGACGAAGAGCGCGGCCGCGCCACGCTGGCCCAGGCGCTCTACGCGCTGCGGCGAGACACGGGTCGCGAGGATCTGTTCGACGGCACCACCGTTCTGTCACTCACGCCCGGTGCGCTTGTCGTGGACGTGCTGGCGTTCGCGGAGGAGGTGGAGGCGGGACGGCTGGCAGAGGCGGTTGCCCGGTGGTCCGGCCCCTTCCTCGACGGCTTTTATCTGCCCGATGCGCCCGACTTCGAACGCTGGACGGAAGAGCAGCGCGCGCACTACGGTCGCACCTACGCCGATGCGCTGGAGCGACTGGCGGACTCCACCCACGCGGCGGGTCGTCCGCGCGACGCGCTCCAGCTCTGGCACAAGCTCGCCGCGCTCGACCCGCACAACGCCCGCGTTGCCATGAGTCTGATGCAAAGCGCGGCAGCCGCGGGCGATCGCGCCGCGGCGCTCAAGCACGCGGCACTGTACGATCGCCTCGCGGAGGCCGATGGGATTCCGCGGGACCCGGCGGTGGCGGCGCTGGCTGAAGAGCTGCGCACCGGGAAGGCGGCCGAGCCTCGCGGGCACATGTTAGCGACTGCGCCCGCGCCGCCGGTCAGAGCGGCGACGCACCAGGCGGCCGGCGCCGCCGCGCCCGTGGCTGTTCTTGCCTCGGGGTACCGGCGCCGCATGCTGATCGGCGTGGCGGCGAGCGCCGTGCTGATCGGCGCCGTGGCCCTCGGCCTGCGTTTGGGTCGTGATGCACGTGCGAGCCCCGCGTTCGCCGTTGGGCGCATTCACGATCACAGTGGCGATCCCGCGGTGGGAGCGCTGGCGGAGATGCTCACCACCAGCCTGGCGCGCGTGTCGGGGCTCTCGATCGTCAGCACGGCGCGGATGTACGAACTCACGGGCGGCGACACGGCGCGCCTCCTGCCCGCGGCGCGCCATGCGGGCGCCACCGTGCTGGTGGAAGGCGACCTGTTCCGCGGGCCGGCGGGCAGCTTGCGGTTCGAGCTGCGGCGCACCGACGTGGCCGGCGGTCGTGTGATCGGCGCCGACCGCGTGGAAGGCCGTGACCTGTTCGCCGTGGTGGACAGCGCCACGGCGCGGATTGCCGCGTGGCACGGGGGAGCTGCGCCGGCGCTTCCCCTGGCAGCGCAGACGACCGCGTCCGCGAGCGCGTATCGGCTGTTCAGCGAAGGCGTGCGCGCCTACTACCTGCGCCAGGGCGAGCGGGCGCGGGCACTGCTCGACGCCGCGGCCGCAGAGGACTCCACGTTCGCGCTGGCGTGGCAGTGGGCGGCGCGCGCCTACTACGACGACTATGGCGCGTGGCGCCGGCGGATGGATCGGGCGGTGGCGCTCGCGCCGCGCGCCCCGGATCGCGAGCGGCTCCTCATCCTGCTCGATTATCACACGCGGCACGACGCCCCGCCGCGACTTGCGTTGGCTGAGTCACTCGCCACGCGGTACCCCGGGGACCCTGAGGCCCTGCACCAGCTGGGCAACGTGCTCCAGTGGGATGGGCAGTTCCTGGCCGCGGCCGGCGCGTTTCTGCGCGCGCGGGAGCTGGACCGCGGCGGGCTGGCGGCCGCGCGACTGGGGGAGCGGTGTCTTGCGTGTGAGGCGATGGGCGGAGCGGTCATCGCGCTTCAGATGGCGGACTCGATGGACGCCGCCGTCCGGATTGCGCGCCGCTTCACGGAGGAGGCCCCGCGCTTCGCGGATGCCTGGTTCACTTTGGCCGACGCGCTGATGTTCACCGACCGGCCCGAGGACGCCTATGCCGCGTTGGAGATGGCGGCGCAGCTGGACGTCCCCGAGCGTGTGGCGCTCGTGCGCGCGTGGGTCACAATGCACGCCGAGCACTGGGATTCCGCTGCGGCCTTCTTCGCCGAGGAGGCCGCGCGGCCCGAGGCGGAACTGCGGAACCGGGGCCTCTGGTGGCTCACGATCATCCGGCGCCAGCAGGGCCGCCTGGACGAGGCGCTTGCGCTGGCGCGGCGGTACATCGGCGTGGGAGGCATCCGCTCACCCGAAGCACAGGTGCTGTTCGAGCGCGGGGAGTACCGCGCGGCCGCGCGGGCGTTTCGAGCGATCGCGAGCGAGCCCCGGGCCGAGCTGCCGCCCTCGCGACTGGCGCGGGAGATCGCGTGGCATCTCACCCACACGGCCACCGCGCTCGCGGCCGCTGGTGACACGGCAGAGTTGTCGCGCCTGGCGGACAGCGTCGAGGTGTTAGGCCGTCAGACGGCCTACGGCCGGGATCACCGGCTGCATCATCACGTTCGCGGTTTGCTGTACGCGGCGCGCGGCCGGCGCGACGAGGCCATCGAGAGTTTCCGGCGGGCGATCTTCTCGCCCACGGGGGGCTACACTCGCTCGGGTTACGAGCTGGGACGGCTGCTGCTGGAAGCGGGGCGGCCCGCCGAGGCGGTTCGAGCGCTGCGGCCGATCCTCCGCGGTGGATTGCAGGCATCCAACATGTATCTCACTCGCACCGAGGTGCGCGTGCTGCTGGGCCGGGCCTACGAGGCGGCAGGGCAGGCCGACTCGGCCGCGCTGCACTACCGCCGGGCGATTGCCTCGTGGAGCGGGGCGGATCCGGCGGTGCAGGCGCGGCGGAGAGAACTGGGGGTGCGATTGGGCTCGTGAAGTTGGACAATCATTGCGGCTCGCCGGTCAACCGTCCCAGTCGCAGCCGGACCTCCCGCACCACCGGCTGGAGCCCGGGATCCGCATCCTTCCACAGCTCCACGAACCGCGAGTAGTACTCGACGGCTCGAGCCCGGTCGCCGCGCTGCTCGAAGAGTTCGCCGAGACGCTTGAGCGCCGCGCCCAGCGCCGCCGAGGAGGGCACGTCGACGTGCCACACGGAACGGTCCGTGAGGGCCGCGTACGACGCGACGGCGGAATCGGTCTGGCCGGCGGCATCGAACGCCCGCGCCAGCTCGAACAGGCCGCACAGATCCGTCCACACACAGCCGTCAAGCGTGTACGCGCGCCACGATGCGACGGCGTCTTCCAGGCGATCCTCGGCCTCGGCGATCGCCGCTGCCGCACCGTGCCGGTAGGGATCCTCGCGCCGGAATTGCTCGTCCACCTCTCGTTGCCACTCGGCATGCATCGCGCGGGCACGATCGGGCCGCCCAGCTTCCGCGTACGCCATTGCCAATCGAAGATACGGGCGATCGAGGGCGGGCATCTCACGCAGCGGATACCGGGCGAGAGCCGCCTCGATGCTCCGCAACGCGGCGGCGCGGGAGTCGCGCAGCCGCAGAGCGATGCCCGTCAGATCCAGAGCGTCAGTCAGCGCCGTCCCGGCCAGACTCGGGTCTTGGTATGCTGCCAACATCTCCGAGAAATGCCGCTCCGCGGCGGCGGTGCGTCCCTGGCGAGCGGCGATCGTCGCCAGATGGTAGCTGGCCCGACGCCGCAGGTCGGGAATCGGGGACCCGAGCCGCACCGAGTCGTAGACTGCGATGGCCGTGCCATGGTCCAGGCGCGCCCGGGCCAGCATGCCGCGCCAGAACGGCGCGTTGGAGTCATCCGGCCGCCGCGTCATGAAGCGCGTGAGCAGTGACTCGGCGGCGGCGAACTTGCCCTGCGTCACCAGCGCCCAGAGCGCGTTGTCGTAGTGCGCCACGTGATCGTCCACCCGCGTGGCCCGGATGGCCAGCGGTTCGGCCTCCGCGTAGCGGTGCGCCTCGAGCAGCGTCAGCGCCAGATTGTTGAGCGCCGCATGATCCTCCGGGGCCACCTCCAGCGCCGCGCGGTACGCCGCCATGACCTGCTCGCGATTGGGCTCGGCCGCCGTGTAGTAGAACGCCTGAGTCAGATAGCGTTCCCGAGGGGGAAGCCGATCCCGGTACTGCAGCGCGCGCCGCGCGGCCTCCATCGTCTCCGACCGGCTGCGCCCGCTGTTGGAGAGATCCACCGCGAGCTTGCGATACGCCATGGCGAATGTGCTGTCGAGCGCGATGGCCTCACGCAGCAGCGGGATGGACCGATCGTAGTCGCCCTGTCCGGACGCACGTTCCGCCTGGGTGTACTTGCGCAGTGCCTCGAGCGAGCCCGTGGTCACACGCACCAATGGATCCGCAGCCCGGATGCTCCTGAGCGATTCTCCGATCCGCTCGCGCATCTTCTTGGACAGCCGATCCACGGCGGCGATGATCTCGGCATCGTCGTCGGCCGTCTCACGCACCGCCACGAGCGTCCGTCCATCGGCGCTCGAGATCACCCGCGCGGAGAGCGCGTAGCCACGGCCCAGCGTCCCGATCTCGCCGCTCACGATCGCCTTGATGCCCTCGCGTTGTGCCACTTCCTGCGCCAAGGCGGAGTCGAGCGATGCGACTCGCCCGCGGTTCAGCCGGGCCAGGGCGTCGGCGACGGCGGTGCCATCCAGTACCCGCACCATGGGAGACTGTGCGAGGTCGATGCGAAACGCGTCGGTGATCGAGGGTCCGAGCCCCGAATCCGCGGTCCGGTTCGCGAAATCGGCCACAATGAGCGGGTCGCGCCGGTCGATGACGCCCGCCGCCACGAGAGTCCCCACCGGGCCCACGCCGAGTGCCCGCATGGCCATGTACATGGTGGTGAGGATGCCCAGGCCCGCGAACGCCACGCCGCCGCCCAGCAACGCCTTTCGCCACGTGAAGTGGCGCGTGACTCCGGTGGGTGTGGGCACGTGACCGGGAGCCGCGGCACGTCGTCGCTCGTGCACGCCGGTCACCACCATAATAGGCAAGCCGATGGCGAGCAGTATCATGGCGCCGAGCACGACCCAGTCCGGCAGTCCGAGCAGCCTGACCGCGGCATAGACGATCAGCAGGACCAGGACCGAGGCGCCCGCAAACATCCCCGCCACGCGAAGCGGATGGTGCGGTTCTGCCCTGGCCATCGTGGTCCCGGCCGGCGTCGCCGCCCCCGACGTCACGGAACCCAGCATGTCCTCCAGCCCGGCCAGCAACTCCGCGGCGCGCTGCCAGCGATCGGCCGGCTTCTTCTCCAGGCACCGCATCACGAGGGCCGCGAGCGGCGCGGGCACGCTGGCCCGGTGGCGCGTGACGGGGTCGGGTGTGTCCGCGATGTGCGCCGCCAGAATGGATTGCGCGTTGCTCCCCACGAACGGCGGGCGGCCCGCGAGCATCTCGTACGCCAGCGCCCCGATGGCGTAGATGTCGGCGCGGTGATCCATCTGCGGGTCCGCGGTGGCCTGTTCCGGCGCCATGTAGGCCGGAGTGCCGAGCGCCACGCCCACGGACGTTAGCGAATGGGTGCTGGCCGATTCCGTCACCGCCTTCGCCACGCCGAAGTCCGTCACGAGGGCGTGGTTCTCCGAGAGCAGCACGTTGTCCGGCTTGATGTCGCGGTGGACCAGACCGTGGCGGTGGGCGTACGCCACGGCGTCCACCACGTCTCGCAGCACGCGGACGGCGTCCGGAATGGGCAGTTCACCCTGGCGGCTGAGCTTCGCTCGGAGCGACTCGCCTTCGATGAACGGCATCACGTAGTAGAGCAAGTCGCCGGCAGCACCGGCGGCGTGGAGCGGGACGATGTGGGGGTGCTGGAGTTTGGCGGCGAGCTGAATCTCGCGCCGAAAGCGTTCCGTGTTGACCCCGGCGGCCATTTCGGGCGGGAGCACTTTGATTACGACCCGGCGTCCCAGCTCCACCTCTTCCGCCAGGAACACACGGGACATCCCGCCGCCGCCCAGCTCGCGCTCGATGCGATAGGTCTGGCCCAGGGCTGCCGTGAGATGGGAGGGGAGGTCACTCATCACGCGACCAAGCTACGGCGGGATTGGGAGGGGGACCAGAGCGGCGTTCACGCGGCATTCTCACGACGTAGACGAGCGTCGCCCAAGCGTCAGGCGAGCTTGTCCGGGCCACTTCTGCTCCTTCGTCTCCCGACTTGCTGCCGAGGCTGTTGACTCTTCCTTACTTCCGCGGCGCGCGCGGGGCGACGGTCATCCAGCTCCACGGACAGGGCCCGTTCACGATCAACCTTGTGAGCACCACCACCAAGTAGAGCATCGCAAGGACCATGCGGTGTGATGATCACCACGCGCCCCGCCAACCGGCGGGGCGTCGTGCTCTATGAGCGCCGGCGTGCGCCGCTGGCGCTATTTTGAGCCCCATGAGTTCCTCACTCCTCGCCGGGCTCGTGCTCGGTGTCGCGCTGGGCCTGCTCATCGCCCTGGGGTGGTTCCTCGCGTGGCGATTCCGTTACGTGCGCGCCGCGCGGCGGGACGCGGTGCTGCGTAGCCAGGCCGTGACGGTTGGAAAGGTGTTCGAGCAGCTGGTGCCGTATCTGCCGGACTTTCCGTTCAATCCCAAAGATGCCCGATTCGTCGGCTCACCGGTGGATTTCGTGGTGTTCGACGGCCTGAGCGATGGCGCGGTGCGGCGGGTCGTGTTCGTGGAGGTCAAGACGGGAGGCGGCGAGCTGAGCACGCGAGAGCGGCGCGTGCGCGACGCGGTGGAGCGGGGCCGCGTGGAATGGGAGGTGTTGCGCGTGGCGTCGGGCGATCGTGACGCCTGAGTCCTGGCGTACCCGGTTCGCGCGCTGGTACTTCAACTGCTTCCCGGCCTTCCGCGGGAGCGGCGGGCGCATCAGCCACATTGCCGGCGACTGGAGCGAGATTCACGTCCGCGTGCCGCTCTCGTGGCGGACCCGGAACTATGTGGGGACGATCTACGGCGGCAGCATGTACGGCGCCGTTGACCCCGTGTACATGATCATGCTGATCAAGCTCCTCGGGCCGGGATACGAGGTCTGGGACAAGGCGGCGACGATTCGATTTCGCCGCCCGGGACGTTCCGCGCTGCACGCTCGCTTCGTGGTGACGCCGTCCACGGTCGCTGACATTCGAGCCGCGCTCCAACGCGAGGAGAAACTCGAGCGCACGTTCGTGGTTGAGCTCACGGACGCCCGCGGCGACGTGCACGCCGTGGTCGAAAAAGTGTTGCACATCCGCCGCCGCCCGTCCGCCGGCTCTAACGCATAGCGCTCAAGAGCGCATATGGTCGGGTTGGACTGCCGCTGTTGGCGGTAGCACGACTGTGCTACCTAGTTACCAGCATGTACTGGAGGGGCCTACCGTGATGCGGGAACTGAAGCTGCGTCAGGTTGGCGGGATCCGGACGCCCCGGAAGTTGCCAATGTGCACGAGTCGGGTCTTCAAGCGGTGTCCTGTACGGAGGAATTACAGTGTAATCACATTACAGAGGCGAGGGCAAAAAGTTAGGTATCGGAGGTGGGCCGCCCACCCTGCTATTTGCAGATTGCCCATCGAGTGAGAGGCCGGTCAACAACCCGGCTCACTGGCGCGTTTGTACCCAGCCTGGCGTGCTGCGCTCTCTGTAGGTATGGCGATCCATTCGTTGCGGGGAAGTTGCTGAGCAGCCTCACAGTTGGCGTTGTAGTACAGTTTCGTTCTGGTAGACCCTACCCATTCATGCGCGGGAGCAATTCGGAGCGGGCGGGGACCTGACGTCTCAGGAGTCACGCGGCGATATCCTAAGCCCACGGCGTGCATGGCTTCGGCTCTGGCGGCCTCTTGCGCCGTTGTCGAGTCCCATCCATACGCCATCAAGCACTCACTTACATCACGCTCCAAACCATCCAAGGCTGTTCCAGACAGCTGCCGGCACCGTAGACGGTCGTCATCCAACCGCCGCTGCGAGTCAGCAGCACTCTTCGCTCTCTCGCACGCGCTAAGCGCGAGGACACAAACCAGCAGCGTTGTCAGTTTCACTGACGGGCCAGCTCCCTTGGCAAAAACGTTCCGGCTGGGCGGAGGTAGTACTTGTTTCTGACGGCCCAGATTTGGCCGTGGTCGTCGCCTAACGCATTGATCTTCCCCCGAAAAAGTGGACACCGAGTTAGGTCGGAGGCAAGCTTCTGACCGGGAGGTGGTCCATGAAAGCGACGCGGCGGCGGTTCAGTCGGGAATTCAAGCTCGAGGCGGTGCGGCAGCTGGCAGCCGGGACCCGGCTGGCGGATGTGGCGCGGGCGTTGGGGGTGGATGCCCAGGTGGTGCGGCGCTGGCAGCTGCAAGTAGCGCGGGATCCCACGACGGCCTTCCCCGGCAACGGGCGGGCGCCGGCGGAGGAGGCCGAGCTGCAGCGGCTGCGGCGGGAGGTGAGCCAGCTGCGGGCGGAGCGCGACTTTTTAAGAAAAGTGGCGGCGTTCTTCGCGAAGGACTCGCGATGAGGTATCAGGCGCTGCTCACCACCCGCAGCTCGCTGCCACTGGGGCGCCGGTGCGAGCTCCTCGACGTCTCCCGCAGGGGCTACTACGCGTGGCGGCGGTGCCGAGCGAGCGCCCGGGCCCACTTCAATCGGCTGCTGGTGGCTGAGATGCAGCGGATCCACGCCGAACTCGACCGGACGGGAGTCCGCGGATGCATCCGGAGCTGGTGGCGCGCGGCTTCCCGTGTGGCCGGCCCCGCGTGGCTCGGCTCATGCGGGCGCACGGGATCCGGGCGAAGCAGGCGCGCCGGTTCCGGGTGACGACCGACAGTGCCCACGGCTCCCGCGTGGCCCCGATCACCTGGATCGCCAGTTCACGGTCCCGGGACCCAATCGGGTGTGGATGGGCGACGTCACCTACGTCCCCACCGCCGAGGGGTAGTGTTATCTCGCCGTGCTGCTGGACGCCTTTTCCCGTCGGGTGGTGGGCTGGCCGCTCGACCGGCAACTGACGGCCGCGCTGCCGCGGGCGGCCCTTCGTCCTCCCGTTCGTGTCATCGCACACCTCCATCGTGCCCAGGTGTTGCGACGACCGATTGAATCCACCCAGTACGCGAGCACGGCCAACCAGACCGTGCTCCAGCGCCGCAGCCTGCAGCCAAGCATGAGTCGGCTCGGCGATTGTTGGGACAACGCGGTGGTCGAGAGCTTCTTACACTCCTTGAAGGTCGAACGCCTCCACGAGCGGCGCTACGAGACGCGGGAGCAGTTACAGCAGGACCTGGAGGACTACATCGAGCGGTTCTACAATCGGCAGCGGCGGCACTCGACACTGGGCTACGTCAGCCCTGCGATGTTCGAGCTCCAGCACGCTGCTTAACGCTGTCCACTAAAACGGGGCAGGATCACGAGAAACTCTCAACAGTCCCGCTCGTAAGTCCGCGCGTCCTTTCGTGCGGATGATCCCTCACACAGCTGGCAAGGGGCGCAGCAGCCCGCGATCGATCAGGCCCCGGAAGTGGGTGGCTACGCTGGCGGCGAGAGCCCGATCGCGGATCAAAAGCCCCAGCTCGATGTTGCGTTCCAAAGCGGCCTCCGTCAGGTTCGCGGAGGTCACGAAGACCGTTTCGTCGTCGGCGACGACCGCTTTCGCATGGAGCACTCCCGACGGCTCGTCCGGGTCGAGCGCCCGTGGGTCGTAAAAGACGGCCGGCCGCGACGTTCCGGGCCATTCCGTCTTCCAGAAGCGGTCCGCGAAACGGAGTACGAGTTCTTCTGCGGCCGTCGTGTCGCCGCGCCGGCGCTGGATGTTGAGGAGGAGCGTGACCCGAAGCTCGGGCACGACGTCCATCCGTCGCGCCAGAGTGGCGAAGGCCCTCTGGCCGTCGAAGAAGACATACGTACTGGCCCACACGGAGCGCTCAGCGGACCCCAATAGTTCCTCGTAGACGCGTCTCGTGTCCCTGGCATGGAGGCCCGGGACCTCGGGGCCCGACCAGACCAGATCCGTTCGCGGAGCCCGGGCCTCGAGTCTCGAGACGCTACGGATCCACAGCCCGGCCGCCGGCCCCGAGACGCCCATGCGGCCCAGCGCTCCCAGGGCGGCGGCGACCTGCTCGACCGGCTCCGCGGTTCCGAGCACCGACCGGAGCGCCGCTGGCGAAGGGGTGGACGGCAGAAGCCCTGACTCGAGCGCGTTGGCCAGGCGCTCCCGGGCGTGCGGCGGCAGATCGAGCACGGTGTCGATCATGCGATGGCCTCGAAGAACGCCGCGTCCACAACCCCGAGCACCGGAACCACCAGGGCGCGGTCCAGGTAGTCATTCCGCATCTCGCAAGACGTTTCTGCAACGAGTGCGCAGCCGTGACAGGCGGCGCCGTGCAGCCATCGCCCCTCCATGCTGGTTCCCGGGTCATGCTGGGCGCAGACGGGATCGTTCGAGCAGAGCGCGCTCATCCGCAGCGCCTGCGCCAGGTGGTCCTCCAGGTGCCGAGCCTGCTGGACCAGCCCGCCCAGTGTCCCCTCGGCGTCCGGGCTGCCTGTGTAGAGCAGAATGCCGTAGCGCCCGCCCAGCTGATCCGCGTAGATGCGCTCGCGAATGGAACTCGCCGGGTACCCGCAGCGCATGGCGAGCGACTGGAGGAGAAGGTGGGAGAGGGTGTGGAGGAGCACGTAGGGCCCGCCCGGAAAAGGGCGCTGGCTCTTGTGGTCTTCGATCCAGCGGCTGTGCCCGGCCGCAAGGCCCTCGAGCCGCTTCGCCACGGCTGGCCGCTCGAGCCAGCGCCGGACGGCGTCCGCGCGCAGCAGGACAAAGACGCCCTCCCCCCGGTTCTCGACCGCAGGAAACCACGATGGCTCGATCGCGATCTGTGCCCGTTCGACGTCGCTCTCGTACTCGCCATGGATGTCCGGCATAACGGGCTCAAGGCGCGTGAATCCGGCGAGCGCCAGGACCTCGCGGAGCCGGTGGAGCTGGATCACGGCCTCCATGCCGTCGGTCCGCCTGGTGCGCCGCCACGCACGCTCCGGCAGCCGGCGGGCGTGGAAGTTCGGGTCGACGGGCACGTCGTCGCCAAAGCCCTCCGGAGCCGCGAGCAGCGCATCCAGCTCAACCTGCTTGACCGGCCGCTCCTCGGCGCCGCCTAGCTTGCGGCCGCGGATCGCGTCGAGAACCTCCCGGTCGGCGAACGAGGCGAGAAGCGCCGCGATCTTGGGCTTGCGCTTCAGGAGCGCGAGGTCCGCCTCACTTTCGACGATCTGGAGATCGTCCCACACCTCGGCGACAGCGTTTTCCACGGCGCTCCCGCGGTCCGGCAGCGAGAGCACACTCACCACCTGCGGGAACCAGGCATTCGACGCCGTGCGGATGAGGAGCCGGCTCGGCTGGTTGCAGTCCTCGGCCGTGTTCCTGCCGAGCCACGGTCTCGCCCCGCGGCAGGTGCCGAGGGGATTCAGCTCGAGCTGGGTCGCCTCGTAGAGGCTCCGCTGTTTCCCGCACTCGCAGCGCACGACGAGGTCCGCGAGATCCCCGCTCGTCCCGCGCTCGTCGAGCCAGAGCTGGCGCCCGCAGGAAGTGTCCTCGGGTCCGTGCACGAACCGCCGCCATTCGAGGTCGTCCACGTGACCCCTAGGACACGCTCGCACAAAGCGGGAGGCGACCACCGGACGGCCGTCAAAGCGGCCCTTGTCGTCGAGCGCCTTGCGGTGGACGAGGCGGCGCGAACGTGCCCGATCTTCCGAGCCACCCTCGTCCTGCACCACGAACCACTCGGGAAAGCGCCAGGCACCGATGCTGCGGGCCGGCTCGCGGGGGTCGTTCGAGTCCGGCGGGGGCGCGTAGAACCGCGGCGAGGGAACCCCCGTCATGATCTGGAGCTTGCGAGTAAGCCGCGGCTCAACGATCTCGTCGAGATCGCTCGGCTTGGGCCAGGTATCGAGGCCACCGACAATGGCCGAGTGCCTCGGCAGGTCGATCAGCGCGCCCGGCCCGTAGGTCGTGATGACCTGTCCCTGGCGGATCTGACCGTGCGCCTTGCGAGTCACGTGCGGTCCTTCACCTCGAGACCGCTCAGGTCCTTCAGGAACAGGTTCACCTCAGGCTCGACGTCCCGCAGCGAGCGGTTGGCGCGGAACTTCCGGTGGTGTTCGGACTCGAAGTCGCGCTCCAGCATCTCCCGCAGCAGCGGACGCGGCTGCGGCAGTTCGTAGCGCTGGTACTGCACACCCACTCCGGCCACCTGGTAGTCCTCGAAGACCTTGTGCCAGGAATCGAGCAGGTCCACCACGCGGTTCTGCACGCTGCGCAGGCGCTCCTCGCGCTCGGCCTCGTCGGCGAAGGGCTGCCGGCGCACCCGTTCCAGGAAGCTTGCAAGAAGCCGCTCCTCCAGCTTGGCGCGAACGTCCGCGATCCGCTCGACACCCCGGGCAGGCGTGAGCTCAGGTTGCGCGTGCCGCGCCAGGGACACGAGCGCGCCGGCGAATCCGCGGTCCAGGGCGCGCGCCGAGAAGGGCGTGACGCTCCCCACCTCGACCGAGCGATAGAAGGTCTCGTGGTAGTGGCGGAAGCGCTCATAGTGCGAGCGGTCGCGGGGCTTGTGGATATTGAAGAGGGTGACGACGAGGCCCGGCCGGTCCTCGGCACGGCCGACACGGCTCGTCGCCTGGATATACTCGGCGTGGGTCTTGGGCTGCCCAAAGACAACCATGAGGCCGAGCCGCGGGATGTCCAGGCCGACCGAGATCATGTTGGTCGCGATGGCGCAGTCCACGCGCTGCTCGATCTTGTGGAACGGTGTCTCGAGCCGCCGCCGCGCCTCGGCGACCTTATCGGTCGTGACACGCGAGGTCAGCTCCATCACCTCCGAGAAGGTCTTGCGATCCTGGAAGAGACCTGGCTGCTCGCCGATCCGGCGGCGCTTCCCGTAGGCCTTGAGCGTGTTCTGGATCTCCTCCTCCAGAATCCGCCGCGCCCCGCCCAGCTCGCGAAGAGCGTTGAAGTAGCCGAGCACGGTCATGTACGGATCCGCAGGGTTAGCCTCGTTCTTGTGTCCCCCGGCGTCGCGGTAGGCGCGCTCGGCGGCTCCCATGAGGGCAAGCCACACCCGGCGCATCACGACCTTGGGGTTCCGCCCCTGCGCGGCGACGCCCAGGTAGAGCCGGGCCGGGACCTCGGCGGCCGGCACCGTGCGGGCGAAGAAGGAGTCCCTTCGGTCAGGGCCCGGCGGTGGGAACACCTGCGTGATTGGCCGGGCGAAGAGCGCCTGGATCTGGTCTTGTGCCCGGCGCACGGTGGCCGTCGAGGCCACGATCTTCGGGCGCACCACGCGCCCCTCGATCTCGCGCACGGCGAGCGCCTCGATCGCCGCCTCATAGAGCCCGGTCATCGTCCCGAGCGGACCCGCGATGAGGTGAAGCTCGTCCTGGATCACGAGCTCGGGCGGTGGGAGCGGCCGCTCCAGGCGCACGCCCTGCCCGGGCTCTGCAGCGCCGTAGAAGCCGGCTTTGTCGTATCTCTCCGCGCCGCCCAGCAGGACGCCGGACTGTCCCACCCACGGGAGGGACGCGAACTTGTCCACCGTCGCGATCAGGAACGCCGGAAGCCTCCGGTAAAGCGGCTCGTCCACCGCGACGATGGGCAACGCCCGGTCCCGTGCGAACTCGCACTCGAAGTTCGTGCAGACGATGCGAAGTTCCGTCGGCGTGTCGTCGTTAGGGAACAGCACGAACGAGTCGGGCCCGAAGCGCGTCCCGCACCAGGGACAGTTCTCGAGTGGAATCGGCGACGGCTTGCCCTTCGGATCCGCCTTGAACTGCGTCACCTTCGCGCGGGCGGAGTCCGGACGGTTGTCGCCCTTGCGGCCCAGGATGTTCGGCGTGGCAGCTTTCCCCACCCAGAGGCCGATCTCCAGGGGCCACCTCCCGTAGCGCTCCGGGTCTCGCTCGCGCTCCAGCTCGAGGGCGCACACCAGGCCCGCAGCCCGCGCCAGCTGATCCAGCGTGAGCAGTCGGAGCGTGTACCGCATGATCACGCTCACCCCGGTGCCTTCCAGCCCTGTCCCACCGCGGTGCCGGAGTCGTCGCAGGACCATCGCGAACGCCGCCAGGCCGAGATAGGCCTCCGTCTTGCCGCCACCGGTCGGGAAGAAGAGGAGATCCACCGTCTCGCGATTCGCGTCGCGTGGGTCGGCGAGCCCGGGCAGGTTGAGCAGGATGAACGCGAGCTGGAAGGCGTGCCAGCGTGGCTCGGCAACGCCGAGACGCTTCCTGAGCGCCAGCGCCACCGCGCGGTTCGCGACGCGGAAGGCGTCGAGCGCATCGGCGTCCTCCGCAAGCACGGCGATGCCGCGCTCGATGCGGTCCGCCGCGACCCCGGCCAGCCGCAGCAGCTCCTCCGCTGTCTCGCGCCGCGTGCCGGACAGCGCGGCGACTCCAGCTCGCCTCGCTTCGATCCACGCGCGGTAACGGGCGACAAGCGGGGAGAGCGTCGCGCGCGCGGCCGGCCCGCCCGCGAGCGCGCCGAGCGCCTCCATCGAAAGCTCGACACTCGGCACATCGACGCTCGCCGTCTGCTCGACACCCGCCTCCGGAACCCAGGCGGTGCGCAGCACGCGGCAAGCGTCGTCGGTCAGCTCCCATTCGGCGGAGACGCCGTGACCGGTCGCGTACTCGGGCGCGTCCGCATAGTGCAGGTCCGCCACCTGCTCGTCCCACTCCTCGGCCATCGCGCCGCGCAAGTCCGGCCGCGGCACGAAGGGCTCTGCCGAGCGCACCTCGATCTCCGCCTGAAAGGCGTAAGCCCGGTCGGGGTTCTCCACATCGGGGCGGCGACGATTGACCAGGAAGACCGACACCGACCGCGTGTCCGCCGGGATGCGCTCCGCGAGTTCCTCGGTGGCGATCCGCCGTTCGACGGTGTGGAGCTGGAGGCCCCCGGACCGAGGGACGGGGTGGACCGAAGCTTCAGATGCTCCCGAAAGCGGGAGCGTCACGGTTTCCTCGCGCGCCGTCCGTTGCCAGACTGCGAGCGGCCTTCCATCGGCGCCCTCGATCTCGGCGCGCGCATACTCACCCCAGCGCACCGTGACCTCGAGCGTGCGCGCGTCCTTCGGCACGAGAAACGAGAGCCCCATCGAAGATGGGAAGTACCCCTTCTTCGCCGGCCTGCGTTCCTCGGTCGATTCCTCGGCGAGCCCGGCCGACTCGGGGACGAGCTCGAAGTCGTCGTCCTCGTCGGCGTCAGCGCGCTTCTCGGGCGGCGCGCCCGAGGGGGCCAGGAAGCCCGTGAGGTACCAGTTCGACGGGCGGATCCAGCCCGGCAGGCGTTCGTCCGCGAACGGATGTCCCGCGCCGGGGCCGACGAGATCGAGCCGCAACGCCTCCACCAGGCGCTCGCGCACTTCGAGCGACGTCGTGGGGGACCCCGTTGCGTTAGGCGCCGTCATCGGCGTTGTCCTCCTGGATGCCCGCCGCGCTCCCGACCCCTGGAACGTGGTCTGTCCAGTGCGGTGAGACGGTTCCTCGGCTTCCATGAACAACTGCCGAGGAATCGTAACGCCAGGTGCGGCCGACGGGTGGGCATGGTCCTCTCGAGCTCGAACGCTCTTGTCGCGTCGTCCCGGTGACGAATTGGCCTACGGTCAAGCCCTGGATGCGACGAAGGTGGCCGTAGTCGGCCACGGCGCTGCGCTCGTTTCCCTCCTCGTGGCTGTCCAGGAACTTGGCCGCGAGGTCCTCGACCAGCTCCTCCACCTGCTTCGTCTGCCACTTGTACTCGCGCTGGTAGTAATCGATCGAGTACTTGCGACCGGCGAGGACTTCGCGGACCGTACGGCCCTTGCCGTCGACCTCGCGCGAGGTGGGGGTGCTACGGCTCATGGGGGAACACCCGCTGTCGGCTACGTCGCCTGCAATGAGCCCCCGGGATTCTTGCCGTCTCCAATCGCATGGTCCCGTGACGATTGGCGCAAGAACCCCTGGTGCAGAAGTGGCTAATCATCTCCAAGCTCCTTCGGGCGCCATCCATCGAGATACCTTCCTGCCAGCTGCAGCAGCTCATCAGCATCCGCCGGCTGGACTGCCTTCAGGCCCTCGATTCGGTCACGAAGAACTGCTTCGTCGCCGTACAGCTCGACCAGTGCATCCCATGCAAGCCGCGGAGACCGGCGCACTGCACGACTTCCCGCAGATTGACTGAGTGCCTCGCTTCGGGCGGATCTCAGAACCGCGAACGTAACCTGCGGGGCGTCGGGAACCTGCACCGGCGGTTCCTCCGGCCTGGCCTCTTTCTTCGCGCGCCAGAGGACCTCTAGAAGGCTCTCCTCGCGAGACAGCAAGTCGGCGTTCGCCGTCCGCACCTCGGCGCGCCACTGCCGCTCGAACTCGGCGGCTGCCTCCTCCGATACCAGTTTATGCCCGGCGTTTTCGCGGTGTCCGACGATGGTGATAAGTGTCAACTTTGACGACAGAGAGGTAAGGGCAGGCAGGATCTCTCGCACCGCGGTCTCCACCGCTAGGGGGCCCTTCAGCGAGCGGAGGAGCCGAAGCACAACTCGTGTTACCGTGAGCGCCTTGCCGAGATCGAACATGCCCCGCGGGCGCTCAGGCAAGTCCGGCAACAGGTTCAGGAGAACGACAGATCCGGGGATTACGTGCTCAGGCCTGAACTGTTCTTCGAACGTTTCCAGCGAGGAGATAACGTCCTCTAACTGCTCTGACGGCAACGAGCGGAGATATTGGTCAAGCGCGTCGCGGTCGGCCAAACGCGCGAACGTTTGCTCGGCGTTCGTAAACGCCTGTAGCCCCTTCCCAGCAACACGCTCGAGGTAAAGCATGAGGATATCCTCGTGAGCGACCCGGCGCTCACGAAGCCACCGACGTTCCCAATCAGGGCCGTAGTGCGAGCCGCCAATGTGTCGCTCCCCTGCTGGGAATAGCCGATTGACGAGCGCCCGCACGACCTTGCCACGTTCACCAGCTGTCTTGATGAGCCCGTCGATCTGTTCCTTCAACGGACTCTCATCACCCCGGCCAACATGGCCGACACCGGAGGTTGTGGTGAGCCCCGCGACCGCAGCGTGCATCTCGCGAAACACGTCTGGGAGAAAGACTCGAACAGCCTCCAGCGCCAGAACATCCACCAGCGCGACTTGTCCGTTCAAGTCCCGGACCGTGCCGTGAACCGCTGCCGCGAAGCGCCGCACGTCCCTCATGTTCCTGATCAGCGGCCGAACTACTTCCATGAAGACATCAGGCCAGAGGTTCTGGTCGAAGGGCCCCGGGTTACTGATCGTCGAGAGCGCCGAATCGATCGCCTGGAGGACTTCCCTGTTGAGGATGTCAGCGGGAATCGCGGGCAGGTCAACGGCCACTTGGAGGATTTTCTCCAGGTAGTCACGGCCGGGAATGCCTTGGTTGCTGAGAGCGTCCTCTACCCGCGAACGGTCGAACGCCAGGACATAAACGACGTTCGGAAAGTTCGCCGTAAGTCGGACGAGCTTGAAGATGTCGCGGATTTCCTCCGTGTTCAGCCGATCGATGTCGTCCAGGACCACGACCAACGGTTTATCGAGGGCTCCTAGCACCTTCTCAACCTTATTGCGACGCGCATCGAGATCCTCGGTGGCGCGTCGGGAGGCCATTGCCAGAGCTTTGGCGGCAGCGCGGACTCGCTCAGCCCACGCGCCGACCACCGGTACCCACGTGATCCCCGACAATACCTCGCCGTACCGCTCCAACTGCCGCCCGACCTCGGCGAGGTCCCGTCGTGGCCTCAGTTTTGCGGAGACCTGAGCAAAAAACCTGTCGGCGAGCTGCTCGACGCCGCTGAACATGCACGGATTGAAGTCTACGATCGCGGCGCTCCTGGCCTGCAAATGGGGACGTGCGAGGTTGATGAAGGAGGTCTTCCCGGAGCCCCAAGGCCCCAGGACGCCCACTACAGCACCCTCGCTCAGGTCCAACGACAGGACCTGCTCCGCGAACGAGCGGGCGGGTTTCGCGCGTCCCAGGGCGTCATCCTCAACGCTCCGGATCGGGTTATCTGCGCGAATCGCTGCGGTCACGAGAAAAGATCCTCTGCTGACCGTGGAGACGTGGGTCCCGCCCCCTTCTTGCGACGGCGCCTCTTCTCTGCCCCCGCGGCCGCCGCGCCGGAGCGGGCCTCGGCGCGGGCGCGCTCGGCGTTGAGTTCGAGCAGGCGCGCCAGCACCTCGGCCTGAACCTCGTCGGGCCAGCGGTAGCGCCAGGGCTTCTTCTTGTCGCCCCACTCCTCCTCGTCGATCTCGTAGTCGAGGAAGAAGTCGCAGTCGGTCGGGATGTCGGCCCAGCCGTAGGCCTCGAGCACGGCGCGGTCCATGGCGGCGTGCAGCTCGCGCAGCTTCAGGATCTCCGGGTCGCGCTCGTCGGGGTCGTGGAAGCGGTTGTAGGTCTTGGTGAGGCCCTCGTCGTTTTTCACCATGAGCGCCGCGCGAAACTCGTAGTAGGCCTTGCCTGCGGCCTCGAGGGCGGGGTGGGTCTCCCAGCCCTCGGGGAACGGGAAGGTCTCGAAGCAGTCCACTGCGGCGTACATGAATCGTTCTTCCAGCGTGGATCCAAAGAAGCGCGCCCAGATCTCGTGGGGCGAGGACTGAAGAACACCGAAGGCGGCGCATCGATCCAGGGCGAAAACGTAGAGGCGGTGTGAGTAGGTGGTGCCTGCCGGCAGGAACGCGAAAGCGACGTGCTGAGTTACCTGTGAGATCACCATCACCCGCTCCAGCCCCGCGATGGCGGCGTGAAGTTCGGGGCGTGGCCGAATGAACTGCCACCAGAGCCGCTTTGCACCGCGATCATTCTGAGCTAGCCGCTCGGGCTTCACCTTCGCCTCGACGATTGCCATCAGCTCCGGCCAGCGCCGCCGGCACTCCTCCTCGCTCCGCTCGCCGAAGTTGATCACGTACCGGTGGTGGGCGTGCGTGGGGCTGGTGTTTACCTCCTCGCCGCCGATGTAGGGGAGGATCACTTCGCGGTAGTTCGGGTGTGCGGAGAGGATGCGCTTCATCTCCGCGATCGGCGTGGCGACGCCCTTCGTGTCCGTGTCGTCGAAGGTGAAGCCCATGCCGAGGACGATGCTTCCCTGGAAGCTCTTCCCCGCGTTCGCGGCGAGGCGCACGGGGTCCTCGTGGCCGCCGCGGCGGAAGAGGAACGCCGTGATCTTCGGCACCTGGCGCTCGTCGAGGCGACGTGGGCCCTCGAAGCCGCCCTTCATCACATGCACGACGCTCACC
>DATMAW010000154.1:0-2702 GCA_035559715.1 Gemmatimonadales bacterium | reverse complement strand
CGTTTGCACGTACGTGGTGGCCTATCGGTTCTACGCCCGCTTCATCGCGCGGCGTGTCATGGAGCTGGACGACCGACGGGCCACGCCCGCGGAGCGACTGAACAACGGCCGAGACTTCGTCCCAACCAACAAATGGGTGCTTTACGGACACCATTTCGCCGCCATCGCCGGCGCGGGCCCGCTGGTAGGACCGGTGCTCGCGGCCCAGTTCGGCTATCTGCCCGGCACAATCTGGCTCGTGATCGGCGTCGTCCTGGGCGGGGCCGTCCAGGACTTCGTGACTCTGTTCGCCTCGATGCGGCGTGACGGGAAGTCGCTCGGCCAGATGGCAAAGGAGGAGGTCAACAAGGTCACGGGGATTGCCGGCATGATCGCGATTCTGGCGATCATGATCATTCTGCTCGCGGTGCTCGCGCTGGTCGTGGTGCGTGCGCTGGCCGAGAGCCCGTGGGGCACGTTCACGATCGCCTGCACCATTCCCATTGCGCTCCTCATGGGTTGGTGGATGCGAGTGGTCCGCCCCGGGAAGGCCCTGGAGGCGTCCGTTGGGGGAGCGGTGCTCCTGCTGGTGGCGTTGTGGACCGGCCGACTCGTGGCCGAGCATCCTGCGCTCGGGGAGTTCTTCACGCTCAGGGCTACGACGCTGTCGTACTGGCTGATCCTCTATGGCTTCGTGGCGTCGGTGTTGCCGGTGTGGCTGCTGCTCGCGCCTCGAGATTACCTGTCCACGTTCCTCAAGATCGGCACGGTGGTGGCGCTCGCCATCGGCATTCTCATCGTGCTGCCGCCGATCAAGATGCCCGCGGTGACGCCGTTCGTGGACGGCACGGGTCCCATATTCGCCGGCAAGCTGTTCCCGTTTGCGTTCATCACGATCGCTTGCGGAGCGATCAGCGGATTCCACTCGCTCGTGGCGTCGGGCACCACACCGAAGATGGTCATGCGTGAGTCGCACATCCCCATGATCGGCTACGGCGGGATGTTGATGGAGTCGTTTGTGGGCGTAATGGCGATGTGTGCAGCGGGTATTCTCGATCCCGGGGTGTATTTCGCCATCAATGCGCCGGCGGGGCTGCTGGGTACCACCCTGGAGCAGGCGTCACAGACGGTGGCGGGCTGGGGGTTCACGCTCCGGCCGGAGGACATGGCGGCGTTGACCCAGGCGGTGGGCGAGCAGAGCCTGCTTTCTCGCACCGGTGGCGCCCCGTCCCTCGCCGTCGGCATGGCGCAGATCTTCGCCGGCGCGTCGAGCAAGATCGGCGGACAAGCGCTCATGGCTTTGTGGTACCACTTCGCCATCCTGTTCGAGGCGTTGTTCATACTCACGACCGTGGACGCCGGCACGCGCGTGGGCCGCTTCATGTTGCAGGAGCTGGGTGGCCAGGTGTGGCGCAAGTTCGGCGAGGTGTCATGGTATCCGGCGAATGTCTTGGCGAGCGCGGTGATCGTAGGAGGGTGGGGCTACTTCCTGGTTCAGGGCGTGTTGGATCCACTCGGTGGGATCAATTCCCTGTGGCCCCTGTTCGGCATCTCCAACCAGCTGCTCGCCTCCATCGCGCTGACCGTGGCGACCACGATCATCATCAAGATGAAGAAGGCCCGATATGCCTGGGTGACGCTCGTGCCCCTGGCCTGGCTTGCCACCGTGACGCTCACGGCAGGCTGGCAGAAGGTGTTCGCACCCGAGCCGCGGCTCGGCTTTCTCGCGCACGCCCGGTCGCTGGCCGGCAGCACGGACCCCTCAGCCGGGCGACTGATCTTCAACGATTGGTTGAACGCCATTCTCGCGCTCTCGTTCATGGCTGTGGTCGTGTTGGTACTGGTGGCGGCGGCGCGAGAGTGGTTTGCGGTGCTGTGGCAGAAGAAGGAGCCGGTGGTCAAGGAAGCACCGTTCGTCCAGAGCGCGTACGCGGTGGAGTAGTCGGCGAGGAGTCGCGCGTGCCGAGCGCTGCGACCGCCAGCACGGCTCCGGCCGCGCCGCTCGCCAGGAGCGCCACGGCTCCACCGAAGGCCGAGTAGATCGCTCCAAGGACCAACCCGCCCGGAAGTGCGGCAACGCCCACGGCTGCGTGGTACGCGCCGAACGCCCGCCCGCGCCGCTCGGCGCCTCCGAGCGCGGCCACGAGCGTTCGTTCCGAAGCCTCCGTCGCTCCCGCCACCAGGCCAAACGCGAGAAACCACGCCGCGCCGGCCATCGCGGTGCTCGACCACGCGAGCCCCCCACATACCGTCGCGTACAGCAGCCAACCGGACTGCATGGTTCGCTTCGGCCCGATGTGATCGGACAACCATCCTCCCGGGTAGCTCGCTGAGGTTCGCACCACGTGGAGCAGGGCCCACATCACCGGTACTACCGCAACCGAGACACCCAGGTCCTGGAGACGCAACAGGAATAACGTTTCGGGCAGGCGAGCGAAGGCGAAGCCGACCACGCAGGCGAGGAGCGGCGAGGAGAGACGAGAGGCGGCGAGCGGGGCCGCGGGCGGCCCGTGCAGCTCACTTGCTTCCGACGCCGTGGCAGGAATGCGCCGCATGGCGAGCCAAACGACAGCCACGGCCACGGCACCCGGAAGGGCCGCCCAGGCAATCACCGCGCCGGGGCGCATCCCTGCCTGCGCGAGCAGCAGCGCGGCAATCAGCGGACCGACGGTAGCGCCTGCGTGATCCATCGCGCGGTGAAACCCGAACGCGCGGCCGCGGAT
>DATMAW010000153.1:0-3533 GCA_035559715.1 Gemmatimonadales bacterium | reverse complement strand
CCGCTACGTGCACAAGCTCTACGCGCTCGACGCCACGCTCCCCTACCTCGGCGCGCCCACCAAGGCGCAGCTCGAGCGCGCCATGGACGGCCACATCCTCGACCGCGCCGAGCTCGTGGGGACGTACGAGAAGAGAAAGAGGCGGTAGGCCGCCTCAGGAGCCGGGCGCCTTGCGCTGGAGCCGGAGCGCCGCCGGGTCGCGGACCTCGATCTCCGGCCTGCCGCCGTACAGCCGCACGGTTCCGGTCGCGCAGACGCGCCGGTGGAGGTAGGCGCGCTCCGGCGGCTCGGGGAACCGGTCGCGGTACTCCCCCCAGATCACCACGGTGAGGAGCTGGTCCGGGTAGGCCCGGCCGAGGTTGAGGAAGGTGGGCCGGCCGCGGCTCCGCTCCGCGTAGCGTGTGCTCGCCACCGAGTCGCAGACCGTGACGGTCGAGCCGACGTATTGGGGCGCCTGGTCCGCGGAGATTTCGGGCGGCGCCTCCTTGCCGCGCGCGGGCGGCGTCTCCTGGGCGCGGATCGCCAACGGCGCGAGCGCCCCAATGCAAGTAAGCGCCGCGCCGAAAAGCCAGCTGCGAATCACGGAGCCATAGACACCGCCCTCCCTGTCCGTCGGCCCGCCCACCAAGCGCGACCGCCTCGTCAACTCCACAAACGAGCCTCCGCGAGGGTCGGGCGCTACCCGCGCCCCGATCGCCACTGCCCCGATACGGCCACTTCTCCTCGCCCCGAAGCCGTCTCCGGATCCCCCACCCACTGCCTTCCGCCACTGCCCGCTCCCGGCTCCCCAATTCTCAAAACGCAACAAATCCAAGCCTCCCGCGTCAGCCATCCACAAAACATGCCTAGAATCTCCGCCTCCAACCTCTATCGCCAAACATCCAGTCACCCTCCCCTTGGCTGCGCAATGAGTATATATGCCCGCCCCCAACTCGCCTCAATAACGATCCTAACCGGCCCGACATGCGCGACCCGAAACACCGCACACCCCGTATAGCTCCTCCTCTCGATCCCCTCGCCCCCTACCCCCACCTCGCGAACCGGCACTCCCACGGACCCCAGCTGCTCTCTCACATTTTCTCCCGCAAATTCCAGCCCATACCGGGAGCCAAATTCCGTGCCGTCGAACACCAGCGCCGCATAAAACATCGCAACCGCAAGTCCTTCCGGCACACCCACCGCAAGCTCCGTTAAACTCCTCCGAACGCGCGCGCCGTCATACGCAGCGTCGATCAGCCGCTGCCCGATCCCGTCGCCCCAGGTGCGATGCAAAAACAGATAGAACAATGCTCCCAACTCATAAGGATAGAAGAACGCATTTCTCCGCGATTGATCCGCCTCAACCAAATGCCTCCGAACGGCGTCCCAAATGGTCGCCGCCCGAAAACCGGCCTCAAACGACATGATTTCCGCCTGGCCCTCGCCATAAAACGCCGGCACCGAAAACGACGCCCAGCCGCCCGTCCGGCGAAATGCGTGCGCCTGCTGCATTAAATGAATCGTCTCGTGTAGAATATTCCGCGGATAGTACGTCTCCACATAGAAACGCCGATCCGTTACCGGCGCGAAATAATCCAGCCCCGCGATATAAATGAACTCCCCTCGCCGTACGCACGGCCCCGGGTCTGGTCGCAGGTGGCAATTATCCACGTACGCCTGACCAAACCGGCGATGCTGCATCATTGTCCGGCTAACGAAAACGATGACCCGTCCATTGCCATCCAGATCCGTTGGTGAGCCGAACAGCTGTTCCACTCGGCGCCATTGCGTATCGAGAATCCCCTGGATCACCGCGTACTCGGCCGCCGAGAAATTGTCCTGGTTCCCAGTATCCTCGTAGATCGCGTACCGTGTACCAACCGATACGAGGCGGCCCGGAATTGCAACATAGTTACCGCCTGTCTGCGAGTACACGTAAAAAAGGTCCGTTTGGGGGAGTCCCGACGGCGACCCCGCTGCCGGCGTAGTCCAGAGGTTGAGTGACGGACGCTCGATCGACGGCAGTGGCCGCACGCTCGACTGGGCGCTCCCCGGCCCTTGCGTAGCAACCACGCGAAAATCGACGAGCTGATTTCCAAGATCGACGTTCGCGAGGTACCAATTGTGGGATCCGAGATCCGGTACGACGAACAGGTAGGTCGCGCCCGATGGCGAGGCAGCAAGGTCAATAGTCGCCGTGTTCGCGGAAAAGTTAGCGGGATCGAGGTAACCCAATGGCATGGTGGCTGATGTTGCTGCCGTAAACGTGGCTCCCGCGACATGGTCGGCTTCGACGTCTAGGAGGCAGGAGCCCGTACCGCGGCAGTCCCCGCTCCAGCCATCGAACGTGCTGCCAGCGTCCGCGATTGCCACGAGCCGCAGCGCGATACCCGCGAAATATTGGTTGGCGCAGACGCCGCTCAACCGGCCCGCGCGAATCTCGCAGGCAATCCCCGGGGGATTGCTGACGACCGTACCGTGCCCCGTACCTGCGCCTGAGATGGCGACGGTGTGCCGCCGGCGCATGAATTGGCCGACCAACGAGCGGTTGCCGGTGGCACGGAAGGTATGGACGGCACTGCTAGACACTTCGACGCCGTTCTCCGCCCATCGGACAAACGCATAGCCTCGCGCCGCCGTGGCCGTGACCGTGACTGCCGCCCCCTCGGGATACGTGCCGCCGCCGGCCACGTTGCCGCCCTCCGGAGGGTCCGGCACAACGACGATCGTGTACGCGCTCGGTGGGTCGGGCGGCTCCGCGATACGCTCGCGGTCGCAGCCGTGGCTGCTGAGCGCAATGCATATCATCGCCAGTGACACTGCCCTATGTCGGGGCGGGCGTCCCAGGTCACGAAGGCAGGATTGGGCAGCCCCCGAATGGGACTCTCCAAACGTTTCGGGCGGCCGCGGGGGATGTTCACAGAGCAGCGACGCGTGTAACGGTCTGTTTCCGGATCCGTCAGCATCCAGGCAGCATCTCTCGCGCATCATGCTGAGCGTTGCGCGGTCGCGGGGACCGAGAGGGCGCGCATCAACGGGGTCAAGGAAGATTGAGGGCAAGGCCCCGATCCTCCTGAACGTACGCCGCCGGCCGCTCGCCGGCGCGCCAACACCTAGGCGGGGCCGGCAGGCGGGTGAGGTGCAGGCGGCCATGGCGAGACGGCCGAGGAATTCGATAATCCAAGATGAGTTGACGGTTGGGAGCTGTCAATGGCTCCACAGATCCGGACCTAAAGCCCGCCGTTCATGCGGTAAACGTTATCATTTCGCCAGATCTTGGGGGATGGCGCAAGCCTTGGCAGGGCCCCACCAACGGCGTGCCGCAGCAGGGCCGGGTGCGGGCACGCACCGGCCGCACGCAGAGCCCTCAGCCCGCGCGCTCCGTGATGCCTGCCGCGGGTTGTGCGGAGAGCGAGCGCAGGACCGGGGCGTCGCGGGCCCGCCGAGGAGCGTCTTGACACCTTCGAGGACCACCAGCGGGACGGGCCAGCGCGCGGCCAACGGGATCATGTGGCGGGATAACCAGGGCCAGCGCGTTGGCGGGCGGCCCATGC